>JANQFE010000007.1 GCA_028278025.1 Thermodesulfobacteriota bacterium | reverse complement strand
CAGGGACAGGACTGTTACCCGGGATTCATTATCACAGGTCACATAGGGCCAGATATCACATTCTATCCGTATCTGGCTATGGGTGCCGCTGAAGGTTTTATGCGTATAATTATAGGTTCCGTTATCCTGACTCGCACCGTCAATGGCGAACGTGACCGGCCCGTCATTGTCTACCGTCTCATCCCAGGGTTCTGCTCCACCCGGTATGAAATCAATCTTTTGCCAGTCCCAGGTGTGGATGGACTCGGCTCCATAGATCACCGGCGGGTTGCTCTGGTCGGCAGTGATGGTTATAGGGCTTGTCGGCGTGCCGCTGCCCTGAATCTCAAGTACATGATAGTCACTGTCCCCGGAGTCGGTATCGGCTATATACCCGTCCACACCGCTTAACACCACCGTATCGCCAGGGCCGATATCAGTGTCATTGTCAGCAGCCGTGTCCCAGTTGGCCGAATCGTTAAATTCATCCGGGCTGAAGGCATTTGCCAGGGATGAGCCGTCCTTGGTACCGTTGCCGGTTGCTGTGAGGTAGAAGGTTTTGGCCTGGACCGAGGTGGTAAGACAAAGGGTGATGATAAGAAACACGAGCTTTTTCATGGAGTACCCTCCTTTTGTTGGTTGCCTATTATGCCCTGATGTACAGAAGATAAAAAAGGCCCCTACCAGCACAGCAGTGCTAGCAGAAGCCCGTATGTATACTACTCTGAAATGCCCCCCGACATGCTTGCTCCTTTTTTATTTAGAGAAATCTTAGTAAAGGCAAGACCCGAATGCAAGTAAAAAATTATAGGGGTATTAAAAAAATTATTTATTCCTCCGTATCCTGGTTGTCGAAAGGATACTGGTGGAGCATTTCAAAAGTTTCCCGGGCTTTGTGCGGCACAACCTGCCACCAAACAACCAGGTTTGCAGTCCTGTAGAAGAAATGGCTCAGGCCCATGCCTGTTGTTTTAAAAAAAACTTTTCCATTTAATCTGTCTTCTTCTACAGGAGTAAAGCCGGCCTGCGAACCGACCATTTTTGTCAGCATCAGTTCAAGCGCCTTTTGAGCTGAATCTTTATGTTCAAAACAGCTTATATAGAGCACATTATCTGAACCTTCTTTTCCGTAATAGCCGATAATGTTTGCAGTGGAGCCAATGAGTTTACCGTGCATTTTATAGATGAATTTGTTGGCAGGCACTCCGCGTACCGTACTGCTTAGTGTGAGCCGTCCCAGCTGTTCAGGCAGTGCCGGAACGGACGGCAGGGGTTCTTTACTACAGCCCGCACTGCAGACAATCATGATAAAAAGGGCAGCCAGATAGTGAATGCGTATCGGCTTCGTCATTATTCAACCTTAACCGGGATTTCAGCCTCACAAGGCACGGCGGTCTGACATAGTCCGCAGCCGGGGATGGCTGCATCATAGCTGTCAGCCATCACCATTATTTCCATAAGATGCGCCATACAGATATCCTTGTTGTGTCCATCCTTGGAAATAGCGCCGGCAGGACATCGAGCAATACATTTACCGCAGGTGCCGGAGTTATAGAAAAGGCAGTTCTGACGATAGTCTTGATAGACTCTGGGGGTGGGGGTGAGTTTCAGGCCGGTAACCACGCTGCCGCAGCGCATGGCAATGCCTTTTCGGGTTATCAGGCCCCTGCTCAGGCTAAAGGTCCCCAAGCCCGCCACGTAGGCAGCATGCCGTTCCGACCAGTTTGATGTAAAGCCGACCGTTTCAGTTGGACATACACTAAACAAGGGCATTAGAGATGGGGCAGCCGTCGGAAAGCCCCGGTCATTGATGAACGCTGCAATGTGGGAGCGCAGCATGTTGTTAAACTCTTCGCCGTAGGTTCTGGTATAGGCCCAGGCCCTGGACGGGTGACGGCTTTCCTTACGGTTGCTTTTTCGGATACTTTTATAGATAGGCAGCACCCAGGAGATCACGCTGGCACCAACCCAAGCTGTGTTATGTTCAGGAAAGGACTGTTTCAGTATCTCAATCGGGGTTAAATAGAAATCACCAATACTTTTTTTAATTTCCTTAAAAAGGGGATCATGTGCATCCGCATAACCGACCAGGGGAGTCTCAAAGTAAGGGCTGCCGTCGATTTTTGACTGGCGGTTGCCGGGGCTCTCAGAGACAAAACGCTCAATTTCGTCTGTAATGGTTTTTTCAGGATTTTCTGTCAGAGCTGCCATAATCAACCAAAGAGGGAACAGACAACATTACCGGTTGCAATCTCAATTTTTATCTCGCAATTAGGGTAGTCATCACAGCAATGATGCCGCCAGTAGCCGTCATGCAGTTCCAGAGGACCGCTGCAGGAGCACCATGTTTTTAATACGCATTCCGTCATGATAAAATTTGCATCAGTACGGTTTATCGGCAGGGTAACCGGTCGTGTAAGCTCCAGGGTTTCTGCCTGGTCGTCTATTGTAACGACAATAGATGATTTTTGCATAACACTAAAATCCAGGGAATATCCCGCAGCGTTATAGAGCAGTGTCAGGCTGGTTTCATCATCAGCAAACCCGTTAACCGTGCCGAGGGCGCTGAGGTAACTTTCTTCCTGCTGCATTATCCCCTGCGGAAATTCACAAGACATATCCGTCCATGTCAGATTTATTACTGCCATGGTGCCGTCCTCTGCAGTTGTAAAATCGCCAGAGAAGCTGTTGCATCCGCCTGACCCTTGGAGTGTGCCGTCATCATTCAACAGTAGTGTGATTTCGGTGCCGGGAATTACTGATTCATTATCCGATGGGGAATCGAAAGAATGCAGCACCCATTGTTTATTAACCAGATCACTAATTACCGTATTGTTGTCATCACTGCAGGATAACTGTTCCATGCCGTCCCAGAAGTCGCACTTCAGCCTGTTGAGGTCTGTATCGACTGCAAGTTCCTGATCGATAATAAGATACTGCTGCAGTGATGATGAAAAGGAAGGCCATAAGATAGTATCAGCGGAGGGAACGCCCTCTGAGGCAAAGCTGGTCCACAGGGTTGCTATATTGCGGGAGACCTGCCGGGCGGCGCGGGTATGTTCACTGAATGTATGAAAAATATAAGCAAGCTCGGCCCCGTGGTGGGCCCCTAGGTCAACCGGCCTGGTCCGCAGGGGCGGGTAGGTGAAATAGTATTGATACAGGAGAGTATTGTATTGTGCAAGCTCCACCAGCGCCCTGCGTGTCGGACAGACAAAGATAACATCGCCCACAATGGCTGAAGCTGCCAGTTGCGGCGTGGCATATTCAGCAAGCGGGTAGAGTGCAAGAACCTTTTCGGCATGGTCAGGAAACGAGCTGTAAACCCAGCTTTCATAATCATTTTCAGTCTGAATCTCGAGCGCCAGTGCAAACACGGTGCCCTCATCAGCGTTGACACCCATGATCAGGGGAATATTTCTGCCGGCACCTTTTAGGATAAGCTCCTGGGGTGTATCACTGATAAAATCCCCGTCAATAACCGGCCAGTACTGCCTGTTGTTTTCGGACAGGCTTAGATCAATGTTGCCGGCGGCGGACAAAAGCTCTGCAACAGGCTTGGCCCGCAAGCACTCTGCAATATCATCAGCGGCTGTGCAGCCAAACTTCTGTACAAGCTGCCAGCCGATTTTTGAGGCATTAGCGGCGTCCATTTCATCCGCGTTACAGGTTATAAAGCCGCTTTGAATAATAGCCTTGTTGAAAAGATCCGGCCTGAGGCCCTGAAGCAGTCCCACGCTGATACCGCCTGCCGATTCACCGAAAACGGTAATGTTTTCAGGATCGCCGCCAAAGGACGCGATATTGTTATTGACCCACTCAAGGGCTTTGATTTGATCCTGAATGCCGTAGTTGCCGGTAATACCTGTTTCCGGCAGGTACAGGAAACCAAAAATATTCAATCGGTAGTTGATAGTGACCAGCACGATTTTTTTGTTTTGAGCAAGCCATTCACCATCATAGGTTGACAATGAGGATGCCCCGTCTCGGAAACCGCCGCCGTGGATAAAAACCATAACAGGAAGGTTCTGCGTGTTCTCGCGGGGGCGGTAAATGTTGAGGCACAGGCAGTCTTCATCCCAGAGCACTTCCTCCTGTACATATACCGGAGGCACCTGCGGGCATGCATTTGAGAACTCCTGTGCCTGCAGCACATCTTCCCATGGAGTTTTATCGGCCGGAGGCTGCCAGCGCAGATCTCCCATCGGAGGTTCAGCATAAGGAACACCCTTGAAATACAGTGATGTTTTGCCAAGCACACCCTCGACTTTTCCTGATTCTGTTTGAATTACGGTAGGGAAGTGTTTCTGTTGAACGAGTTCGCAGGCAACGAACAAACAAACAATACCCGGTACAACCAGCAGGAATCTGTTTTTCTTCATAGTCCCTCACGATGAAGTTGTTTTGTATGTATACAAATTTCTATACAATATACATGCAAAGGATACAATACTTAATTATTGTCTCACTCGGGGAGAGAAACCCTCGCCTGTAGGCGAAGACTTGAGTAAGCACCGACGGTGCTATGAAAAAAGATACCCCTCGTGAGAATTTCAGAGGTATTGTGTTTTTCCTTTAGCCGATTTTAGTCGGGAACGAATCCACCAGCTTTTAGCTGGTGGTAGTTCAATTCAAAAAAGAATGTAAAGTAGAGAATTACGTATTGTGTCCCTGAATTTACTGAATTTATTTTTCTTATCCAAAAGCACTTTATTGCCAAACTGTTCATCGCAAAGCACACGTTTTTATCAAAAATGTTTTATTTATATAACAATTAATTAAATTTTACTTGAAATTTGTCGATAAATGTTCTATAAATAGAACATTATTATGCATTCTTCAGAAAAAAGATTCTTAAGTATTGGAAAGCTTTTACGTTCAAAACGTAAGGAAAAGGGCTTAAATCAGCAGGCTTTGGCTCGAAAGGTGGGCGTGCGTCGGCAAACAATTGCGGATTTAGAGAACGGCAAGAATGTGGGAAGCCATCTTTTATGTTCTGTCATCGACACGCTCAATTTGCGTTTCTCTTTAGAGCCTCAAGCCGTTTCAACGAGTGAAGCAAAAACATTAAACAACTATGAAAAAAAATCTGAACCTATTCCGAGTGTCACGGTAGATTTTGATTACCCCTACGATTGGTCTAACCCCGGCAACATGCCGCATGAAATTTTTATTGCAAAAGTTTTAAGAGGGCAACGTTTCATGGACATTGTGAGACTGTGTAAAAAGTATGGTGTTGATCACATTGAAAAGCAAATCGCTTCACGTGCATACGACGATATTCGACCTAAGTTGACAAATGCCATAAAAAATATTCGTCAGGCAATGAGTGCTTGATATGGATTATTTAATAAATTTTAGACTTTTGACCGGAGTATTTCGTGGAAGTCCCGCCTTATCCTGCATAATAACGGGATCTTCGCCAGGCGGGGTTGAGCGACATAATCCGAAAATTAATTTTTTTACCGTGAAACCCTGTGCAGTGTACGGGAGGCTTTACGTATTACAAAAATTTAAATGAACGCTCAAAAAAAATCGACATTGTATCTGGAAACCCTCCCATCTGCAACAGCTTCTCTGTTTGAAGCCATCAATGCAATTGACCCAAACGCCATACCGTTTGACTTGGCAACACGATTGTTTCTGGTTGGTGGGACAGCATTGTCCTTGCAGATCGGCCATCGCATGAGCAATGATTTGGATCTTGCTTGTGCAGAACCTAAATTACCCATATTTGCGATCGATCAACTCGTTGAACTCCTAAAAAAAAATCATAGGCTGCAGTTGATAACCTCTACCGGTCAAATCTCGGCATTCAAGATTCAGAGCGGTTTGAATTTGCTTGATTACGTGCGCGATTACAGTATTGATAAGGTAAAGGTCTCTTTTTTTTCGATCGGCAGGACTCCGGATCAAAAGACCTTCTATCAAAAAGCCGACAAATTAAGTAAATGCTGGGCGTTCCCCATACTGGAGATTGAAGGATTAAAGCTTGCGAAGACTTTGATTCTGGCGGAGAGGGTGCGATCAAGAGATTTATTCGATCTGATGTGTTTAATACGTGACCACGGTTATTCATTATCTGAGTTCAATCAATATGTAGAGAGTTTCGGTCTAAATAATGATTTTGAATATTACAAAGCTGTCATGACCGGGGAGATACCTGTTGATAAGGATGATGAGGAATTTAAGCCGTTTAAAGAGACTGTGAAACTTGAGGACATCTATTCATTTTTTTGTGAGCAGATAAACAATTATGAGGTGGAGCTTGCTAAAAAATTCTTTGAATCTACAAAGTAAGCAGAGGACGGAGAGTTTAGGTCCCGCCGGCCGACATGTTTCAGGATTTTGTAACGGGCACTGTTTTCTTTACTCAGACATAAGCTCCTTGAGCTTATCTTTGAACGCAGGCAGGACCTTTTTCCAGTCGCCGACAACACCAAAATCGGCATAGTTGAAGATACTTGCCTCAGGGTCTTTATTTATAGCGATGATATTTTTGGCCTGGCCGCAGCCGCTCAAATGCTGGATAGAACCGGAAAGACCTATAGCAACATAAAGATCGGGGCTGACAATTCTTCCGGTAATCCCTACCTGTCGGTTGGGGGCTATCCAGCGATTATCGCAGGGAGGCCTTGAGGCACCAACCGCCCCTTGCAGCATTGCTGCCAGCTCCTGCAGTTGATTAAATCCCTCAGCACTGCCGATGCCTCTACCACCACTGACTATTATCGAAGCATCTTCAAGCCGTACCCCTTCTTCATCTTCCTTTACCCGTTTCAACAATCTGGCTCGTATGGTTGAGGGGTCTAAGCCGGCATCAATGGTAATGATCTCTCCCTGTTTTGAGGCATCCGGCTCTGGAGGTGACATTACCTTGTCTCTAACCGTAGCTATCTGCGGATAGGAATCACAGGTAAAGGTTGCTACGGCATTTCCGCCGAAGACGGGTTTAATGCGCTGCAACAACCTTGTGTCAGGGTCAATAGCAAGCTCGACACAATCCAGAGTTGCCGTTGTGTCCAGTCTGAAGGCCAGCATGGGGACCAGGTCACGACCGACAGATGTCTGTCCCAAGATGAGGATCTGGGGCATCACCTGTGTGACTACTTTTTTCATTACTTGCACATATGAATCTGTCTGGTACTCTTTAAGCAGCGGATCATCAACCACATATGCTTTATCGGCACCAAGGCTAATAGCTTCTTGAGCCAGACTTTCTACACCGCTTCCCACCAGCACAGTGCACAGTTCCTGCCCCAGGTCATCAGCCAGCTTTCTGCCGCAGCCCAACACCTCTTTAGAAATCGAAGGTAGTTCGTCTTCGATGATTTCACAAAATGTCATAATGCCTTTATATTCAGCCATGAGATTTAACCTTTTGTCCCTTAGAAGTTATTATTTTGTTTTTAGTGGTAAAACTTTTATGACAACAAGGAGTTTGCCATTGAGATACTGGATACTGGCAAAAACTATTGTTTCTTTTATTCCGCTTTGCGGGATCTCTTTACCAGCATCAAGCATCCAGGAACCAGCATCGCGAGGCTTCGTCGGTTTGAAGCAAATTTTCGCTTAATTACAGAATTTGGGCTTCCTTCACCTTTACGGCCAGATTAGCTCCGGCCTCCTCCGGGGTTTCAGCTTCGATGAACCGGCACTCGGTTTGGCGACCCTGGGGAGCAGACAGGCTGACCATATTTAAGCTCTTCAGCCCTGATACGTCAATATCCAGATCCTGTCCCTTCCGAACCGTTATCTTTACCCGCTGAGCCGCCATGATCTCCTTTACACCGGGGTATCGCATATCGCCGATCTCACTGCTGGCGGTAACCAGGGCCGGCAGGGGAGCCTCAACTTCTTCAAAGCCGTCAGATACCACCCGCTCCACCGTTATCTTCCCATCGCCGGGTTCCACTTTGCTGGCAGCAGTGATGCAGGGAATCTTTAGGATCTCTGCAATACCGGAACCCACCTGACCGGCATCCGTATCCGCGGCCTGCCTTCCGCAGAGGATAAGATCATACTCAGCTATATCCTGTATGGCCTTTGCCAGCAGGTGAGCTGTTGCATAACTGTCAAGTTTCTCAAACGCAGCGTCTTCCAGAAGGATTAGATTATCAGCACCCGCGGCTATAGATTTCCTCAAAACGGTCTTTGCCAGGTTCTTGCCCGCACTTATCACCGTTACGGTGGTACCTTCTTGAGCATCCTTTATCTTGAGGGCAGCTTCCAATGCATTCTCGTCATAGGGGCTCATCACCGGCGGGGTACCCTGGGGCGGTATTACCCGCTTTGCTTCCACGTCAACGGTCGTGCCCGATGAGGATGCCGATGGGTCAGGCACCTGCTTGATACAGACAATTATTTTCATGTTTTGCAACTCCCTTGGTTGTTTGCCTCCTTGCGTACAGCGCAATAAGGCAAAAGGAAACTGTCCACTGCCGTGGACTTTGTTCTTTCGGCCTTTGGCCGAAACTCCAAGCCGGACCCTCTGAGCCCGGTTGTTTACTTCATTTATAGTAAATCTTTAAAGAGATGGAATATCTCACCTTCAGCAGATATATCTATCACGCTTTTGGCTTCTCTGCGCCCCAGAAGTAGTTGCCGCTTCCGACACCGTTGGGATCCAGCAGTTCCTTAAGTTTTCGCTGCCAGTTGTATTCCGGTGATTTTGAAAGCTTCTGTGCGCGCATGTCTACATCTGCATGGGTAGCCCGTGCCAACCCCAGGAGCATACCGCCGGGAGGCCGGCCCTGCACTGCTTTTAATTTGTCCCCTTCATCTGAAACTTCCGCTGCAGCCTTTGTTGAATCAGGATCATAGGGGTCATAGAAAACAAAGTCCTCCCATCCGGTAACACCACCGCCGCCCTGTCCGCCAATGGGCCCCATGGCCTGGTCACCGGCATCCGCAATTCGAGGGACATATTTCTTCAGCAGATCCTCGCCTGCTTCGATTTCACCCGATGCCCACACGTCCGGTGTTGCCACCGAGTTATACGTATCGATAAAACCGCCGGTGGCGGTAAAGTTCATATTCTTGAAGCAGAGCCTGATCATAAAAAGCAGGACGTACTGCTGAATGGCCGGATCCTCCACAAATGACACGTTCCATCCGCCTGTTTCCTGCAATATATGGTCAATCACTTTCAGCTGGTACTCAAGATCTCTGGGGGTCATGCCCACCAAGATAAGCTGGAAGTTTCGCCGCATCTCTTCAGTCAGCTTTTGTATTTCCGGCTTTTCCAGCAGCTCCTCCAG
>JANQFE010000153.1 GCA_028278025.1 Thermodesulfobacteriota bacterium | reverse complement strand
GTGTCACCATATATTTCTTCATATTCAATCCTCCTGGGTTGATTATGAAGAAACCATAACACATACTATACGACATTACAACGTTGACATGACACTAGTACTGACCGACAATTAAAACTGTGGCTTTAGAGGTTGGCTCGCACCTGTTTGGGCAGCAAGGGCAGGGTGAGCCTCAGCCTGAACTATACGTAATAGTCGTTCCAGCGAGCATGTTGCCCGCAGCAAACAAGCAGGTGCGGGCCCAGCTTACACCCAATGTTAATTGTCCACATGTACTAGTGAGCTGATGAGCAATAAATTTTTCTTAACAGCTTACCAGCCACAGCTTATTAACTTACCAGCTATCTATTGACAACAATCACTTGCTTAAAAATCCTTAAAATCATCATCAAAGGGAATAAGCTCTTCAGGTGTTATCTCTTTTTGGGCTGATTCCTTCGACGTATCAGCCTGGGAGGGCTGTTGAGGTTTTTCCGACCTGCCGCTCAGACGCTTTCCGTTTACCGCCCGCAGCACCGGACCGGTGTTGCTCTCTCTTTCTGATGGCAATTGCGTGTTGCCATTACCCCGGCCCTTTCCATGAATGAGCTGAACAAGCTGGTTAACAATCTCTTTCATGTGGGCTGCCTGAGCATTCAGCTCTTCAGCAGCAGATGCTGATTCCTCGGCACTGGCAGCGTTTTGTTGCGTAACCTTATCCATCTCGGAAACTGCTTTGTTCACCTGCTCAATACCGTTGGCCTGCTCACTGGAAGCCTCAGCAATTTCCTGCACCAGATCTGCAACCTTTTTTGATATTTCCATATTTTCCGTAAACGCTGCCTGGGTCTGCTGCGTAATATCATTTCCGTTCTGGACTGCTGTGATCGTATTTTCGATAAGCGCTGTCGTGTTTTTGGCAGCTTCCGCTGACCGCTGTGCCAGGTTGCGCACCTCTTCTGCCACCACAGCAAAGCCCTGCCCGGCTTCCCCTGCCCGGGCTGCCTCAACTGCTGCATTAAGCGCAAGCAGATTTGTCTGAAAGGCAATCTCATCAATGGTCTTTATTATCTTGCCGGTTTCTTCACTCGATTTGGTAATTCTTTCTATAGCAGTCTGCATCTCGCCCATATGCTGATTGACTTTTTCAACTATCTGAGAAACCTCTCCCATCATGGTTCTGGCTTCACCGGCATGGTCTGCATTCTGTTTGGTCATGGAGGATATTTCCTCAAGCGATGCCGATGACTCTTCAAGCGAAGAGGCCTGCTCAGATGCCCCCTGGGCCAACATCTGGCTGGATGACGATACCTGGTCAGAAGCAGCGGTTACCTGGCTGGAGCCTTGATTCAAACCATCGATAATCCGGTTAACCGGCCTGGTTATCGAGCGCGCAATAAACACCGCCAGAAAAATGCCCAAGACAATCCCGGCCAGTGAAACAATTATGACCAGCGTAATCGTGGTACTGATGCCTGTATGCATTTGTTGGTTTACATCAGCGGTTTTCTTATCTAACTTCGTTCGTATTGTGGCTAGAATCTGCTGCACAGCAGCCATAGCCGGAAGCGTTTCACTATAAAATATCTGCTGGGCGGTATGCTGTTTTTTAACTGTTTCTTCTATCCACATTTTTGTATTTTCATAACTGGTTGCAAGCTGTCCGAGGGTCGGCAGGGTTTCCTCCTGGTAGATATTTCTAGCGGTCTCCATGTCACCGCTCTGGATAGCTGCATTGACTTGGCGGGCTGATTTGTGCAGCCGGGTATGCGGGTCTTCCCATTCCCGCAGAAGCACCCCAAATTGGGGGTCACTGGCACTATAGCCATAGTACCACTTTCCAAACGCACATGCGCGCGGGTCCAGCCCGCCCGTGAACTGCTGGGCAGTCAAAAGCGAGTTGCTGAGATTTTTAATCCACAACAGATGATCGATCCAGCGCTGTGCTAAAAGGGTTTGCAATGAAGGATCAAAGGCTACATAAGTGTTTTTTATTTTTATTGCCGATTCGTGCAGTTTGTGGTGCGGTTCTTTTATCTTTTCTACAAGACCGGCAAGTTCTTGGTCCCCTACCACTGTTTTTTTTACATTTTCACCGTAAAGCCACTTTCCCAGTCCACATTTATGGTCATCTGTTTGTACTGTAACCGTTGTTACCTCCTCTTTCAGGAACAGGTCCTCCAGTTGCGACACCCACTTCAGGTGATCAATCTCTTTTGCCAGCATAAACATATTATCCTGTGTTATGTCAACAGCAACTGTGCTTAAATCCTCTATCCGGTGCAGGCTGAAATAGTCATAAACGCTTACAATAGCCAGAAACAACAATAAAAGACCACACAGTCCCGCCAGTTTCATTTTAAGTGTCAACTTTTTCATAATAGTTTTTCTCCTTGAATATTTCTTTTGAATCAACTGTTTATCAAAAATAGTGCCAAGAAAAAATTATGAATAATAACTAATTATGCAAAGAAGTAACATCTTTAATTACTGGCTGGCTTTTGTCTTGCCAGGCAAGACAAATCTGGCCTGGTAAGAATAAGAAAGAATATAACCTGCTAAGGATTCCCTTCGGTAATAATAAGGGGAGCGACGCCTTCCTGCTGTAATTTTTTGACATAGTCCTCTGCCAAGCGGTATTTCATTACCGGCCCCAGTTTGACAGCACTGATCGGCCGGCCATCTTTATCCTGTCCGGTCAAAACGTATGCCGGATAGCCTTTGTGGATAAGGCGTGCCTCCAGCTTTGCGGCATTTTCTTTTTCATAAAAGGTGCTTACCAGAAGTGAATATACAGGAGCTGTGGCCTGATTTTCTACAGCCTGGTATGCTTCCGGGGAGGGTGCTGCTGTTGCAGCACTTTGGCCGGAATCCTCAGCAGTAACAGCTTCTACAGATTGTTCCCCGTCCAAACGCTCTTCAGGCTGCGCAACAACAGCCCGGGCCGTTGTAATCGGAACTGTTGCTACCTTATCTTCACCCTGAACCTTTGCATACATCTTTTCAGCAATGACCAGCTTCTCAAGGGTATTTCTCTCCTTCTGATGAGACTCTTCGGCTCTTTCAATCTTGTTAATGCTCTCAGCAAACATTTGCTTATTCTCAGATGTTACAATATGCGGAGTTATCAGGATAACAATTTCTGTCTTGGTTTCCCGGTCTTCGGTTCTGCCAAAAGCGGTTCCTAACAGGGGAATTCGGCCCAGAAAAGGAACACCTGTTTTAATTCTCTGCTTTCTTTTGCGAATAAGCCCACCGATAAAAATCGTGTCCCCGTCCTCGGCCAGCAGGGAGGTGGTTACCTCGGTAGTATTAGTCGAAGGCAGGCCCAAGGCATCGACAGTACCTTCGCTTACCTCAGGGTGAATCTGCATCAGTATTTTGCCTTCCCGGCTTATTTGGGGCTTTATCTTAAGCTGGGTGCCGATATTCAGGAACTCTACGCTTTGCAGGGTGCTTGTCTCGGTGGTGGTCACCAAGTAGTACCCCAGCCTGCCGCCGATAATGATCTCAGCAGGCTTGTTATCAATTGCCAGCAGCTTGGGGGTTGCCAGTACATTGATATCAGAGCGGCTTTCCAAGGCATCAAGAAAAGCTTTCAACTTCAAATTGTCCCGCATGACTTCAAAAAAGAACCCCTTGGCGCCCTCGGCATTACTGGGAAGCGCAAAATCCTTGGTTGATATGGTCCCGGAAAAACCGCCGGACGTAAAGGTCTTTTCCCAGTCAACCCCCAGTGAGAGGCTGCCCCCCAGGGTTATCTCCAGTATTTTAGCCTCAATCAGGACCTGCTGGGGCGCAAAATCCAGCTTCTGGATTATTTTTTCAACTTTTTGTACATTTTCAAGGGAATCATCAACAATGATTGTCTTGGTCTCAAGGTGGGCGGTCACTTGGTCCTCACCGACAATATCTTCCACAACTTTATGCACCTCCAGGATATCGGCATAATTGACGCGAAAGCCCCTGATAACCGAACCGATAGTTGCTTCCTCTTCCTCTTTCTTTTCTTCCTTGACAATAAAATAAATGTTTTCTTTTTTGCGGCACTGGTAGCCGTTTGCCAGGCTGACAGCCTGCAGCGCCTCTTCCAGGGGTACGTTGTACAGCTCCACCGAGATGGTGCCGCTGACATCCTTACTGGTAATAATATTAATATTTTCGGTGCGCGACAGCCCCCTGAAAAAATCATGGATATCAATGTTATTCACGCTGATTGTTACCAGCCGCTCAGCAACAGGTGTGCCGGTGGATGCAGGGGAAGTTGCCTGTACCCGGGAAGCACCCGGTACAAGCACCGCGCACAGCGCAGCGGCAATGCATATTATAGCGCAGCGTATTGTAAAATATTTCACCATACCGCTTCCTCTTCAACCACCGTAATTGCTCGGCTGCCGTCATTGAGCACAGCCCGGCCCTGGCTGATGTGTGTTACCGTGTAGCCCTCCATCTTGTCGCCGATACTCAGAATCTGGTTATTAATGAAAACAACAGCCTTTTTTTCGTTTACTATGGTGCCCTGCAGTTTGAACGTTTCATTATTAGCTCGCATTTCCTCGGCTGCTTCCTGCTTTTGTGCAAAACCGTTTTTTTGCACCAGGGCAAAAATATCACGGATATCGACCGGCACCGTGCGGACTTCTTCAGAAGCATTGAACGTCACCTCAGCCGGGACCGGCTCCAGCCGGAGTATCTCACGGGGCACTGTATCCTGCCGGGTGTAGGCGGCTGCCTGAACCGGCTTCTTCCTGGCGACCGGTTCAGTTGTTTTTTTACTGTTCAGTGATTTCACATTGTATACAATAACCATGAGCAAAACCGGCAGCATCAGCGCTACCATAATCCATTTGGTTTTTTCTTTTTTAATTTTTTGCTTTATGTTGTCGGTTTTTTGTGACATTGCTTTAGTTTTATTTATTTTAATATAAACGCTGAAATCAACAGTTCCAAGTGCAGCATGTTTTCATCACCTGTTTTTTCCATGGTAAGGTTTTCCAGCCGCAGGATCCGCGGCAGGGTCTCCAGTCGGGCAAAAAATGCGAAGCAGCTTTCAAACGTGCCCGTTAGATAAAGCTTAATGGGGAATCGGTTATACATCTCGCCTTGGACAATAGCCTGAGGCTCGATCGTGTCAACGCTGATGCCTGCCTGAGCCGCGGCACTGTATACCTGCGTGAGAATATCATCTATGTTTTTACCCTCCGGCAGCCGCTGGTTAAAATCATTGAGGATGCTCTGGATAGACTCAATCCGTTTCTGCAGTTCAGCGTAGGTTTTGTCCAGCTGCGGATTTGAGGCTAGGTTTTCCTGCAACACTTTTTCCTGGTTTTTGTAATAGAAATACCGGGTGATGCCCCGGTGAAAAAAGGCAAAATAAGAGATCACCACCAGGACGGCTATGACCGCTACGGAGATATAGTCAATTTTTCGGGGTTCCATAGTAACAAACATGGTTTAAGAAACTCTCCTCAGTTTCATGTACAGTTCAAATTCCAGGATATCGGCATCCCGCGTGCTGAACCTGCTGTAGCGCAGGTTCACGTCGTGAAACAGGGCTGAGCGCTCCAGGTTGTTGATAAAAGCGGCTAGGTCTTCGTGGGTCAGCGCGATGCCGCGCACCACAGCCTCGGGCAGCAGGACAGCGGCGGTCTGCTGCGGCCTGTTTTTGGAACCGGGTTTTTTAACAATAAAGTACCCGGTCTCCACCCACTCATCTTCCTGCTCCTCCATGACGGCCGGGTGCTTTTTCTCAACGTTGATATAGGTCAGCGAGACTGCCGGCGTCATGGACTGCTCCAGTTCCACGAACAGACGCGTAAAATTTCTTTTGGCCAGCAGCGCGTTAACCAGGCCGGCCTTGCGCGCCAGGTCGGCCTGGATCCTCTGGACAGCCTTGACCTCATCATAGCGCTTCTGCAGGGCCCTGCTGCGCTGCTCAAGGCCCTGCACCTGCAGCTCAATGCTGCTCACAACCCGCTTTTGGGCCGTAAACAGTCCCAGCACCACCAGGCAGACACACCCGCACACGATCAGCCAGGTGCGCAGGTGCTGAAGCATTTCATCACGCAGCGTGACATCATAGGGTATCAGGTTTACGGCTCTCATGGCGACTGCTCCCACAGGGTTAATCCAAGCGGCACGCTGAAAGCAGCACCCCGCTGCAGCGCGGACCCGGATGTGCCGTTAGCGCTGCTGCCCATTGTTTCCAGCGGGTTTATAACGAGAGTCTGCGTGTCCGTGCGCATGGCAATCATGCTGTCCAGATTTTTAATATCACCGGCCCGGCCGGTAAGACAGATCGTGTCAATGGCAACCTCCTTGACCTCGGCATAGCAGTAGACAATAAAGCTCTTGAGCGTATCAAACACATCCTGGAATACCGGCAATATAACCTCATGAACAATGCTGCCGGTGCTGTCCGGGGCCGCAGCGTGTTTTTCCTGGCATCCGGCAAAGCCGTAGTCCGCCAGCAGCCCCACAGCGCTTTGAAAATCCAGATCAAGGGTTTTTTGAATTTTCCCGGCCATATCACGGTAGCCTTTGGCACAGACCCGCTCGGCCAGCAGGCTGCCCCTGTCCATGAGCAGGAAAACCGTGTCGCGCTCACCGATATGAATAACCAGTATCTCCTTATCCCGGCTATATTCTGTAAAGCCCACTGAGCGCACCAGGGCGCAGGGCTGAATATCGATGGCCCGGCCGTGCAGCCCGGCCTGTTTGAGGATTCCAAGCTGCCGGTCAACAAGCTGCCGCCGGGCCGCGATGATCCAGTATACTCTCTGGTCTTCACCTGTTTTTTGCAGGGCCTCAAGCGGCAAATAGTCTATAACGGCCTGCTCGGTGTCATAGTGCAGGCGCGCTTTGGCGTTTTCCAGAATCTTCTCTTCCACGTCCTGTTCGTCTTTGACCTGCAGCTGTACCGGCAGGATATCAACATCGCGGTTTGACAGTCCGGTTACCGCCTCCCGTCCGTGAAACCCGTGTTTTTTTACCAGATTTTTAATCATATGTGCTGTTATTTGGTCGTGTTTTTCTGTATCTTCACCCGGCATCTCCACCTCCGTCTGGCACATGCGATGCACCTGCTGTGTGCCGTTAGCCGTCACAAGCTGGACCATGCGCACCAGGCCCTCACTGACCTCCAGGCCGATGGGCGAATACTGTTTTGCGGAAACACTGCCAAATAAATTCATAACCTATCCCGTGCTCCAGTTCACCTTAACCAGGCTGATTTTTCTGACGACATTATTGTCTCTATCCGCAACAATAAAATTACCGAAATCGTCCTGGCAGACTGCTACCGGTTTTTTCAGCTGACAGGATACCGGCAGGGCGCCGTCACCTTTGTAGCCGGATACGGTTGTGCCCGCAAAATTATTAAGCGTTCCCGAGGTCATATCAATGCGGCGCACAATGTGGTTGTCCCGGTCGGCAATATAGAAGTTGTCGCCGCTGTCCATATAGATCCCTTCGGGATTTCTCAGCATATGGTTGGTGGGCAGCATACCTTCGCCGTTATAGCCGGCGGTGCCGGTGCCGGCCACGGTGAAAATCCTGCCGTTAGTTTCTAGAACAACCCGCATCCGGTGATTATCGGTATCGCCGATGACTATATCCCCTGCCTCATTAACCCAAACATCACTGGGGTTGTTGAGCTCTGCCGTTGTAGCATCTATATTATCACCGTTATAGCCGGCGGTGCCGGTGCCAGCATCAGTAAAGATGTTGCCTGTAATCTTATTTACTTTGCGGATCTTATGGTTGTTGCGGTCGGCAATATAAATGTTACCAGCTTCATCAACAAACACCCCGGCAGGATCATTTAAAAGCGCATTGAGCGCCGGTCCGCCGTCACCGGTATTGCCGCTTACCTCCGCCACCCCGGCCACGCGGTAAATATTACCATCAGATGCATCCACTTTCCTGATACAGTAGTTTTTGGTATCGGCTATGTAAATGTCTCCGGAGCTGTGCACAAACACGTCCTCGGGTTTATTAAGCTCAGCCAGGGTTGCAGGTCCACCGTCTCCGCTGTAACCGGAGGTTCCTGTGCCGGCCGCGGTGGAAATAAGTCCGGTTGACCGGTCCACTCTCCTGATGCGGTCGTTTTCTGTATCGGCTATGTAGATGTTTCCCGCAGCATCAGAGCACACCCCGTAAGGCTGATTCAGTTGCGCTGCAGCTGCGGGAATGCCGTCACCATTATACCCGTCTAATCCGGTGCCGGCAAAGGTCTCGATGCGGTAGGCCGCCCGCACGGTCAGTGACCTGGTGCTCTCCCCGACTTTGCCAGCGGAGGTTACCACAAGATCATCGGCCAGGCTGGGCTGCGCCAGCGCTACGCTGTACAGACCGTCTCCGAAGTTCTCAGCCGGAAATCCGGTCAGCCAAGTCGTGTTTTTTCGCACTTTAAATATCGCGTGCTGCACCCCGGCCTCGGCAATGTAGAAGGCCTTTTCATCTCTAATCCGGTTGGCGGCAACACTGCTCTGGATAGTTACCACCTGGGCAATGCTGATGCCGATTATGGCAATCAGCACCGCGAAAAACACGGCCAGTACAATTGCGGCACCGTGTTCGTTGTGAGTAATGAGTTTTTTGTGTTTTGTGTTATTGTTTTTAGTCATGTTTTTTTATGTCATGTATTTAGTGTTCAGTATTTGGTATTTAGTATTTATTCTGTTCACCGTTCATTGTTCACTATTTACCAATTACAAAACACTAATCACTTTTTACTGTTCACTAAAATGCCTTATTGCGCGGTGCTACCCGGGTTGTAAGCTGCACTTCATTGCCCAGACCGTCATCAAGTGTCAGCTGTATCTCAATCAGTGTTTCCCCGCCGGCGCCCGTGAGCCGGTCAACCTGGAACAGGATCACATTCTCTGCCAGTGTGTTTACAATATAATCTTCAAATGAGAGGGGAGTCGTCTCATCGGTCCTGCGCTCCATAAGCTGAGAACCGGCCAGATAAAAGACCACCGGGTCTATGGGGTCTTCATTGGCAACGTCGGCCATCATCACCTGGTCTTCATCATCATTTTCGGCCGGACTTTCATCTATAAAGCCGTCACCGTCATCATCAACATCTATCAAACCCGATGTGCCGTCAGCGTTCATATCATCGGGCACATCCTCGTCAATGTCCCCGTCACCGTCATTGTCAATACCGTCCAGGGGGTCTTCATCAACAAGGCCGTCCTCATCGTCATCTGTTGCCAGCCCTTCATCAACAAGACTGTCTCCATCATCGTCTACGCCGATAATCCCGGCCGCGCCGTCCAGGGTCATGTCAGCTGCCAGGTCCTCATCAGCCCTATTGTCAGGTTCAATGAAGGCTTCATTATCAATCATAGCCGCCACTGCCAGCACATCGCGGCTAGGGTTGGCGTTCAGGGGCACCAGCACCCGGTTGGTATTGCGCACCGCACGGGCCATCCTGTTCAGGGCGTGCTGCCCGGTGCGCATGAGGTCGTTTTCCTTTTCGATAACTCCCCATGACTCCAAACTGGTTCCCAGGCTGTAGGTGAACACCCCGATCACCAGGGAAATAATCACCGTGGCCAGGATAAGCTCCACCAGCGTCATGCCTGAAGTGTTATCCAGGGTCCTAACCAACATATTTGTCTTGTAATGAAGCATTATCTCTCCTGCTGCCAATCAAAAATCAGTCTTGAGACCGGCAAGCACTATGCCATCAACGCTTACACTTACCTGCTTCAGGGTGGTATCATCCTCACCAAAACCGGGTTCTGTAGCAGAATCGCCGTCTACAAGGCTCACTGATACCTGTCGGGGATAATTTTTGCCGTTATAGGAGACCGTATCGCTATAGGGCCCTGCCAGCGGGCTGCCCAGCGGGATATCTTCAAACGGCATAGCCAGCATCTCCTCCATCTTGGCACGCCCCTGCTGCAGCAGGGTGCTGTTCCTGGTGCTGACCTCAGTGCCGCGAAAGGCCGGCACAAACAACTCCATCAGGGCACTGCTGATAATCAAAAGAATCGTAATGGTTACCAGTGCTTCCACCAGGGTAAAGCCCTGCTTTCCACTACCACAATGTATAAGATACATACCCTGAGCCATTATTTATAAACCACATCAGTTAGAATATGATATATTACCGGTTACGGCATCCACACCAATTTTGCCCTGCATGTCCGCATATCCGATAATTAATGCGCCGCTCAGCACAAGTGGGTCTCCAGACATATCAACCGGGATACCCTGACTGTCAAACTCAAGCCATTCCTCCCCGCCAAAATTGGCCATGATAATATCAAGCCCCTGAAAACTGGTTGAATCATCAAAGTTCCACTCATAGTCTTTCTTGGTGAGCGGATTTAACAATGTCGTCATAACCGGTGTTAGCATAATATAGCCGTCATTTTCATAACAGGTGATCTTGTTGCTGCTCGAATTAAAATATATTCCGAACACCTTTTGCCGGCTTATCGCCAGGCTCTGCACGTATTGGATCGCACTGACAACCTCTGTGACGGCCCCGTTAAGCTTTTTCTCTTTCAGGGCATTGCCCAGCCACGGCGCTGCGGCCAGACCTACAATTGCCAGAATAAGCACGCACAGAATAACCTCAACAATGGTAACACCGCTGTTGTCACGCATAACCTTCGTCCACAACTCAGGGTGTCCGGTGGCCCCTAAACAGGTATACTTCACCTGTTTAGAGGGTATCGTGGGCACCGTCGTTGGCAAATAACTGGCCGGTCTGGGTAAAAAACATCCACCCGCCGCTTCCATCCGGCGCTGCCACCGCCAGGTCATCCTCGGTATCGTCGATAACCACTGTGGCATCATTGTCAAAAGGATTTACTGGCACACCCTTTTTCAAATAGGGCCCGAATTTATGGGTGGCATCTTTTACTGATACGGCCTCACCATCCTCATCCGTATACAGGGTCAGCTGATCCACAAAGAACTCCGCGTTGGTGGAATGACCGCCGTAATTGCTGGTCACATCACCGGGATACGTTTCCTTGTGAGAATGATAGTACAGCTCAACCGCGTTGCGCAGCGTGCCCAGGTTTGACTTCAGGGTCGACAGCTTGGCATCCTCAGTGGAACCGGTAAACTGCGGGATAACAACCCCCGCGATGATTGCCAGCAGGATCACCACGATCAGGATCTCCACCAGTGTAAAGCCCGCCTGTTTCTGTTGTACGTGTTGCATGTTTTTGTCACCTCCTCTGTTGTTATAGTGTTTTTGTTTGCTTATTTTTGTGTACATTTTTCTCTCCATTTTTATATATAGTATTACAACGTTTTTTATAGTAACTGCCTTATCAGTGCACCGCCCGTGTCAGCTTGAATATGGGCAGTACAATCGACATAACGATAAATCCCACAACCACCCCCATGACCAGCAGGGCCAGGGGCTCAATGATAATTGAGAACAACTTGAGCTGCTTATCAATCTCGTTGTCATAATAGTCGGCCAGACGCAGCATCACAAAATCAAGTTTGCCGGAATCCTCGCCGGTCTTGACCACCTGCTTAACGGTCTCCGGTAGAAACTCAGAGCGGTTAAACGCAAACGATAGCCCCTTGCCCTCCTGGGCACAGGCCACCACATCATCAAGAAAATGGTGGTAGAGCACATTCCTGATGGTGCCCTTGGTAATAGTGAGGGCTTCCAGCAGCGATACGCTGCCCTGCAGCAGAAACCCCAGGGTGCGCAGCATCTGCGAGGTATACACCATAATGAATACCTTGCCCAGCACGGGCAGGTGTATTTTAGAGTTATCAATGAAGTTTCGTACCGTTGCGAGCTGAAACACCTTCCACAGCAGCACAGCTGCTGCCACAGCCGCTATCATAACGCCATACCAGTACTCGGTCAGGAACCGGCTGGCTCCCATGAGCAGTTTAGTTGAGGCCGGCAGAATATCCCAGACATCCTCAAAAAGGGCCTCGAACTTGGGAAACACAAAGGTGAGCACAAACACAACCGCGCCCGTGATCATGAACATCAAAAACAATGGGTACATGAAGGCCTTGCGCAGCATAGCGCGAAACTCCTCTTTTTTACGCTCAAAGCTCTCGGCCTGGGCAAACATGGTATCAAGGGCCCCGCTGAGCTCACCGGCCCGGACCATACTTATGGTAACCTCGCTGAACTGCCTTTCATACTTTTTGAGGGCCTCTGAAAAGGGCTTGCCCTCTTCAATGGCCGTGGTCAGGTCCTCAAGCACTGCCCTGAAGCGGGGATTCTCCACCTGAGTTGTAATCGCTGCCAGGCTGCGGTTCAGCGGATTACCGGTTTCAACCATAAGGGCCAGCTGGGAAAACAGGAATATTTTGTCCTTGGTTGTTATGTCCCGGGGCTTGCCAAACGGTATAATCTGCTGCAGGGCCTGCTCCAGGCGCTCCAGCAGCGGCTGCTGCCGGGCGGCCCTGCGCTCTGCCGGCCCAGGCGCTGTTACAACCCTGCTTTTCTGTGCGGTGCTGATTGCCATTCGTTATTCCTCAGCAAAAATTGCCCGGTTAACCTCTTCTATGGTCGTGTGACCTTCCTTTACCTTTTCAAGCCCCTCCTGCCTGAGGGTCTTAATGTTCTTGTGCTGCAAAAAGTTTTTCAGCTGATCACTGGTCGGGTTTTCAATCATCAGGTTCTGCAGATCACGGTCCACTTCCACCAGCTCGTAAATACCCATACGGCCCCTGAAACCCGAATCATAGCAGGCTTCACAGCCTTTGCCTTTCATAAGCTTGACGTTTTTTTCCGGGTCAAGACTCAGTTCTTTCAGCTGGGCCTTGGACGGAAAATAAGCGGTCTTGCACTCAGGGCATATTGCCCGTATCAAGCGCTGTCCGATAACCCCGACAACAGCCGAAGAGATCAGATAGGGCTCAATGCCCATATCCAGCAGCCGTGTAATAGCACCGCAGGCATCATTGGTGTGCAGCGTGCTGAGAACCAGGTGGCCGGTAAGGGCTGCCTGAATGGCAATCTCGGCTGTTTCCTTATCACGAATCTCACCGACCATAACAATGTCGGGGTCCTGCCGCAGGATGTGCCTGAGAAAACGGGGGAAATTCAGGCCGATGGCCTCATTGGTCTGGTTCTGGTTAATAATGTCAAGCTGGTACTCCACGGGATCCTCGATGGTTACGATATTTTTTTCCAGGCTGTTCAGCATACAGACCGCCCCGTACAGGGTCGTGGTCTTGCCGCTTCCCGTGGGTCCGGTGGTCAGGATAAGGCCAAAAGGCCTCTTCAGCAGCGTCTTAAACCTCTCCAGGGTATCTTCCCGAAAACCCAGCCCGTTAATGTCCAGAACAGCGTTACTCTTATCCAGGACCCTGAGCACGACTTTTTCACCAAAAATACCCGGCAGCGAGGAAAAGCGCAGGTCAATAAACTTGCCCCCCACCACGACCTGGATCCTGCCGTCCTGGGGAATACGCCGCTCGGCAATGTCAAGGCCGGCCATGATTTTCAGGCGTGATACTATCGCCGGGTGCATTTCCAGCTTGGGAGACATGGCTTCATACAGCACCCCGTCTATGCGAAACCTGACCCGGAACTTGGTGCGATCCGGCTCAATATGAATATCGCTGGCCCGGTCTTTAATGGCTTTCAGCAGCACCGTATTGACAAAATTTATTACCGGGCTGCCCTCGGCCATCTCCTCGATAGCCTGCAGGTCCTCGTCAGTTACTCGCTCAACAACCTGGATGTCACCTTCAGTAGTTTCACTCAGGAAGTCGGAGAGCTGAACATTTTCACGGTAGTACTCTTCGATACAGCTCTTAATATCATCGGCCCGGCACAGCACCGGCTGAACAGCACAGCCGGTCAGTTTGGTAAGCTCATCAAATACAAAGATATTCTGCGGGTCGGCCGTAGCAATCGTCAGGGTATTGCGGATTTTAAACAAAGGAATTATCTGGTACGCTTTTGCTTTTTCATAGGGCACCACATGTATAATCTTGCCGTCAACCAGGCCTTTTCTGAGCCAGATATGGGGCACACCCATCTGGCTGCTCAGCGCGGAGACCAGGTCTGAGGGCTTGACAAAATTTTTCTCAACCAGGATCTCACCAAGCTTGCGGCCGGTTTTTTTCTGGACCCTGAGCGCTTCGAGCAGTTTTTCAGGGCTCAGCAGGTTGGATTCAACCAGCAGCTCTCCCAGTTTTTTCTTGCGTGTAAAAATCTTTTCCATTACAGGAAACTCCGGGCCGCGTCTTCAGGCTCCTGGTAAATATCAAAAAACGTATTCATCCGTGTGGCAGCAAAAATATCACTGCACAGCTCGCTCAGTTTGCACAGTTTCAGATTGCCGCCTTTTTTGCGGGCATCTTCATATATGTCCAGCAAAAACTCTATGCCTTTGCTGTCAATCGCCTGCGTCCTGCTGAAATCGATAACCAGCTTGATTTCACCCTGTTTCAGCATCTCCTCAAGCTGTTGTTTGAACTCACCGAGGTTGCCGTCAACCAGTGGAAACGGCGGTGTAATCACATTCACAAATCCGATTTTAGTGCAGGGCACACTCATGGGCTGACCTCCCCGGCTGTTTGATTTTCCTGTTTAGACTGCACATCTTCAATACAGTTTTTAAGAAAAACCTTTACAATTTCAGGGTCAAGCTGGGTTCCGCTCACGCGCTGCAGTTCCTGCACGGTCACCTCGCTGCTGAGGGCGTTACGGTAGGCCCGGCTTGATGTCATGGCGTCATAGACATCGGCAACCGCAATGATGCGAGCTATGAGCGGAATATCTTCACCACTCATTCCCAGGGGATAGCCCCTGCCGTCCATACGCTCATGATGATACAGAATGCCCGGCAGGCACTCCTGCAGCTGCTTGATAGGTGCCAGGATGTTATTACCTTTCAGGGGGTGATGCTTGATGACCTCATACTCTTCATCAGTAAGCTTCGATGGTTTATTCAAAACAGCTTCAGCAATGCCGATCTTACCGACATCATGCAGCAGTGCTGCGTAATTAAGTAATTTCATTTCTGCGGCATCCAGTCCCATGGCTTCACCCATTTTCAGTGACAGCACGTTAACCCGTTCAGAATGCCCGCGGGTATAAGGGTCTTTTTCTTCAATGGCAGTTACAAAACTTTTCATCAGGTTGAGCAAAAACTGGTTCAGATCTTTAAAGAGTTCCGAGTTGGTTAAAACAATGGAAATAATGTCTGAGACAACTGTTATCATGCGTTTATCACCAATGGTAAATTCCGAGCCGAGGTTCTGCTTGCCGAACAAAACAGTACCTTCGATTTTACCGTCAAACACAACCGGTATGGCCAGCAGGTCGTTATATCCCTTAAACCATTGCATGATGTCTGCGTACGTGCGCATATCAGAGAAGGTAAGATAGGCATAGCCTTTCTTCATCATATCGATCAAAAAGCTGGTGGCATTTCTTAGAGTAATTTCGTTATCGAACATTTCGGGAGGGGTGCCGGCAACATGAAAAACAGCGGATACCTTTTTAGAAGGTATCTGCATCATGACCAGGTCCGCGTCAATCAGGTCGCATGCTTTCTGCAGAATGTAATTAAATGTTTGCTGATCATCGGCAACATGACCTATCGCCTCCTCAATTTCATAAATAAAACTGAGGTGTTCATACTGCGTGGAAAGCTCCGTAGTGAAATCAGCAAGCTCTTTTTCCTGCTCCTGATGATCAACGACAAGCTGCAGAAGGTTGCAAATAAAAGCTACCACAGGTGTTTCAGCGTCCTCCTGAGTTTCCAACCCGTTAGGCGGTGCGTCAAGGGTAATGGTAACAAATGCTTCCAGGGTTTCTGCCTTTGCCTGCAGGGGCACACCCCAAATACACTTTTCCCGGGCTGCCGGCAGCATCCGGGGGCGCTGCGATGCCATAACCTGTGAGTATAATTCTTTATAGGCTGCCGGATCGACGCCATTTGACTCAGCATCCCAGCTGGCAATTACAACCTGGCCTTCGCAGTTCCGTATTTCATAACAAACCGGTATAAGCTGTGAGAGCTCATCCAGATAGCGTTTAATTTCATGCAGGCAGTTATCTATAATCATGGCCGGATCACCCCCTGTTCTGTAAAATGGTTTTGGATTAACTGTAAAATCTTCTTGGGACTGACCGGTTTATCTGCAAACTGCGCGTTGGGAAACTGTTTGATTTTCTCACGTTCTTCTCGCTCGATGCGTGAAGTCACCACAAGCATTAAACTGGGTTGGGCTTCACTGTATTCGCTGACACTTTTACACAGCTCCCATCCATTCATGCGCGGCATGGTCAAATCGGTAATAATAACATCAGCACGGCACTGTTTGTATCTCTCAAAGCCTTCCTGCCCGTTGGCTGCGCTGAATACCTCAAACCCGCCCTGCTCAAGCTTCATGGTGAGCACACGAATCATGAACCGGTCATCATCAACAAGGAGTACTTTTTTCTTTGCTTCCGCGGTTGTGTTCATAGCATCTCTTCCTAAAACATGCGTTCAAAGTTGGTCTCTTTGGGCAGGGTAATACTGAAACAGCTTCCCTCACCCACAGTGCTTTCAACCTGTATGGTACCGCCATGCAGCGTTATAATCTCCCGGGTAAGGGCCAGCCCCAGCCCGGTACCTTTTTGCTGCTGCACCTGCTCGTCATCAGAGCGGTAAAATTTTTCAAATATATGCTGCAGGTCCTCCTCGGACATACCGCAGCCGGTGTCTCTGATATGCAGCAGGGTATGCTCAGGCTCCTCTTCAGCCTGCACACTGATTTTGCCGCCCTCGGTTGTATATTTCAGGGCATTGCTGAAGATATTATGAATTGCCACCCCCATTAAATCTTTATCAACATCCAGGGGTGACAGGCTGTCCGGATACAATTTTTCAATCTGAATTTTTTTACTGACTGCCTGCGACATAACCGCCGCAACGCAGCTGTCCAGCAGATTTACGGGCTTGACCAGACCCTTTTTAAGGCTGAGGCTGCCCATCTCGATCTTGGAAATATTGAGCAGGTCTTCGATGAGCTTGGCCAGACGATCAGTCTCCATGGTAATGACATTATAAAACTCCTTCTGGGTTTCCAAGTCCTGCACATCTCCGTCCATGAGCAGCTCGGTATAGGACTTAATAGTGCTGAGCGGAGAGCGTAGCTCATGAGCCACGTGGGCCAAAAATTCACCGCGGGCCTGCTCCGCCATTGTCTGGGAGGTTACATCACTCAAAACAAGCAGCTCTCCAGCGTTATCACCTTCAGCATTGGCAAGCTGAGAAAAAACCAGCCGGAAGGCTCCTTTGCCCGGCAGATCATACGTGCCGACCAAATGGGAACAGGCAAACTCTTTGCGGTCCTTTGAGCGCTGCCACTCCCGCCTGCTTTCATTAATAAATGAGACCACGATTTCGTTGGGAATACCGGTGTCGGCTGCCTGCCCAATCATCTGATCACGTGATACGTCCAGAATATTTTCCATGCTTTTATTAACATAGAGAACCTGGCCGGAGGAATTGAGCGCTATAACGCCCTCACTGAGGTGATCAAGCACCGTTTCGATCCTTTTCTTCTCATAGGCGATAACCCGGTTGGCTATCTCCAGCTCTTTTTTACTTGAAAGCACCGTGTCGCTTCTCGTTTTAAAAGCTTTGATTATTTTGTGTACCTGTGCGGCGATAGTTCCCAGCTCTCCGTTCTGAGCAACAGGAAGCTCCCGCAGGTCGCCGCCCCTCATCACCTCCTCCAGCCTTTTCTGCAGCATTTTAAACGGCCGCAGGGAATGCCTGAACAAATAGTAAAAGACCGGAATGAAAAAAAATATGATCAGCAGGGCGGGTGATATATAGCTGCGTGCAGATTGAGAAATAACAAAACCGGTATCAGGTATTATTCCCAGACGCACAATACCTGTTCGGGTGCCCTGAGTAAAAATCGGTTTTGAAAATTCATAGATTGTTGTGCCATCCTGCAGGGACTGATACTCCTGCCGTAAAGGATAGTCGGAGCACAGAGCGTTATTGCGAATATGATCTGGTGTCGTATTCTCCATAGAATTGCTGCCGATATCAGCAATAGTCTGCCCCGCTGCATCAGAAATAATACAGTAGGCCAGACCTTTTTCACGTTTCACAAAATCAATTATCCGCAGCAGGTCCATCCTTTTTGCAGGTGTCAGGTTGGAAGCGGCAAACCTGGTGATGAGATTAGCCAGGGTGATACCGTCTGAATACATTCTTTCCCTTTCATGAACTCTCTCGTAACGGCCAAAGGCAAACAATAAGACAGTTACTGCCAGAATTGAATATATAATAAGAGACAGGCCAAAGACCTGACCAAGATTCTCTTTCTCAATTTTAAAGGTCCCTTTAAGGGAAATATTTTTCAGTAAAGTATTCATATACATCCCGTTAAAAATAGTAGGGTTCTATTTTCTTGTCTTTTTTGCGTTCTGGTTCTGGGAAACAAAGTCCTTCACAAGACCTTTATCGAAGCGCCATTTGTTCATTACTTTACTGGCAGGCAGTTTCCCCTGGCTGACCAGCTGGTAGACAGAACGCTTGCTGATCTGCAAGTAATCAGCAACCTGTGCAACCGTTAAAATCTCCCGGTCCATGGTGATCTCCTATTGGTAAAATATTATAAAAATATACTCATTATTTGTCAGTATTGTGCTTGTCCGGCCTTTTATTGCATCTTTTAATATATACTGTGATGCCTTTTTTTGCCGTGCCGGAATACTTTTTCGGTTGTAGCGTGTATTTCTAAAGTACTATTTGGTACGAATACAGGAAGTTCATTACAACGGCGGGCATGAATCGGGGAGCATCGCTGCAAACTATGCTTTTATAATTTTTTTTAATAATAATCACATAAAAGCAGTTTAAATACTGCTAACTATTGACCAATATGGTCAATAATTGCAGGTGAGTGTATAAACTTTTTCGAGACTACCGAGTGGGCACTGCCAGCCAATGGCTGACCAGCTGATGGCTGTTAAGCTGGACGAGTGTTGTTTTTGGTAGTTTGTTGTCCGTTATAAAAAAGCCGACTGACAACTGACAGTTCCTCGTTGCTCATTACTCATTGCTCAGCACTTTTAGTTTATTACCCATTATTGCTTTTATAGGCGTTATTAGCTGGTTCCATGAATAAAATGAAAGCGGTTAAAGCTTCGGGGAAGTGATTGAGGCTAAAGGGACATAGCTTTCATAACTACCCAGTCCCTGAGGCGATCGGGCAGCTTTGCGGCCAGGCTCATTACCAGGGCATCCCGCCCGATAAGATAGCGGTTTTTGGGTTTGGGGGATGTGAGGGCATGTACAACCAATTTAACTACCTTTTCAGGAGGGATGCCCTGGGGATTTTTGGCCGTCTTCAGGTAAAAATCAATCAACGCAGAATAGTAGCGGCGTATCTCAGGACTAATGGTATTGAGCAGCTGCTCGCCGACATCCAGGCCTTTATCCCAGATAGGTGTTGCCACACTGCCCGGCTCAATAACTGATACTGGGATACCACATTGACGCAATTCTACGCGTAGTGAATCCGTAAGGGCTTCTATTGCAAATTTTGAGGCAGCATAAGAGCTGAATCCCGGCAGGGCAATGCGGCCTGAGGCAGACCCCATCATAATGATACGTCCCCCCTGCCTGAGCAGTGGCAGGCAGGCCCGGGTAACCGCAAACACACCGATGACATTAACTTCGATGATTCGGCGGATATCGGTCATAGGGACAACTTCCAGCGGGCCGCCAAAGGCAATACCGGCATTGTTTACCAGGCCCAGAAGCTTACCGCCGACTGCCTCAGACACGCCGGCAACCGCTCCGGCAATTGACTCCTCATCGGTAACATCAATAATAACCGGTGTAAGCCGTTTGGATGCTGTTTGCTGCAGGGCTTCGCCGTCTTCAGGTTTACGTACACCGGCAAACACCCGGAAACCCAGCTTTTCAAGCTGCAGCGCACTCTCTTTGCCAATGCCTGTTGATGAGCCGGTTACCAGGATTGCCCGATCTGACTGCATAGGGGGTTCTCCAATAAAAGTAGAATTTTATATTATATCTGTGCAGTGATAGTTTTATACTATTGGTAAGATACAATACAAAAAAACGATTGGGAATCAAAGGAAAATTTTCTTCGAGCGATTCATAGTTAGCCGCAGTCCACATGATGCGGTTACGTATTTTACATTTTGTGAAGTATTGCCCGGGCGGTCTGCAATGCCTGTTCGGATTGCAATTTTTCCTGGAAGGCATTCCGGCATTCCTTATACGCGCTGTCGTTTTCATCTTCAAACACAGTCAGTGATTCTTTATCTCTCAGGACCCTGCAGCGTACATACATCCAGTCTGTTGCCGGAATCTTGGATATTTTGTCCAGCCTGAAAAATCTGTGTTCTTTAGGTGATATACTCCTTATGGTCCTGTGCCTGCCTTCAATAACCAACCTGTCAGAGAGGACCAAGGAACCGGACGGTCTCATTTCAGCACTGCCAAAATAGCGGATTTCTTCCTCAATCAGAATAGCCATGGTATCAAGCATGCTTTTATACTGCCTGATAAGCCTTTGCCACTCCTGCTGCAGCAACTCATCAGAAATCGTACTGATTTTGAGATACTGCGGCTTTATGTGCTGCCAGTACTGGTCCGAGTAGAGCGCGACTCTGCGTACAAGCTCTCCTTTGAGCACCTGTTTGTTTACGGGATAATCTTTTGCATTGTGCTTCAGTTCGAGCTTCTGTTGAAATTCAAGCAACTTCTTATCAGACATTTTTACCAGCTGAACTTCCAGCGGATCGGATTTGCTCAGCAGGCTGACACCGGCAATACCGACAACAAAGATAAAACCAACGCCTGCACATACCACAGCAACTTTTTTAAAGTTTATGCCGCTCAAAAGCTGTTTGGGATGCATAATTTTAAACTGCGGCAGTTTCTGTTTCGGTACCAGCTGTGCGATTTTGTTCTTAGCATCAGGTATTGTGTTCAGTAGATTGTTCTTTATAACATTTAGTACTTTTTGTTGCAGTAATTGCTGCTGTGGTTCTTTAAACTCTTCCTCAGGTCGTTTCTTGCCCGGTTCAGCATCCTGCTGCTGGGGAGGGTGTTCAGCCGTTACTGCTTCTGTATTTTCCTGCAGAGACGCTTGCGGCTGGAGCTCTTCACCAAGCAGATTACTTGCTTCTTCTTCAGGTAAGTCTGCCATGTCATCTTCTTCTGGCTGCTCTGCAGGTGGTTCATTTGCGGCTACGGCCTGCGGCCGCTCAGTCTGGGAGTCTTGTGGGGGCTCAGCATCATCCAGACTGACAAATTCATCCTCAGCCTGCTCACCTGCGGTCTGAGCTGCAGCTTCTTTTTGGTCTTCATCTGCACCCATTTCATCAGGAGAGTCTTGCAGTTCCTGTTTTAAAAGTTCATCTGCCTCTTGCTGCTCGGCTTTTTCCGGATCTTTCTGTTCTGCTTCTGCGGCAGGGGGTTCTTCGGCCTGTTCCGACTGAGTTTCCTGCTGTGCTGCCGTATCACCGGCTTCCTCTGCCGGGACCACATTTTCTGCGGATGGTTCCTCCGGGGCGAGCGCCGGCGGCTCCTCATTTTTTTCTGCCGGGGCCTGCTGCTGTGCAGGTGCAGCGTTCTGGTCAGGCGGTTCTTCTGCTGCCAGCTTCGGTTCGACCGCTGTTGCTAAAGGCTCTTCAGGCTTCTGCCCATCCGAACGCTCAGCTTCCTTCTGCTGGGCTGCCTGACCATCTTGTGGTTGCTCTGTCTGTTCCTGTCCTGCTTCTGACGAAAATCCCTGCTCATCTGCCTGCTGAGCCCCTACTGCAGACGCAGCACCCGGCTTTGCTTCTAGCTGTGCTTCCGGTTTTTCTTCGTCAGTTGATTGGGTTGATTGGGCATCTATAAAAGCTGCGGGCTCATCCGGCTGTTCAGATTTATCCGGTGGCGCAGCGGCCTGTACTTCGGGCTGGGTATCTGCCTGCTCAGACTTTTGTTCCTGCGCCCCGGCTGCATCAACTTGTTCTAGTTGACTTTCCTTCTCTTGCACTGTGTCGCCGGCTTCTTCAGCCTGGGCTTCAGGCTGTTGCGGCTGTTGTCCTGGCTGCGCTGCTTTTGTAACAGATGTTTGCGCTTGCTGATCTGCAGGTGCAGCACTCTCTGTAGGGGGTTTTTCGGCCAATGCATCCGGTTTCCCAGACAGCGTGCTCTCAGCAGAATCTTCAGGTCCTGTTTCTGCTTTAGACTCCTTTTCTTCTGCTGGCTCCGGTTTAGCTGCTGTTTCTTCAGACTCTTCAGACCGGTTTTCAGACGGCTCTTCTTTTTCTTCTGCCTGTACCTGCGGCTGTGCAGGCACCATACTCTCGGCAGGGGGTTCCTCGGCCAATGCATCCGGTTTCCCGGAAAGCGTGCTCTCAGCAGAATCTTCAGGCCCTGTTTCTGCTTTAGACTCCTTTTCTTCTGCTGGCTCCGGTCTATCTGCTGTCTCTTCAGACTGAGCTTCTGCTTTAGGTTCGCCGATATCCTCAGGAACATCTTCAACATCCTCATCAGCAACAGTCTTTAAAAGTTGGTCAATCTCAGACTGATCCATGTCAGCTGTGTCACTTTCGTTTGTTTTCTCCAGCGCAGCAGTTCCTTCGGGATTATTTGAACTATCCCCATCGGATACTGCTCCTAACAACTGATCAATTTCGGATTGATCCATATCAACATCTGCATTTTCCGACATGCCTGTTGATTTTCCCTGCGGTTCAGTTGTTTGCACCTCTGCAATTGGGGCCTCACTGAACATTTTTATATCTTCAGGGCTAGATTCCCCGGCTTTAGGACCGGGAACATCATCCCGGTCATTCGGCATATTTTCAGGTGAATCCTGCTTTATTTCACTCATACTATTCATTTCTCCCTGTTTTTTCATATCGGAATTTGACCCTGATACATAAAGTTCAGATTAGGTATATACCTGCTGTGAAAAAAAGTGGTTTTTTTTTAAGTTATCTATGCCGGGCACGATATACAATATATGGTAAATATTGTTTGGCTAGCCACAATATATAGTATTTTTATATAAACTTTTTAAAGAACAATATAAATCATTATGAACAACGTTATTAAGCTGCCCGCACCCAATTATTTTGGCGACTGCCCCAAATGCAGGCGCAATAACGGCTATCTTAATATTGGACGTGATCACTGGTTTGTGTGTAAAAAACACGGGGTCAAATGGTATGGCGGCAGTAATATATTTCCGGATTGGCGCCAGGAGACCGAAAAGACCTGGAGGCAAAATGAAGCCCTTTTAGAGAATTTGATGGAAGTGGAACCGGTTCGCGGCTGGGGCCATGCCGTGCCTAGCTGCATCCGGCCGGATACTTTATACACGGCTGATGTGATTAGTATTGCTTCAAGAAGAATAAAGGTGTGCTTACCTCTGCAGCAGGAACTGTGATGTTATTCCTCAGGCTGATAATCCTGTGAAAATTCAAAACTGCCCTTGCGGGTATATGCCTTGCGGTTAACAAGCTTTCCGTTTCTATAGGTATCTATGTATTGCAAGATACCCGTTTCATAATAGAGTTTACTAATCCCTTCTTTTTGACCGTTCACAAAATTTTGTTCAGCCTTAAGCGCTCCATCTTGATAATATATTCTGGTTATGCCCTGCTGGGTGTCATTTCTAAATTGCTGCTCTTCTTGTACAGCTCCACTTTCATAATATATTTTACTCAGCCCTACCCTTTTCCCCTTTTTCAAGAACTGTTCAGCCTTAAGCGCTCCGCTTTCAAAATATGTTTTGGTTAATCCGTCCTTCTGGCCTTTTTTAAAGGCTTGTTCTTCCAGTAGTGCGCCATTCAGACGATATATTCTGCTGATTTTTTCCTGCAGCCCGTTTTCATAATAGCGCTCTTCTTTTAATGAACCATTCTCATAATAGACTCTGGTTAGACCCTCTCGTTTGCCATCTTTAAAATTTTGCTCTTCCATTAAAGCGCCATTTTTATAAAATGCCTGTGTTATGCCCTCCTGTTTGCCATTGGCAAATGCCTGTTCTTCCATTAACGTACCGTCTGCATCATATATCCTTGTTATACCTTGTTGTTTGCCGTTAATAAAAGTACCCTCACCCATTACAGTACCATTCGGATAGTACTTTCTACGCAGCTCTGCCGCCTCTCCGGCAGTGATCACCAAAAAGATCACTACTGTCAACAATACAGTTTTTTTCATTTTCAGGCTTTGTGCCCTTGCCAGACGGGAGTTCATTACGTCTATAAAACTTTATTTCAATGAATGTTATCTCTGTGGTTACTATCTGTACATGTTCCAGGCATTGCGGAAACTTTGCTGGCTTGATTCGGGAATGGAGTGTGAGAATTCTAAACTGATGCCATATGTTTTTTTAATTCCATATAGCTTTCCTGTTTTGATCCCCTGATTCTGTGCAATAGCTGTACAGTCTGCAATGAAATTCCCGGGCACCATGCCCTTGCATACAGAAGCCTGTCCATGTGCAATATCTACAATAAATACTGCGGGAGTTACAAAAGCACGTGCAAACTCAATCAGCTTTTTCATATGCTCATAGTACTCTGTTGTCAAAAGACTTTATAATTAAAACGTATCAATTTTTCAAAGAAATGTAAAGTGAGAGCTTTGAGGTTGAACACGCAGGGGCCTTATCTTTTTTTTGCAGCTTTCTTTGCAGCCGCCCCAGATGCCATAAAAAATTTTTTGTGCAGGCAAAATTTAAGAGTTGCGAGAGAGTCCGCGTAGCAGACTCTTTGCCTGCTCCTTCTGTGCAAGCTCCTGTAGTCCATAAGCTGTGTATATCTTGGCAAGTTGTGCATGGGCTTCCGCGTCACCCGTAATGTCATAGAGTAGAATGCTCCACCCTGCCCGTGCCACAGGTTCACGTTTCCTGAGCCAGGCAAAAGGTTCGGGAATGCGGTACAGTGTGCCCTGCAGATTATTGGTGCTGATCGCCAGAATCTCCTGCGAAGAATCGACCACATAGTTATTGTGCGTGGAGCCATAGAACATGACCGGCAGGTACTGATACTGAATGCCATAATATTCAGGAGCAGTGTTGCCCACGTAAGCAAGAATTACTTCGTTGATGTTGAGGCGATTCATGGTTTGCTTCAAACGCTTCAGGTCCTGCCCCCAGTCCAGGTTGGAGTCGCCCAGATACTGAACCCCACCCTTGGGTCCTTGTGCGATCTGATTGAAGTAGGAGAGGTGCACGGGGTGAATGCTGATCGCTTCGGCTGCCAGCCAGAAACACATGACCGCAGCAATGATCTTCACAGTACGTCCAATGGATGCGGGGATCACGTTTGGATGCATAATAATGCCGCAGAAGGCGGCCATCAAAGGATAGGCAGGCAGCATGTGACGAATACCGATGTTGAGTTTGGCTGTCAAGCATACGGCAAAGAAGATCAATGCCAATGCCAGACAACTCAGGAGATGTAACTGCGCACGTGTGCGCACGAAGCAGACGGCTGCAATCCAGGCCGCAATCCAGAACAGCACAATGGGAATCGGCGTTTTGAGTAGAAAGGCAACTACATAGTACTGGGGCCATGATGTTCCCACCTGACCGCAGAAGAAGCTCACCATACCGCCTGTGGCATAGCTGCGGGCCTGCTCCAAGCCTTGAACAAAGCCAGGGAAGGTGAAAAACGGCAGGGAGCTGCTGGTGTGAAACCCATATCCTGCCCAGATTACAAGGATTGTGGATGCTGCATAGAGACCAATGCTCTTGCACCAAAAGGAGAAGGGTTTGTTCTTAATGTACGTGTAGTACAGTGGAGTGATCAGCAGCGTGGCAGGGCACAGGAGGAGAGCGGTGTACTTGGAGAGGATGGCAATGCCCATGCACAAACCAACGCACAATGCGCGCACAAGCGATGCCTTGCGCAAGCACCAGTCCAAGCTCAAGAGAAAAAGCACCGATGCACAGGTGAGAAGTGCGTCCGTACTTGCCAGAGTGAAATGGGCAATCATATTGGGGTCAAAAGTAAGCATGCTAAGTGTAAGAAGTGCGCCTGCCCACCCAAAGAAACGACCCGAAAGAAGTGCAGCAAGGATGACTGTAATGCTTCCCAGTACGACCATCACAGCGCGGGCTCGCACGAGAATTGCTTCCGGGTTCTCGGCCCGATAGATCAGCGTCACACCCGCCAGGTGCGCATTAGAACCCATCTTGATCTGCGGAGGAAGCTTGAGGTCAGTATGGAGCGAGGGCAGGGCAAAGAGGATCGTGAGAGGGGAGTTGTCAATACCAAGGCACGCTTCTCCGTGCTTGGCAAGCCACCAACCTGTGACAATATGCTTTGCCTCGTCATTGCATAAAGAGTTGTCGAGCACTGGTTCGATGCACTGGTACACAAAGCAAATCACAAGAAGCACACATGTCACAAAGAATAGTATGTTGCGACCCTTGGGAGACATGGTTTGATAAGAACTCGCTTTAGTGTTGAGCAAGTATAGGACTGGCGCGGTTGCATGTCAACAAAAAAGCTGTTTGTGCGCACACCGCTCCTGTTCAGCCTAGAGCATTTCCCTTTTTTCTATAACCCTTATGCACTGCAACGGCTGATGTGGTAAGAGCAATGGACGATATAGTAACTTCCGGATATTCCAGCGAGCACATAGTCGCAGGCGGTCGAACCGCATCAGCCGTTGCAGCCTCAACCGTGAGGCTACCCTTTTTTGTGAAATGCTCTAAATCCCCTGGTTGGGATTCGACCTCTGGCTGACACTGCAGCTGGTTTGCTGTTTTTTTAGCTGGCCGTACCGTACTATTCAATAAAAAAATCCCCCTGGTGAGGGGCAGCCAACCAGGGGCAAGGGGGTAATACTAAAGAGCAACACTCTTTCCTATATATATATCCGAATATACAACGGCGGTATGCCAAAATACATTATAATTTATAGTCAGTTAAAAGACTTCTGGCAGGCCAATCTATATACTTTTTATGACCGCGATACAACACAAGAGCCAGGACTACCTTTCCAGAGCTATTCATCACTGGATTCAATATCATTTAATGAAACACTTTTATAGATTAAATTTTCTTCAGCGGATTCCCTGTTAGATGCTAAGCGTTTCTCCAGTTCAGACTGACACCTGATACAATATCTTGCAAATGGTATAACTTTAAGGCGTTTTTTACCTATATCCTCGCCACATTCTTCACAGGCACCATAGGTTTCATCCTCTATTTTTTCAAGGGCATCATCTATTGACTTGAGCTTGGCCTGCTCTCTCTCGGTAAGCATATGCATCATTTGCCGGTCTTTTTCTATATCAACATCATCATAAAAATCGCCTACATCTCTTTCAGGGGTACTCCTTGCGGTTTTTATACTTGCATCCATGCCCTCTAAAAGCTCTTCTCTCATTTTAAGCAGCTGTTTTTTCAGTAATACAGTTCCTTTCATAGCATTTCTTCCCCCTGAATAGTGTCCTGAAATGAAGGTGATGTATAATCCTAATACATAATTTTGTCAATAAAAAAATATTATCCCTTTGATATTACTTGTTTTTTTTTACAATATCCCTATAATTTACTATACGCTCTTCGGATTTTATAAACAAAAACCTTTAACAAAAAGATGCAAATCGACCTAAAAAATCTTACCTTTGAAGAGATTACGGCACTGGCCAAACAGCTTGGCTTGGAACCTTTCAGGGCACGTCAGATATATCAATGGATTTTTCAAAAGCATGTCCGTGAGATGGACCAACTGACAAACATCTCAAAAGGGGCTCGTCAAAGACTCAAATCTATAGCCTGCATAAGCCGCCTGTTGCCTCAACGAATAGACATTTCCGGCGACGGTTCAAAAAAATTTCTTTTTATGACAAAGGATGGATACGGGATAGAGACCGTTCTTATGCAGGAACAAAACCATCAGACCCTGTGCATATCAACTCAAATCGGCTGCCCTGTCCGGTGTCGTTTCTGTTTCACCGGGCGCAGAGGTCTTATCAGAAATTTGTCAACATCTGAAATTGTAAACCAAGTGAGTGCTGTGCTGCAGGAAGAGAATATTACCTCCAAACTCCCTAACCTTGTTTTTATGGGCATGGGGGAACCCCTTGCAAACTACACAAATACAGTAAAAAGTATTCGTATCCTGCAATGCCCCTGGGGCCTTGATTTTTCGCATAGAAAAATAACAGTTTCCACTGCCGGGCTGATCCCTCAGATGAAAAGGTTGGGGCAGGAATTACCGGTGAATCTGGCAATATCGTTAAATGCCCCCAATGATAGGATCAGGAATTACTTAATGCCGATAAACAAAAAATTTCCTGTAAGGGAACTGATTAAAGCCGCCAGACAATTCCCCCTGCCTTCCCGAAAAAGAATAACATTTGAATACATTCTCATAAAGAATGTAAATGACGCTCCTGAGCATGCCCGAGCACTTGGTAAACTTTTAAGCAATATTCCCTGCAAGATAAACCTGATCCCCTTTAATGAACATGCGGCAACAGCTATGCAGAAACCCGATGAAAAAGCAGTGCTGGAATTTCAAGCAGTATTGCATAGTCGGCACTTTACAGCACCCATCAGAAGAAGCAAAGGCAGCGATATTGCCGCAGCATGCGGACAACTCGGAAAAAACATTTGATACCCCTGCTGCAGTTTATTCACTCCCGGCAGGTTCTGTCGGTCGTGGAGCAGGAGTACTTACAGATGTATTGTTCATTTCAGGCTTGATGAGAAGATATCTGCGGTAAAATTCAGGGTTATATGCATTATAGGGTGGGATATAGGGGGGAGGGGCACCGGCCTGTTTTCTGGCTTCGATGAGTTCTTCAAAAGAAACATCACGGGGGATAGAAAGTATCTGACCTGGAAAAACAACCTTGGGATCACGCATCTGGTCTCTATTTGATTTATATATAAGCGGCCACATAAACTGATCATTAAAAATTTCCCTACGCCGTGCAATATCAATTATCGTTTCACCCTCTTTGACTTTGTAGGTAGCCGGATAGATTCTCTCAAATTCTTCAAGACGTGCTTTTGCAGCAGTTATCTGTGCTTCCAGCAGGATATTCTGAGCCTTTTTGCGGGCATCTTCAATGATCTGAGACGCCTTTTGCTGGGCGACTTTAATAATCTCTTCGGCACTTTGCTGACTCACGGCTTTACTATTCTTCTCTTTAATCAGAGCTGCTTTTTTCTTCTCAACAACCTCCGGCAACAAAGCTAGTTTCTGGTGAGATCTTTGAGCCGTATCCATGGCATCCATATATTGATCACTTTCCAGATAACTGTACCCGTCGTCAAGCAGTTTCTTAATATCACTGAGTGCTTCCGGTGCATGTATTTTTTCTTCGCCCTGATCATACCCGCTCCAAATCTCTTCGCCCCTGGTAAGCAATCGCTCGGCCTCGGCTTTTACCCGCACTTGCTCGTCCTGGCTTTCTTCACGAGCCTGATGCCCGACTTTTTTAGCTTTCTCTGCTAAAGATTCAGCCGCTGCGTAATCCTCTGAATTCATCAATGACTTTGCTTTTCTGATAATCAGCTGCGCCTCAAGATATGTTTCCGGTGCATACACAGGCGCTTCAAGATTCTGGGCCTGTTGCAGAACAATTTCAGCTTCCCGTATCTGGCGGGAGATAACCTCACGCTGAGGACCTGTTCGGCAACTGCTCAGCACCATAACAATTATACATACAAGCAGAATATGGACTCGTCTCATTTTTTACAAATCTTAAAAAAATTATAATAGTAGAATTTAATAGCAAAATCATGCTATTGTCAATACCCTTCTTAAAGCATTAATTCCATGCAAAAACAACAGCTTAACAAAAATGTCCCCGTAGTTTCTCAGGGCTGAACAGCGGTTTGTATGTAGTTTTTCAAGACTGGACCGGAATCTCCCTGAGTTTAAAAATCATCTTTTCGAAAAAAACGAGTGGTCCTGCAATTGTGTGAAATCATTTTTTCCAGGATTTCACTGTATAGGTCGTACCATCGGTCTTGATAAAAACAGCACCATGCATATCTGTTCTGTACACCTGAGCACCAATCTGCCTGTATGTATGTAAGACCTGTGGAGATGGCACCTCTGCCTTTCCATAAGACCTGCAGCTGACAACAGAGACTTTCGGGGAAACAGCCCTGACAAATGCAGGTGTACTTGAGCCCGTACGACCATGATGCGGTACTTTTAAAACTGTAGATAAAAGTGACGCCCTGCTGCTCACAAGCATGCTTTCTCGATCAGCAAGAATATCTCCGGTAAAAAGAAAACTTATGCTGCCATAGACGATTTTCAGTACCAGGGAATTATTATTTATATCAGCATACGTTGCGTTTAAGCAGCCTTGAGCAGGGCTTAAAATGTCTATCCGGACACCCTCAATCCAGAGTGATCCGGACTCCGCCGCAAGAAATTTTTTAGTGACGCCCTGTATGTCTGCCAGCATTAACAGCCTTGCAGATGTGGTTGTAGCGGAAAATCCTGAATACAACCAGAGCTCCGCCACATCAAAGTTTTCAAGAATAAACGGCAGCCCTCCTATATGGTCTCTGTGCGGATGGCTGAGCACAACAAAATCTACTTTTTTTATACCCAGGCTGTAAAGTAGCGGCGCAACAACGTTCCTGCCTACATCAAAACTTTCATCCATGAATCCACCACCATCTATAAGCATCACCTTGCTGCCCGGAAATTTCATAATAGCGGCATCACCCTTACCTACATCAATAAAGGTCACCTCAAGTATACCTGTATCCTGTTTACGGTAATGGCTGAGCGTAACCTCCATAAGCAGAAAACACAAAATGCCTGTACAAAATAACGCCAGTTTCCTTTTACGCAGGGCCAAAGGGAAACAGTATAAAAAAACATAAAATGCCACCACCTCCCAAATCGCTGGAGCTGCAACGGTTACCTCCGCCCAGTCAATGCGTGACCAAACTGAGGTAATACAAAGAAGCTGATCTACAAGCATGCCGGCACCGGCAAACAGGAACTGAGCACACGCGGCACTCAGGGGTAACACTGCTGTGGCCAACAGACCCAGAGGAACAATCAGAAATCCTACAAATGGAACCAGGATGATGTTTGCAAAAAATCCCAAAAACGAAAATCGATGAAAGTTACTCATAAGCAAAGGGGCCGTGCCGAGAATCGCAGCCGCAGATGCAATAAACGAACTAGCAAGGATGCGCCCTGCGGTATAAACAAATCCGCTACGTTTATCCAAACCATCTGCTTGCCGGGGTAGCCGCAGCACTTGCTGTATGGCAGGCAGGATCACAATCAAAGCCAGCACAGCAGCAAATGAAAGCTGGAAAGAAATTTCAAAAAGTGATGGGGGTATCAATATCAGGATCACAAAAGCTGCCAGAAAAAGTGTGCTGAGCAGGTCCTGTTTTCTGTCTAAAAGCAATGCTGCCATGTAAACTGCAATCATGATGAAGGCTCTGAGGGTCGGCACATGAAATCCGGCAAGAAAACAATAGAAACCAACCGGAATAATCGAGAGAAATACTGCCAACTTAAATGCATTACAATATAACAGCAGCCTGTGATATGCTCTCAGCAGCGCCGTAAAAAGGAGGTATGCAATAAATGAAACAATACCAATGTGAAGGCCTGATATGGCAAGTACATGCGCAATACCGAGTTTTACAAACTGTTCTTGTATATACTCAGGTAAGGTGCCTTTTTCTCCAAGAATGAGGGCTTTGAGAATATCGCTCCCAGGTGGCGGCACGGTTTTCTCAACAACTGTTCTGACACTCTCACGGTAGCTTTCCACCCATAGCAGGAACCTGCTGCCTTCGCCCCTGTGCAGTATCGTAATTTCTCTGTCGTCTTTCAGAAAACCGGTAACAAATACCGACTGATAGGCTAAATATGTAACATAATCAAAACTACCCGGATTTTCAAAATTCTGTGGCTTCCTTATATAACAGAAGAACCGGATCCTGTCACCATAACGAAGGACTTTATATGATTTCTTTATCGATACCAGCAACTGTCCGCGCACAGCAGAAGAGCTCTGTCGCGTGTGGACATGCGTCACCTGCATAGTGAAACGCGTACGGTTTGAGGTTATCCGGGGAGGTTCGTTTATAATACCTTCCACCTGTACACGCTTTAGTCCGGCATACTGAATAATATGGTCCGGCGGAAGCTGGGGGTTGGCATAAGGAAAGAGAAAGATAATGCCGGTGATAAAAAAAAGCAGCCATGCGCTAAGAGTGGCTACACCTTTTTTAGCTAAAAAAAGTGCTCTAAGAAAGACTGCGAGCGTTACCAAAAAACCGCTAATAACAACTAAAAAAGGGATTGAAACATAGTGGGCAGCTATCAATCCACAACAAAAAGATATAACAATGGGCGGTAATGGTCTTTTCATAACGGTACCGGCCCATACATCTCCAAGGTTAACAACCGTCAGCGCAAAATTGCACAGCCTCTGTTTAGCTGGACTGCATTACCTCTCTTGTGCACCTTAATAGTCCTTAATAGAATCTGGCTTTGCATTATCCGTATTTTCAAAAAGCTGTGTAGTCTCAACTACTTTGCAATCAATATTTTCAAGCACAACTATTTCACCCATGCGGCGGGCGATAAATTTCCAGAAAAGCCGGTCATTCACATTTATGGTATTTGAAAGTCCTTCAAAAGAAAGTGGTATACTTTTAATATCCTCACCTGTTCTGTCTTGAAAAACAAGCATAATAGCATCATCTGTCTGAACTGCACTAGCAAACAGATTCTCATCCATCTGAACCTTTGCATTATCGGGAACCTTTCCCGGTGGGGCAACTTGCAGTAAAAAGATCTTTGCACCGGTCATCTGACGGTAATCTTTCAGCTCCAAAGGATTGCAGGCAATATAATATGCCTTAATAGAAGCATCCCATAACACCCTTCCGACAAAATCATCTTTGCCGGAAACCGAAGCAATTGCATGTTCGCTGGGCAAAAACAGCTTTGGCATGTATGTTCTCATAGGCTGCACATAATCATAAACCGGGTAGCTTGCCTGAATAGAAATCCAGCCCAAACCTGCAACCCAGACCTGCGTCCAGACACTGCCTCCCATACTCATAACAACCCTTGCCGGAATATCTGCTGAGCGTGCAAGGGTACAGATGAGCCGTGCCTTAGCGTGCTGGTCTCCTTTTCTGTTTTTTAAAACATAATAGACATCTTTTACTGAACCGATTTTAGCCCCTTCTTCGCCTGGTTCTCTATCTGCTAAAAGGCCGATATCATTACCCTCCAGAGCCATGTGCTGGATGAGTTTAGAATATACTATGTCTTTAATGGCTTTATACATGTCTTCCCGGGATTCAGGCTGGATAAGCAGATCAGCCACCTTGTGTATTTCAGGATCCATGCTGGGAATAGCATCGCCCGGCAGAAGGAATTCTTGCAGTTCCTCCGGCACTGCTTCTGGAAAGGGGTACTGTCTGTTTACATCAATATCCGGTCCACTATGGCTGCTTACAATGCCGCCGGCGGTAAGAAACATCGCCTGGGAAAAGGTACCCCTGAAGTGCAGGCTGCGATTGCCACCTCTTTCCCCGATAATGTTATATTGTAAATCTTTAAAACTAAAATCATGATCAGCCCATAAGACAGCATAAAACCACGATTTGCCGCCAAGGAAGAACTGCGGCAGGGAATAGGAAATTTCCATGTTCTGTTCAGATACACCTATATGCTCCCACATAATACAGTGTTCGAATGGATAATACGTCCCCCTTCCAAGCTCAGGATATGAAGACTGCTGAAACTCACTATAATGTGCTGCAGCTTGCAGCTTTCGGGGAGCGGTGCCCAGGCTGCATAGTCCTGCAGATGTTGCTATCCAGATTGTTCCCCGCTTGTCAACCTCAAGATCCTCAATCATATTGCCGGGCAGTCCTGTATTGCCCTGATGAAAATGGGTCCACATACCAAAACTATCCAGCTTGAAGATTCCACCATTTTCAGTACCTATCCACTTATTGCCGGAGCTATCAATGATCATTTTCGTGGGAATAAAACTGCCCAACGGGCTGTTACGTGAGGTGTAAGACATCCAGTTTTGCCCATCGAAAACACTTAACCCGTTGGGAGTCACAAACCATAATTTATTGGGAAGCTCTTCTACAATATCCCTGACCTGGTCTCCAATAAGGCCTGAATTTGCCGAGGAAAAGTGCACCCAGTTGCCGTCACGGTCAAGCCAGCTCACACCTTTATTGTTGGATCCAAACCAGACATTACCGCCGGTGTCTTCGTGTATTGCAAGGATATAGCGACTACACAGCCCATCGCTGACCGTATAGGTCCCCCAGTTAAATTCAGAATCAACACAGCTGACACCTCGCCCCCACACTGAAATCCATTTCGTGTTCTCTTTATTTATAAAAATGGTCTCAATACTGTTGCCGGGCAATGCACTGTTGCCGGATGTCAGATTAGTAAACACCCCTTTTCTATCTAAAATACTTATACCTTTGGTTGTTGCTATCCAGACGGCACCATAGTCAAGATTATTACGGTATTCCTCAGGGACATGCTCAAATGCAATTGCCTTAACAATATTGCTGCACATACCGTCAGAAACATCATAGGATACGGTGAACTCATGCATGAGATCAAGAATACCAATACATCCCTGCTGCGCTGACTGGGCTGATTGGGTACCAATCCAGAGATATCCACCGGGATCAGCTGCCAGTGTTGTAATCGTATCATAGGGCAGACCATCTTCTTTATCATAGGCTGTCCAAAAATACGGATATGCATGAACATATATGGGCAGCAAAACTAAACATCCAAATATTAGCAGAAAAACAGAATTCCGCTTCTTCATCCGCATATTATCCATTGTTATTATCACTTGTTGTCTTTCGATGTATTAAGTTCATGAATTTTAGTTCTTCGGGGGTATTTTAGCAACCATTTTCTTCAACAAAAAGTTCTCGTTGAATTATATTCAGGGGATGTATATAATCAGATTGTAAAATTATAAAAATGTGTTTACACATGCAGTAGTAGCTTTGAATTAACTGCTGCAGTAAAAAATTAATTGCCATTTGTTTTGCTTCCCCTGGATAATGATAGAATCTCATTACTAATCCGGAACAGGTAATGTTTGACATCGACATAGCAAAAAATCTGCAAAACGTGCAGCAGCGCATCACGGCGGCCGCAGCCCGATGTGGTAGAAATCCTGATGAAATCCGGCTTGTGACTGTATCAAAGACAATACCGGCAGATAAAATCCAGCAAGCCATAGATGCCGGTGCCACAATCCTAGGTGAAAACTACATCCAGGAAACACGCAAAAAAATTGAAATTATTCGAAGAAATATCTCATGGCACTTTATCGGTCACCTCCAATCAAACAAAGCCAAATATGCCGTTGATCTGTTTAACCTGATTCATTCTGTAGACAGCACGCATGTGGCTGAACAGCTCAACAAAGAAGCCGGCAAAAAAAACAAGGTAATGCCGATACTCATCCAGGTGAACATATCCGGCGAAGATACAAAACACGGTATAAATCCGCAGGTAACAATAAAGCTCATAGAAGTTATTGCCCCTCTGGGCAATCTCCGGATAAAAGGACTTATGACCATGCCTCCATGGTCACCTGACCCGGAGGAGTCCCGCCCTTATTTTATTGCACTCAGAAAGCTCAAAGATGAGTTAACCTCTCAAAGGCCTGAAAATGTTGAACTCCAGGAACTGTCTATGGGCATGTCTGCTGACTTTGAAGTGGCAATTGAGGAAGGAGCAACACTGGTACGGGTGGGAACCGCTATTTTTGGTCCTCGAAAGTAATTATCCTCATCTGTTGAAAATCTCGGTTCAAACGAGAAAAAGCACTTCACTTTTATTGACCAAATTTTTTTCCGAGAACCTGCACACAGGGAGGCTATCGGGAAATGTTCAGATGCAAGTTGCAAATCCCGTCGTGGCGGGACAGATGGAGGTTTCCCGACAGCCTTCTAGGAAGCGGGTTTCAGCTGCTCAATAAGCTCAGGGATAATACGCTTAAAATCCCCCACAAGCCCGAAATGAGCAATCTGCATTATGGGTGCCTGCGGATCTTTATTAATCGCTATTATGATATCAGACTCCTGCATACCGGCAAGATGCTGCACTGCACCTGAAATGCCGCAGGCAATATAAATCCGGGGCCGGACAGTTTTACCTGTCTGGCCGACCTGATGTTCATGTGCAATCCAGCCCATATCAACCACTGCCCGTGAGGCACCGACCTGGCCGGAAAAAACACGTGCCAGTTTTTCCAGCAGTCTGAAGTTTTTTGATTCCCCCAGACCACGGCCGCCTGAAACAATAACCTCGGCCTTTTCAAGAGATATGCTGCTTTTTCTCTTTTTTACTGTCTTAAGGATCTGAACGGCATTATCTGAAGCCTGCTGTTTGACCTTTACAGAAATCGTCTCACCGTTTCTATCGGGAAAAAATTGTGGCTGCATTACCCCGGGCCGGACAGTTGCCATCTGGGGACGGTGGCGGGGAGTGGTGATGGTTGCCATTATGTTTCCGCCAAAAGCAGGCCGGGTTTGATGCAACAAGCCATCATCAGCAGCTATGGTAAGCCCGGTACAATCAGCAGTAAGACCGGTTCGAAACCTGTTGGCAAGCCGAGGGGCAAGGTCCCGGCCCATGGTGGTAGCACCCAAAAGGATTATCTCGGGCTTGTGTTTGTCAATGAGCCCTGCAATAACACGCTCAGCAGGTATGGTACGATAAGGCTCCAAAAAAGGTGCATCTGCAATAAAGACTCTGTCAGCACCATGTTGTATTAAAACGTTACTGAGATGCTTAATATCAGCACCCAGTACAACAGCAGAAACATTCGTTTTGCGAACGTCTGCAAGTTCACGGGCTTTGCCGAGAAGCTCAGCGGTAACCGGGTGCAATCTGGCCCGCCTTTGTTCTGCAATTACCCAGATCCCTTTGTAAAGCGCAAGATTATGGATCTGACCAGTACTTTTACCTGAAGATACAATTGCCCCAGCCCTGCAGACATCGATACAGGCACCGCATCCGGTACATAATTCGGTTAATACGGGAGTCTTGTGTTCCAGCCGAACACCACCGAACAGACATGCTTTTACACACAGCTTACATGCAATACATTTTTTTGGAATCAGTGTAATCATAATTTTTTAATATTCGCTTCTGTGTTATATACAGTAGGACTTGCAGACCGGCAAGCATCTTAAAGCATGTTTAGCTCTTGCAGCTTATCTATCAGAATACCTGTCATATCCTTTGGGTCCCCTGTTATAATCTGCCCCTTTTTCTTCCGTTCAGGTTCAAATATCTTTTTTACACCTGTGGGTGAGGCATTCAGTCCCAGCATAGTCTCCGGCACCTTGAGCTCTTGTGCCCCCCAGATAATAATACGACTACCATCACAGGCAGCCTCTACATTATAAAGCATCGGATATCTGGGCGCATTAACTGCAGCGGTAACAGTAACCAGGGTCGGCAGTTTAACGCGCACCCATTCTGTAGAATCCTCAAGACCTCTTCTGACAACCGCATTGCCTTTTTCAATGCTGATATGTTCTGCATAGGTAACTTGCGGGAGTTCTAAAAAACCGGCCAGCTGCGGGCCAACCTGGGCCGTATCGCCATCGATTGCCTGACGCCCGCACAGAATAAGGTCATATTTCCCTAATTTCATTATGGCCCGGGAAAGCGTAAAAGCAGTTATCAGGGTATCTGACCCGGCAAAAGCCCTGTCTGTCAACAGCACTCCCTGATCTGCACCCATGGCAAGCACTTCCCCTAAGACCTCTTCTGCCTGAGGAGGGCCCATAGTTATGGCGATAATGGTCCCGCCATGTTGCTGTTTGAGACACAGGGCAGCCTCAACTGCATTTTTGTCTTCAGGATTTAAAATGCTCGGAATTCCCTCTCTCATCAAAGAATTGGTTTTGGGGTCGATTTTAACATCAGCAGTATCAGGAACCTGCTTTACGGTTACAATAATTCTCAATCCCTTCATGAAGCTCTTTACCTTGTATGTTTAACTGTTTTGGTTTCTGTTACTAGTAGTTCATGACACTTTAATTTGTCAGTTCATCGGTGGGGGTCTTTGTTTTTGAGCAGCAAGGACGGTGCGAGCAATTGCCTATTCTATCAAGACGGTCATTCCAGCGAGCACTTAGCCCGCAGCAATCAAAACCAAAAACTCTCGCTAAAGCATACCAACAAATTTAAGTGTCACGCTGTACTATGCACTTTCTGTAAAAAATCGCTTTATCGCATAACATCGCGGGCAATAATCAGCCGCTGAATCTCAGAGGTGCCCTCGTAAATTTCAATCACTTTTGCATCCCTGAAACAGCGTTCTACAGCATAATCTTTCATGCAGCCATAACCGCCATGGATCTGAACAGCTTTGGTTGCAGTACGCATTGCAACCTCTGAGGCATACAGTTTTGCCATGGCCCCCTCGGTTGCAAAAGATGCACCCTGGTCTTTTAAGGTTGCAGCCTTAAAAATAAGCCCGCGGGCAGCCTCAATTTCTGTAGCCATGTCGGCAATTGCCCACTGGATGGCCTGGAAATCTGCTATAGGTCTTCCAAACTGTTTCCTTTCTCTACTGTATGTAACGCATGCTTCCATGGCACGGCGCGCTACCCCCAGGGCCTGTGCTGCAACACCGACCCTGCCAAGATTCAATGCTTCCAGAGCTGCATTTAGTCCTCCGCCAAAAGGGCCCAACACATTAGTGGCCGGCACCGGACAATTTTCAAAAATAAGCTCACACGTATCAGATGCACGAATGCCGAGTTTATTCTCTTTGGGACCAGCAGTAAAACCCTTAAACTTTTTTTCAACAATAAAAGCCGTAATGCCCTTCCCGCGCTTTGATCTGTCGGTATATGCCATGACTATAACAATATCTGATGTTCCTCCGTTTGTGATAAACGTTTTAGTGCCGTTTAATATATAACTTTTGCCCTGCTGCTCTGCGGTTGTTTCCATTGAGACAGGATCAGAACCGGCATTTGGTTCGGTAAGGGCAAAGGCCCCCAGTTTTTTTCCGGCTGCCAGACCAGACAGGTATTTTTTCTTTTGGGCGTCTGTTCCCAACAGATAAATGGGATAGGCCCCCATTGAATTATGAACACCAACTATAATTGCCGTTGAGGCACAGGCTTTGGCAAGCTCCTCAATAGTGAGCACATAGCAGACAGTGTCAAGCCCGCACCCACCATATTCCTGGGGGATGCAGATTCCCATAAAGCCCAGCGAGCGCATTTTGGCGATGGCCTCCCGGGGAAACTCCATCTTTTCATCCCACTCCTGGGCAAACGGCTCCAGTTCATGTCGTGCAAAATCGCGGGCAATGTTCCTGGTAAGCTTTTGTTGTTTTGTGAGCTTGAAATCCATATTTTATATATTCTACTAAAGCATTTCCCTTTTTTCTATAGCCTCGAGCACTGCAAAGACTGTTGTGGTAAGAACAGCGGCGGCGGTGCGAGTGATGGACTATATAGTAACTTCTGAATATCGCAGCGAGCACATAGCCGCAGGCGGTCAACCGCATCAGCCTTTGCTGCCTCAACGGTGAGGCTATGCTTTTTTCAAAATGCTCTTGAAAGTAATGTTACACGTTATGGCTACGGCCAAGGTATCCTTAATCAATAAAAAAGCTGAACCTGTGCGGTACAGCCTTTCTGGCAAGCACATCATACAGTTTTTTTTATTGTTTGCACATAAATTATTCCGGTTATCTCTATGAAGACTATATCAGGCCGTTATTGTTTTTTCAATATATTCTGTTGCTTCAGCCATGAGCATGCTTATCATATCAGTAGACAATTCTAAAAACTCCATGGCTTTTTTGTCAATTTGATACATCATGCCGTCTACCCCGGTCCCTATGCCGCTCATCAGGGCGATAGCATCGGCCGTGTGTACAATATGGGCCAGTTCATTATACTGTAATCCTGAGGGCTTATGGTGATACTGGATGGCAAGAATGAGTTTTTTGGGGATCTGCCATTTTTCACACACCGCAGCTGCAATCTGCGCATGGTCAAAGCCAAGAATACTCTTTTCCGCTGCCAGAAATGACTGTTGTCCATCCTTCATAAAGTCATCAAACTGGGTTTTGCGTTCTTCAATATAGGGCGCCAGAATAAGTTTGCCGCAATCATGGATCAGCCCGGCGGAAAACGCATCATCTGCAAGTCCTGGATTTTTCTTTTTTGCAAGGGAACGGGCACATGCTGCAGCTGCCAGAGAGTGTTTCCAGAGATCGCCGGAATCCAATCCATACCCTTTTAGCTGCGAACCCAAAAGACTTGATGCACAAGCCAGCGTTAACAGCTCATTCAAGGTTTTGATGCCGAGGACAACGGATGCATGCTGAATTGATGTAACGAATCCGGCAACACCATAATAGGGGGAATTTGAAAGTTTCAATACTCGTGCGGCAATTGCCTGGTCTGTTTCTATTATTTTTGCAAGATCGGTGAAGCTGGACTTTTCATCTGAGGTAAGCTGACGGGCTTTTTGAGCCACCTGGGGCATCGGCGGCAGTTCCTGCAGGTTCTTAAGAATACTTTTTTTCAAAACCTCCCCGGATGGCAGGCCGGTAGTTGACGGCTGATCACCAGCTGCTTCAGGTGCTTTTGCTGACACATGCCCGTCAAGTTCGATTTTGCCCTTACAGGCCGGGCAGGGAAACACTATAGGAATGCACTGCTGCTGCAAACGTTCTTCAGCAATATCATATACTTTATGGCAGTGGGGACACGCTACTTTCATGAATAGTAGTAGTTACCTGAAAAACATCTATACTACTTTAATTTTGCCTGCATCTACATTAAGCAGCATAGATCGTATTTGTGAACCACCGGTTTGTTCAATTTTGATCGTAAGGTTTTCTTTTGCCAATAATTCCTTAACTGCCTTGCAAAGCTCAAACCCTGTATCCTCAGCTTGAGGTGTGTCCAGCAAGGCAGCACCACCTGCAATGGCAACAGAGAATGGTGGTGAAGTACCTTTTTCTTTGAAATAATTCATTACATAGGGAATTACTGTATCGGCATAATACACGGGGTTTGTATTGTTGATATTAGGGGCTTTGGCCCGCAACACATGTATTCCTGCAGCTGTCTTTTTGCTACTATTGTAAATAATAATGCCCATACCGGTTCCAATTCTGTCAATTCTCAGCATCCCTTCGGAAACAAAATCACATTTCAGGGGGGGCTATATATGTAACTTTCATGCGCAGCTTCTCTTATTATATTGCAATTAGAGCGTATAAAAAAATTGCTGTCATGTAATATGAACAATATTATTCAAGCCTAATTTAGATAGTTTGTGTTTACCTGCACCAAATCGTATGTGAGTATTACCTATGCTATTTCTTTTTATAATGCAATATAAATCTTACAGGGCAGCTCGCGGTATAGGTATGTAGGGAGCATTACAACCGCTCAAGCACTGTATGCTAAAAAAAATCTGAATGATTCTTGATATGAACACGTAATACCCAGGGGGGATGCAAAACCCGGTATGTTTTAAAACATCTCTCTTTTTTTGAAGAAATACGATGAATGCAAAAAAACTGGCCCGGCACCCTTAAAAAAGAGCACCAGGCCAGTACAGTTGCAATTACTTGGCCAATTTGGGAAGCAGATAATCAAAACCGAGCTTAATTGCCTGTTTGGATTCAGCAGCATTGATAAGTTTTTTCTGCTGCAGGTATTCAACCAGCTTGGAATAGCCTTCAAGCAGGATTTTCCTGTGGGTTTTGGCATCTAAAACCCGCCGATTTTTCAAAACATCAAGCACATCGATCATCTTATCATCCATTTCCACCAACTTCTTGGCCTCTGCTTTTGTTAAAACAGCCATACTATTGACCTCCTTTCAGAGCTAATATCCCGGGATTAATAATAATATTTCTTTCTCTTCTTTTCAGCTTCAGAGAGATATTTTTTCCGTAGCGGGGCGAGGTCTTTAGCAACATAATCAAGTCCGAGCTGTTTCAGCTTGCGTTCGGTGGGAAAGCCTGTTTTGGGATCCCAGTCACGATATTTATAATACTTCTGCAGCATGCCTGTCAGCGGAAATACCGTGCCGACATTGGTCTGGTAGTCAACACCCTGAGGCATCGGCTCTGTGGTGAAACGCTCAGGAACAGTATCTTCCCGGGAGCCTGACATCAGGCGATTCCAGTATGCACGCTCAAGATTAACAATACGCTCACCCACTTCCTGGAAATCTTCTTCCGTGAAATTCCAGCCGGTTACTGCGTTAAAGTACTCAACCTGGTCGGGGGTCAATACTGCAAATGACCAGTGTGTGGTAAAACAACAGACCTGCAAAGAGTCTGTTGTACCTTTCTGGTTTTCTTCGTAGAAGACCATGTATGGTTTGTTAGCGGTTGTGATCGGCTTGGATCCCCGCTCATCACCCAGAATCTTGGTGTTAAGTCCTGTGTACAGAGCGCCTGAGAGCTCCAGACAGCACAGGGATCTCAGATGGTCACAACCGCCGCGGGTACCCATGGAAAATGAGAGGCCGTAGCCAAAGCCCAGACCACGAGGGTCATCACCCGGCAGACACATACCGCGGGTGGTAATGGTGTAGTAGCGGGCCTCTTCCGGCAGGCCCAGTTTAGTGGCAGCGCGTTCGGCGCCTTCAGCCAGGATTGCACCAAAGCCTTCACGCTTACCGATCATGGGGATCAGCTTATCAACAACTTCTGCATTGCCCCATTCCAGCTCCAGCCCGCCGGTTTCTTTTGTGGTAATAAAGCCTTTCTCATACCATTCCATTGCTGTACCGATAACACCGCCTGTCTCAATACCATCCATCCCGTAGTCATTGGTCAGGCAGGCATTGTGCCAGATGTCGTTGGCATCTTCAATGATACCAAGGCGCGGGCCCGTGGGAACTGCGTGTTCATATTCAGGACCACCGAATTCCTCACCAGCATACTTTCCGTCCTTGATCTGGGTAAAACGACCACAGCAGATAGGACATGCATAGCAGCCTTCACGGTGTTTCAGAACAGTCTGGGAATGAACCTCGCCTGACATGTTGTTTGCCAGCGGGGTTGCGCCATGCTGGAAGTTTTTCCAGGGGAGCCATCCGTCACGGTTGGCAACATTGATCAGAACCAGGCTTCCAAACTCATACAGCCCCAGTTTCATCGGATCGTTCTTAAATGCCTGGCGCAGTCTGTTGCAAACCTGCATCATTTTCTGGGGCTCTGCAATCTTAACGGTTCCTGAACCGCGGGTAGCAATAGCCTTCAGGTTCTTGGAGCCAATGACACCGCCGGTGCCTGTACGACCAGCTGCACGCCATACATCATTAAATGTACAGGCAAACCTGACCATATTCTCACCGGCCGGCCCGATCATCATGATGTGAATATCCTCATCTCCGAGTTCTTCTTTGATCATCTGGTCAGCCTCGCGAGGGAACTTGCCCCACAGATGGCGTGCATCGCGGATTTCAACCTTATCGTCATCGATCCAGATATAGACCGGATGCTTGGCCCGGCCCTGAACAACAATCTGGTCATAGCCTGCATATTTGACCTCTGCACCCCAGTGTCCACCCATATTGGAGTCACCAAAGCCGCCGGTCAGAGGGCTTTTACAGGTAACCGTAACACGTCCTGTTGAGGGAGCAGCCGTTCCGCTGACAGGCCCCATGCCGAAACATACCCTGGCTCTGGGATCATATGGGTCAAGTGTAGTCGGTACTTCATTATAAATAATATCGGAGTTGAAACCGCGGCCACCAATCCATTTCTTCCTGTATTCATAGCTCAGCGGTTCTTTAGTTATTTTTCCTGTTGAAAGATCAACACGTAATCTTTGTCCTGCCCATCCGTACATAGCTTATCCCTCCTCTCCAACTTTAGCAGCTTTTAATCTTTCAGTTAGCTTTTCTCTGCGTTTAGTTTTGAAGGCAACATCAGTTTTTTGATAGGAAATTGCACCGCTGGGGCACCAGTCGGCACAAACCGGGCCTTCTTCCCTGCCTTCGCACAGATCACACTTGAATGCTTTTCCGGTCTTGTAGTGCATGTTGATCGCGCCAAAAGGACAGGCCATGGCACACTCTTTACATCCGATGCATTTTTCTGCATCAATCTTTGTAATTCCTGCCTCACCGTCCATGGCGCACGCGCCTGTTGGACACACTGCTGCACACGGGGCGTCTGTACACTGATCGCACCCGACCACAAACGACTCCCCAAAGCGCTCATTTCTCACACAGGCTATCCTGGATACGACTTTGCCGCATTCTCCATCGTGGTAGAGTGAGCACCCGACCACACAGCTTCTGCACCCGGCACATACTTCATTGTTATAAACCAAAACTTTTCCGTTACTCATGGTCAGTTAACCTCCTTTCAAAACGGGTCAACAAAAGATAATTGGACAACACATGGTTTAGTCTCTTTAGTCACCCTCAAGGGGACTAAGACAAATTAATCAAACACCTCCTTTCATTTCAATTCCCTTTCACGATTCCTAAAAAAAAAGCCTGCCAGGGTTTAGAACACCCCGGCAGGCTTCCTTTGCAATACGGCAGGCTGATTATCTTTTCTCAACCTTTTCGGCCCACAGATATGTGGGCTCGGAAAACCTTATTTGCCCTTATAATGATCATAGAGTAAAATTAGTTATTATCATATTATTCATCAGGCTGTCAACATGATAATTATGCTGCCAAAATACTATTCTCTTAGGAATCTCATGGGAAATTCTTCATTGACAAAAATATGGATTATTACTATTATTTATTAGCATTTGTAATCAATGCAAACTGGAATGGAGTACGAATAATGCCAAGGATAAGCTGCAAATACTTCACAAATGTTCTCAGTGCGACCAAAAAAGATGGTGAGAACATTGAAATACCTGAAGGTCTGAGCGTAGAGGAATTTCTTAAATTTATGATTGAAAAATATGGTGATGGTTTTGGCCGTCATGTCTACGCTGAAGGGACCCTGGACGGCAAGCCGTTTAAAACCCCTAATATTTATCTGAACAAAAAGCGCATCCAGTGGGTCCAAGACTTTCCAAAAGGCGTAAAAACCATTGTTAAGGATGGAGATGAATTTTGGTTTGGATTAATAGTTGGCGGTGGGGTGCGGTAGGTAGTCGTTACTGAAAAAGTGGTTTTTAAGCAGCAAACGAAACCGATTTGGCGGTCAGACCAAAACGGTTTTGGCTTTTTTGACCCCAAAAGAGCCACTT
>JANQFE010000150.1 GCA_028278025.1 Thermodesulfobacteriota bacterium | reverse complement strand
GTCTATCCCGTACAGCTCACAGCCCAGCATGTATGACAGCCATACCATCGGCTGCCAGGTTGCCCCTCGCGATGTCGTGAGTGACCAGATAAAACCGCGTGCGGTAATGCCGGCCTGAACAATCCTGTTTTCGCTTATATATTTTGGATCATCATAGTTGACAAAATCAAAAAACCGCACCTGCCAGTAGACTATTAATACTGCAATAATAAGGAGCACACAGATTAAAAAAGTGCTTCTTTTTTTTAAAAGGCCGGAGTATTTCATTTGAAATGACTTTACATTTATAAATAAAAAAATCTATTTATTCTGAACGTTACTTGAAGTTGAGTCTTGTCTGTGCTGAAGTTTCCATTTTACTGCTACAGCTTTTTTTAAATTATTTCTAATACGAACTGCATCAGGCTGTATTCGTAATGCCTGTTGGAACTGATGTATAGCCTCATCAATCCGGCCTTGCTGGAACAGCAGAATGCCGAGATTATTGCGGGCTCGAACATTAAAGGGATCTATGCGAAAAGCCTCGTTATAACTGGCAATGGCCTCATCTGTATTCCCCTGTTGTGCCAGCGCCATGCCCATGTTATAGTGTGTATCAGCATACTCCGGGTTAAATCGCAGGGATGCGCTGTAGTGAGAAACAGCTTCAGTTATTTTACCCTGTTGTGCCAGCGCAAGGCCAAGGTTGTTATGGGCAACATAATTTTTTTCTGTAACGTCAACAGCATGTTGAAAAAGCGTTAGACTGTTTTGCCAGTATCCAACCTGTTTAAAGCTTATAGATATAAGTGTGCCTATAATAATTACTGCACCGGCCGAAACAAGCATTACCCTGTAGCGGCTTTTTTTTAGAAGTTCGGCTGATTCCCAGGCAATTATAATATACAGGCCGATCAGCGGAATATAGGTAAACCGGTCCGCCATGGCATGTGAACCTATTTGAACTATGCCGATCATGGGCACCAGGGTCCCCAGATACCACAGCCAGCCTACTGCAAAATGAGGTCGCTTGCGCATTGTTTTTACAGCAAAAAAGGTTATGATTACAAGCAGTATTGATGAACCTGCAGCCTGCCAAAGCGGCACGGTTTCCGGGTGGGGGTACAATACAGCCAGGTTAACCGGCCAGATCATTTTTATAATGTAGGCAATGTAGGAAACCAGAGCATTTTCAACTCTGAGAAATAAAGGATACAGTGTTAAAGGGGCCACTGCACCGCCTTTGTGCTGTGCAAGGTAAGTCACAACACATGAACCGGCAGCAGCTATAAAAAAAGGTATTTTTTCAAGTATTACTATTACAGGCTTTTTTTGTATCAAAGCGTTTTGATGAGTAGAACAGTCGGTCTGAAAACGGCCAAGGGGCCACCAGTCCAGCAGCAGCAGCACAAACGGCAGGGTTACCAGCAGGGGCTTGGCCATGAGGCCCATAACAAAAAAAAGAAGCGAGGTAAAATAGGCGGTAATATTGCTGCGACGTACAAACCAGCCATAGCTTACAATACACAGCAGCCCGAAAAGCATGCTTAAGACATCTTTACGCTCAGCAACCCACGCTACTGATTCCACATGCAAAGGGTGAACAGCAAACAGGGCGGCAACAAATGCGCTGCGCCATGGTTCACCCGTCATGAAAATGAGCATAAGAAACAGCAGCACAACATTGGCACAATGCAGCATGACGTTGGTAAGATGATGCCATCCCGGATCCATCCCGTAAAGCTCAATGCCGAGCATGAAGGATAACCAAACCACCGGCTGCCAGGTAGAGCGGTACGTAGCGGTAAAAGCCCAGCCAATGCTTTGATGCGTCAATCCTTGCTGTACGTAGAGATTTTCCGTGAGATACTTGTCATCATCATAATTTACGAACCCATGGCTGCCGACCTGCAAGTATACAGAAAGGGTGATGGTAATCAGAACAAGACAGATAATAAAAACACGACGCAAATACAAATTATTCTCCCCGGGGGATTTATTACCACGTACCGTCTACACATACTATATATGGGCCTTTTAGTAAACAGGATCGACCGTAAGTGTTGCATATGCAGAGCGTTTGAATAATCTTAGAGAGCGTGCTAACGGGACTGGATATTGTGAAGCAGCATTTGCGCTTTTTTGTTTTCAGGATCAAGCCGCAGGGCTTCTCGGGCATATCTTTCTGCTTCCTGCATGCGCTGCAATTTAAAACAGGCGATTGCCATGTTTACGTAAGCGCCGGGAAAATCAGGCTTGATCTTAATGGCAGCCTCATAATGATCCAGGGCATCTGCAGTCCGGTTTTGCCCCACAAAAAGGTTGCCTATATTAAGATGGGCAAAGGCATATCCCGGATCACTACGTAGGGCTTGCTTATAGTAACCTAAGGCATCATCTGTTCTGTCCATGCCTACCATGGCAAGGCCCAGGTTATTATAAGCATCAGCATAATCGGGCTTTAGCCTCAGGGCCTTTTCGTAAGCTTCAATTGCTTTTTCTAATTTGCCCTGCCGGGATAATGCCAGGCCCAGATTATTAGCGGCCTCAGAAAAGTCCGGCCTGTAGCTCAAGGCAAGCAAAAAATACTGTTCAGCCTGTGCAATTTGGGAAGGATAATACCTGCTGATCAGGTTGCCAATCTCGAAATAGGTGTTTTCATCATGGGGTATCAGTCTCTTAACCTCATTCCAGTGCTGCAGGGCTCCCTGAATATCACCCTGCCGTGTCATGAGCCGTGCCAGATTGGTATGCAAAACATGATCTTCCGGTCTCAGCTCAAGGGCAGAGCTGTACATGTCCACGCAGTGTTGTAATGGTTCCGGCCGAATGCGGGGCAGTATGTGCGCAATTTTGTTATCAAACGTTTGGATGCGCTCGGCATGATCAAATTGCTGTGTAAACGGAGGCTGTAAGTAGCGTGCCTTCATGGAATCCAGAATTGCATATTGGTTCCAGACAGTATAAGCAAGCCGCTGGATACACTCTGCTTCTGACAGCCAGCCTGAGGAGACGCCGGGAGGCGGTTGTGTAATAAGTATATTGGCGGCCTGACGGGCAAGATGCAGTGCCAGCACATAATTGCCATGAAAATTAAGATGGACGTGATCGTCAAACATATCCTTACCCGGTATGCTTACGGAATCGTAAGATGTAAATATCTTGGCAGTATCTGTGAGATATGCATTTTGAGCGGCCTGTTTTGCTACAGTTTTTCTAATGATGCTGTTAATTGTACTATCAGCCCTGAATCTCAGGGTATCCAGATCACGGGCTTTTGCATAGCTGTCACATGCAGCCTGAATGTCGTTCAATTTTTCCTGACACATTGCCAGCCGGAAGTGCAACTCAGCGTACTGATCATCGATATCGATTGCCTTTAAAAAAGTATTTAAGGCTTCACGAAATTTACCCTGTTTTTGAAGATCAACACCTTTGTGATACAGGGTCTGCCAGAGAGACAGCATGCTTACCGGCAGATCAGCACGGTGCAGTGAGGCAAAAGGCGGACTATCTTTAAGATTGACACCGACCGTGCACACAATTGCCGGAATGCCGTATTTCTGGGCAGTCAGCAGAATATCATTCAGGTTTTTTTTGAAATGCTTGTATACCTGGCTGACACCGGGATGATCATGCCTGAGCTGCCGGTTTAAAAACATTTCCATACCCTGCCAGGCCTGCGGCTGCGGTTTTTTTGGGGGGGAGGATATACGGTGTATTAAGGTGTTGAGCCCCTGGCCTAGGCGCGTTGCTTTAAGAGCCAGTCCAGTCCTAATAATGCTTATAGGCGGAGCCTGGGCACTGAAAATAGTACCGGTACCAAAAGGCCCGACAACCTCATTATTGCCCATATAAATCACCCAGAGATCAGCGTGCTTATCTGCGCAATCACGGGCGATAGGCAGCACTACATGAGAGTTGATTGCAGTCATGGCAGCATTGATAACCTCAAATTTCAAGTGCGGAAAGCGTTCCTTTAAAAGCACCTCAAGTACGCGCGGCATTCCGTAAGCCGGTTCGGGATCACCCAGAGCAGCAGAACCGCCTAACACAAAAATTCTGAAAGTATCCTTTTTTTCTGCATCAAGCATAAGGGGCAGGGGAGGCCGATTTAATTGAGGCGGGAAAAAACGAAGACCGAACTGATAATTTTCTAAAAAAACAGTACGATCAGACGGTCTGCTTTCAAGGAAAAAATCTGTCGGAAATCCAAAGCCAATCAGACGCAGAATAAGCTCAACAGACAGAAAAAAAACAAGAGGGACTGCAGCAGCAAGAAGAGGTACAAAAAAACGGCGGCTTTTTGAACGTATTTGCATGACGCGCTGTTTTTACTGAGATTGTTTTCATTAAGAGTACACTTTTTCCCGGTACACCCATACTATTATACACGGATTAATTCATAAATCAAAATTGATATACTTCTAAAAATGAATTTTAAAATCAAAATTAAATATAGATATATCATTTAAACAGCAAAAAAATCAGCTTTAAGGCTAGGATAAATTTAAAATAACTCAAAAAAAATCTTAAAAAGGGCTTAATATTTAAAAATGCATAAATGAGAAAACACTTTTAAAGCAAGTAAAATCAATATTTTGAATATTTATTTGGTATTTAAAATATCAACAAAAATGATACAAAATTTTTTTAAAAATATGATTGATATATATCTTTTTGCTTGACATATAGTTTGAGTGTGATATTACATATATACATATACAGAAGCAAACAATGAAGAATTAAGTACAGTCAGTATAGGTATACAAGGAAGGGGGGTGATACACAGGTAAGCGTAACTTAGAAACATAAAAGGATTTGTTAAACCCAAAATAAAAATCTTTCAAGGAGTAAAGGAGAAAAAAATGCGGAAAACTTTATTAGTAACGATTGCACTGCTTATGAGCTTCATGGTAGCTGGCGTTGCATTCGCTGCACCTGGTGACGGTATTGCCGGTTCAAACCATGACTTCACCACCCTGGGCTGGCAGGTATCCCCATACGGAACTGCAAACCTCGGTCTGTGTGAAGCATGCCACGCACCTCACGGCACCCAGGGCAAAGACCTGCTCTGGAACAGGGAGCTTCCTGATGCAGGAACCTATGCCAATGACCTGAACACGGTATTTGATACCACATGGGGTACTCCTGACGGCACCACGCTGCTGTGCCTCAGCTGCCATGATGGTACCATCGCAATGGATAATTACGGTGGACTTACCGGCGGTACCGAGTTTGTCCCGACCTGGGCCCAGATCGGTCCCGGCACCCTGGACGGCAACCATCCGGTCTCAATCGACTACACAGCTGCTCTGATCGGAACCGAGCTCAACACCGAAGCCAGTGTTAGAGCAACAAACGTACGGCTCTACGGCCCGGAAGGCAGCGGAAGAGTACAGTGCGGCTCCTGCCACGATGTACACAACAAGGCAACCGTATTTCCGGATAGCCTGAGAGCTGACGAAGATGCACTGTGCTTAGCATGTCACGATAAATAAGCACGAACCTGGGTCACGTTATATTTTTCTACGGAGTTAAAAAGTAATACATAGGCCGATCCGTTAGGAATGTAATTATGCACCTAGCGGATCGGTCTATGTATGCATATACTCTAACCATATCCCCCTAAACAGATGTTCTGTTTTAGGGGGAGTTTTTTATTATTAATGTATATCTTCATCCAAACAGGTGATCGTTGTGACTGCCGGGCTCTTTTTTATAAAGTGTTATAAGAAAATAGTGGTAATACAATGGATTAACTGTAGATATAGAAGTTGTAACGTGATATAATTCTCAGTGACTAAGGGTAGGTTCTTAACAGAGACATGTCCAGCAGCAACAGACAAGCATAAAAGAGCGAGAAGGACTCGTGCACGTAACTGCTGCTGCCGGGGGAACCACGCACAGCATATTATTATAAAAACATCTTATGGGGGTAGCAATGCGCATGAGATCTGCACAGAAGATAATCATACTAATTTCAGCGACAGTATATACACTTGTAACCCTGTGGGGCTGCGCAACCGCACCGCCACCCCAACCGAAAACATATATCTTTATACCGCCGCCGCCTGAGACGCCGCGCATACAGTTTCTCACAAGCTTTACGGACGAAAATGAATTTGTGCCGCAAAGAAAGTCTTTTGCTGATTTTATTATTGGTGCCGATAAGAGTAAGGACAGGGTAAAGGCGGTTAAAAAACCCTACGGCGTTGCAATCAAGGATGGGGTCATATATGCCTGCGATACGGACTTGAATAAGATCGATGTCCTGGATATCCCGGGCCAGAAGTTCAGTTTTATCGGAGGAACTGCCGCCGGACGCTTTAAGAAACCCATAAATATAGTCATCGATGAAGACAGCACCAAGTATGTTACCGATACTGTGCTTGGCGGTGTTGTTGTGCTCGACAAGGACAACAGCTTCACCGGCCTGCTCGGCAGCGATACGCTTGAGAAGCCTACCGGAGTAGCGGTTTTTGAAGACAAGCTGTTTGTCACTGATGTCGCCAGTAATGAGGTCGTTGTAATGAATAAAAAGACAGGCGAGGTCCTGGACCGCTTCGGCAAAAAAGAACAGGGCCGGGCGTTCTTTGCATCTCCCACCAATATTGCCGTTGATAAGGACGGGTACCTGTATGTGGCCGAAACAATGGCATTCCGCATCCAGAAGGTCACCCAGCAGGGGGAGTCCCTGCAATCATTCGGCGCGGGATTGGGGGACGGCTTCGGTCAGTTTGCGCGGCCTCGGGGCGTACATGTTGACAGGCAGGGCATTGTATACAGTATTGATGCCTGGCATAATGTCGTACAGATGTTTAATGCTGAAGGGGACATGTTGCTGTTTTTCGGACAGATGGGTAACCAGCCGGGCAATCTGAGCCTGCCGGCGCAGGTTATTATCGATTATGATAATGTGCCCTTTTTCGAACAGTATATTTCACCGGATTTTGAGGTAGAATATCTTATCATTGTCACCAGTCAATACGGCACAAGAAAGATAAACATTTTCGGGTTCGGGCACAAAAAAGGTGCAGAGGATGCTTGATGACAGGCTGGCTACGGTCCCAACGATTGATATTATTTGCGGTAATGCTTTTGCTTTGCTGTGCGTTTATCGGTTGCAACCGTTATAAAAGCTACCGGATTCTCAGAGTTGTCTTTGATGGAGTACCCTTTCCTGACCAGCTTGCGGATGCTGATGCTCGGCGCGTGAAGGAAGTACTCCTTAAGCGCCCTGAACCCTCTGATAAGGACATACTGCAGATTATTATCACAAAATTCCAGCATCCTTCATCCAGCCCGCAGAATGAATGTTCTATATGCCACGGCCCGCTTGGAAAAATGGAAACACCGCCAAAAGATATGTGTATGAAATGCCATACGCATATCAAGAAAGGTCGTGCTTTTATTCACGGACCGGCAGCCCTTGATTGTGCTGTCTGTCATGATGTCCATGACAGCACGACCAAGTCACTGCTGAAAAAGTCCGAAGAGCCGCTCTGTTTTGACTGTCATTACAGCGGCGACCCGGAAAGAGCTTTTGAGATAGAGGCCCATCAGTTAGTGCGCGATGATGAACAGTCATGCCTGTCATGCCATGACCCGCATGGGGGCAATGACAGGTTCTTCTTAAAAAAGGATGTGATGCTGCGGCAGGACCGTGCTGACACTGAACAGCAAAACAGCATCCGGGAAGAAACTATTACAGAAGAAAGCATTCAGGGGGATAGTTAGCCGGGGTTTGTAAAAACTTCAGTGTTCGTGCTGGCACATTACTACCCGGTCTAAAAAAAATGTTTAAACCATGCTCAAGATTCATCTGCATAACACTGGCCTATAGCATGATTGGTATTCTACCGCTGTTCCCTGCTGCAAACCTGGATGCCCAGCCGTATGGGTACGAAGACACAACAGAAGAATTTGGCCGCATAGTGACATTTGAGGAATTTACCACAGAGCTTGATTTCAGGGTGGAATATGAAGAAGATGAGGAAACAACCTATAAACGTGTAGGACAGAACAAACGAGGAGAACAAACCAGCACCTTTGAACAGGAACGGCTCAATTTTGAAGAGCGGGTTACCCTTGACGGCAAAGGCTACTCGCTGCACCCTAATTTAATGACCTTTCGGTTTCGAACAACGCTGGGCTTTCGGCAGGAAGATGAACGCGGAGATTTCTCTGAAGATGAAGATGAAACCTTTCATGAAAACAACATAGAGCTTGGTTTTTTCAGGACTAAGCCGTTTAATTTTACTCTTTTTTCCAGTATTTATTCAACGTCCATTGACCGGGAGTTTTTTGAATCAATAGATGTTGACACCCAGCTGTACGGCGGCGTGTTTCATTATCAGCACGAACGCTTCCCCATGCGCCTGGAACTGGAAACCCAGAAAAGAGAAGAGGACTCCCAGGATTTTGAGAGGGACCGGACCGAAAAAACCCTTGAATATGAAGTTACGCACGAACTGGATGACATCCTGCGCAGCAGCTTAAGATATATTTATAAAAAAATAGACGAAAGGGTTCCGACTGACCAGACAATCAAAACGCACGACGTCAGCCTGGACAGCTCCCTGGAATATAACAATGTGCGCCTGACATCCGGAATATCATATAACACGACATCGGAGCGAATCGACACCAAGCATTTTCAGCTCTTTGAAAACATGTACATAGATCATTCTGACACTCTGACAAGTCTGTTCAACTATAATTTTAACTATTTCAACACGGATGATTTTACCAGCAGAAGACACTACATCGATATGGGCCTGCGCCATAGTCTTTATGACAGTCTGGAAACGGAACTGCGCTGGAGAATCAGCCATACAAAAACATCGGATTCCAAAGAGTTTTACTATGGCCCCAAGTTTGACATCGTGTACCGCAAAAATGTGCCGGGGGGCAGATTTACGGCAGGCTATAATGTGTTTTATCGCAGAACGGACAGTGAAACTGATGAAGGTGTACAGAGCGTTTTTGGGGAGCGGATTATCCTGAGTGATGAAGGACAGACTTTTTTTGGCAACCCCAATGTTATTCTGAGCACGGTTATTGTCAGGGATGAAGCCGGGGTGCGTCTGACCGAGGGTACCGACTACCGGCTTATTCCGCGGGGCAGTCTGGTTGAGATTAAACGCATTGATCTGCCCAACAACACCCTGGTGCAGGTCGATTACCGATATGAAATTCCGGACGAACTGGATTACGACTCGGTTATCAGCAACGTGCTGCTGCGTTATGATATCGGCGAATTTCTGTCGTTCTATTACAATTACAACAGCACTATCCATCACATTGATACCGACTTGAGCAAGTTTGAGGGGGTGAGCCCTCTGCAGGAAGAAAAAGTCTCTGCTTACGGGGCTGATCTGCGATGGCGCTGGTTCGATGTTGAAACCGAATATGAAGATGACCGCTCTGATCTTGTTCCTTTTACCGCTTTCAGGGTCAGAAGCAGCTTTAAAATACAGCCCCTGTCATTCATGATTTTTACCCTTACGGGTAATCATGCTAAAACCCGGTTTAAGGATGACCGCAGAGAAGTGCGTCTTAATACAGCCGAGGCATCACTCAGCTTTCGCTTAAGTCAGTACCTTGACGCGGAACTGCGGGGCGGTTATTTTGATGAAGAAGGCGATGATATCGATGACACCATCTGGAAAGTTACCGCTGATCTAACAAGCCGTTTCCGCTCTATTGAAATGCGGCTTGAGACCGAGTACCTTGACAGGGAAGAGATCACCGAGGATCGTGAAGAATTTAAAATTAAATTCAAACTGGTCCGCTATTTTGAAATTTTATAAATATATCTTTACTACCGGTGGGTACAGAACATTATGACAGCAATACAACGCTCCAGAAAAACGAACAAACAAACAGGAAACGCCGGCACCCCTGATTTGATTTTTTTGCACCAGGTGTTATTAATAGTCAAGGGTATAACTGCCGGGGTTAACAAGGGTCTGGTGATATTATGTTGTCTGTTGTGCACAGGCATTATACCCGGATGTACACAAAAACCGGTTCAGCCTCTGCAGCATCATATGCCCCCCTTGGTGTGGCCGTCCCAACCGGAAACATCCCGAATCCAGTACCTCTACACTATTTCCAGTGCCGCTGATATTGGTTTTGCACCGTCTGTGTTTGAAAAAGTGCTCAATGTGTTTGCAGGCTCAGGAAAATCCCGTCACATTGTCAGGCCCCATGGAATCTTTTTCAGCAGTGACGAGGTTCTTATGGTAACCGACCCCGGTCTGCAGACGGTTCATATGTTTGACTTGAGAAACAAGAAGTATAATCAGGTTAACAAATATAAAAAACAAAAATTGGTTTCTCCCATCGGTATTGTCGCGGATGAAGCCGGGAGGCTCTACATCTCTGATTCTGTTCTCAAAAAAGTTTTTGTATTTACCCGGGAGGGCAAGCCCCTGATGGAGCTTGGTGAAATGGATTCCCTGCAGCGGCCGACCGGCATTGCAGTTCATTCAAAACTCAACAGGCTGTACGTGGTTGATACCATTGCGCACGACATCAAAGTGTTTGACCTTGACGGGAAGTATCTCTTCAGCTTCGGCCGCAGGGGCATTCAACCCGGGGAGTTTAATTACCCGACATCCATAAACTTTGACCGGCAGGGCAATGTATACGTTAACGACTCGCTGAATTTCAGGGTTCAAGTTTTCAGCCCTGATGGAAGCCATATGTCTTTATTCGGCAAGCATGGTGACGGGCTGGGAGAGCTCTCGCATCCCAAGGGCGTGGCCCTGGACAGCGAAGGCCATATTTATATAGCAGATGCTATTTTTGATGCAGTTCAAATTTTTGACCGGCAAGGAAGGCTGCTGCTCTCTTTCGGTGAAGCCGGGCAGGGGCCCGGTGAACTCTGGATCCCTGCTTACATATTTATTGATCGGAACAATAAAATATTTATATCAGATTCCTATAATCAGAGAATACAGGTCTTTCAATTTCTGGGAGGACGCAGTTCATGAAAAAAGCACTGATATGGATTGCCCTGGCTGCAGTTTTACCGTGCATATACAGCAGTGCAGCTGCCAAGGGCATCACGGGTATTGAAAAGACCAAGCATAATCTTTCCAGCACAAGCCCCGGCCGCATTAAGACAACCGCTGAACAGTCGGTCTGCCAGTTCTGCCATACCCCCCATGTCGGGGCCATGGTTCAGCCGTTGTGGAATAGAAACAGAAAGTCGATATATACAACTTATAAAAGCTCTACCTTAAAAGCTTCCGTCGGCCAGCCGACCGGGTCATCCAGGCTCTGTCTTGCGTGTCATGACGGTACCGTTGCGGTAAGCATGCCGGGCCGCAGAAAACTCTCCCGCTCATTTGCTGCGGATCTGCAGAGAATTCCCGCCGGAAAAACCAACCTGGGCCTTGATCTGTCTGATGACCACCCTGTTTCATTTGAATACAGCGCAACGGTTGCAGCCCAGAAGGGACAGCTGGTGTTTCCCACCGCACTGAAAGGCGAAGTCAAGCTTGATAAATCCGGTCAGATGCAGTGTACTACCTGTCATGACGCCCATAATAACCAGTTTGGCAAATTCCTGGTCGTGGATAACAAATTCTCCGGCCTGTGTACCACATGTCACAATATAGACTTCTGGCTGAATTCCGCACACCGTTCATCAGGCGCCACCTGGAACGGGGCCGGCCAGGATCCCTGGCCCCATACAGAATACAACACTGTTGCCGCCAACGGCTGTGAGAACTGCCACCGCCCTCACACAGCCGGCAGCAGGGAGTGGCTCCTGAATTACGAAGTTGAGGAGGACAACTGTTTTGCCTGTCACAACGGTAATGTTGCCTCAAAAGATATTAAAAAAGAATTTGACAAACCCTATCGGCATCCTGTTCAGACAAGCAGGCGCATCCATACTCCCGATGAAGACCCTGTATGGGCACCGCGCCATGTAGAGTGTGAAGATTGTCACAATCCTCATGCTGCAAACACCTCGCCGGCACAAACCCCGCTTGCTTCCGGCAGCCTTGCCCGCACAACAGGTGTCTCTTCATCCGGTACCGCAATAACACCCCTCAGATTTGAATACGAGCTCTGCTATCGCTGTCATACGGACAATCCCGGGGGGGAATCCCCGGTGGTAACCCGGCAGCTTTTTGAGAAAAACCTGAGACGCAAATTTGCGTCATCCAATGCATCGTACCACCCGGTTGAGTCCGTGGGCCAGAACAGGGATGTGCCCAGCCTCATCCGCCCGCTGATTGACACCAGCCGCATAACCTGTGTTGACTGTCATAACAGTGATTCGGCTGCAAGGGGTGCCGAAACTGCTCCCCGGGGTCCTCACGGATCAATCTGGGAGCCGATTTTAGAACGTCAGCTTATTACCAGTGATTTTACCACTGAAAGCTCCATGGCCTATGCCATGTGTTATAAATGTCATAATCGAAATTCTATCCTGGCAAGTGAAAGTTTTCCTGAACATAGAAAGCATATCGTTGATGAAAAAGCTCCCTGCACTGCCTGTCATGATTCCCATGGAGTTGAGGACAATACTCACCTGATTAACTTTGATATATCGATTGTTTTTGCCAACAACCGGGGCGCTATAAGATATGAGGATAGAGGCCGGTTTGCGGGTTCTTGTTCCCTGAAATGCCACGACGAAAATCATGACCGCAGAACGTACCCTGATAATGTAAGCGGCCCAGGTGGTCTGCTGCGCAAAAGAAACAAAAACAGAATTAAAAGGAGCTTCTGATGAAAGCTTCCTCCAAAGAGCTTTCTTTCCTGGTCAAGCTGATTGCAGTGATTATCGCTGCATCGCTGTTATCCTTTGGAATACTGTACCTGTTAATGAACACATGGATAGGCACAGATTATGCTCAGGCGTTCCAGCAGATTAAGGCGGTATATCAAAAGATGAATCTCTACATCGCCGCGGCTGTTGTGATCCAGTTTATTGTTTCCTGTTTTGTTGTGTGGCTGCTTGCCCTGCATTACAGCCATAAAGTGGCAGGCCCCATTTACAGGCTAAAAGTGACCATTCAGCAATTTAAACAGGGCGCTGATGTGGAAAAAGTTTTTTTCAGAAAAACAGATCTTTTACATGACATTGCCGGGAATTTTACGAATTTTTTCATTTTATTAGGCAGAAGAAAAAAAATATTTGAGAAAATCAGTGCTTGTATAACAGCGTCTGATCTGTCCCGGACAGCCGACAGGCAGGAAGCTGTGCAAACCATAAAGAAACATCTTGAGAACTTATAACGGGTATATCTGCTGTAATAATCTGCAGCGTATACACAAATCGTAATAATGGTACATATAATAAAAATCATACTGGTTCTTTTGCTAACACTGACATTTGTCTGGGCTTTGCAGAACCGCAAACCGCATGACTTTGACAACAAGTGTTATGATTGTCATGTTGGCATGCGGGATCCCACAGTTCTAACCCGCAATGCCGACTATCTATGCCTTACATGTCATCCGGAGCAGACCCGCGTGTCACACCCAACCGGTATTGTGCCAAAACGAAAGATTCCGCCGTCATTTCCCCTCTACAACGGCAAGATCCAGTGCATTACCTGTCATCTTGCGCATAAGACCTATGATGAAAATGATATCAAAGGCAAAGGGAATGACAGTAATCCATACCTGCTGCGCTACAGCACAGCCGGAAAAGTGTTTTGTTTCCGGTGCCATTTTGGCGGCCCGGATGATTTTACGGTCAGCACTACAGACGCCCATGCCCTGGGATTTGAAAGAGCCCATGAAAGTCATAAACGGTCACTTAAAGGAATTATAGATGATGATTCCAGAGAGTGCTTAAGCTGTCATGACGGTACGATTTCACGGGATGCAAATGTTACTGTAGCAGGCGCCACCTGGGAGCACGCCCGAGGCATTGGGGTTTCACATCCAATCGGTGTTGAGTATGACAAGGCCTATTTCAGAAACCCGAGGATGTTTCACAGAGCATCGTCCCTGGACAGGAGGATTAAACTTCTTAACGGGAAAATCGGCTGCCAGACCTGTCACAACCATTTCTCTAAAAATCCTCATTTGCTTGTTATGGATAATACCAGAAGCAGACTCTGTTTACAGTGTCATGATTTATAACAACAGCAGGACCAAACGGTAATGGCCGAATACAGAAGAAAGAAAATATTCATAGATAAAATTTTTCAGGGTAAATTCCTGTTCCTGTTCTTGTTGCTGACAGTGCTGACAACCCTGGGAAATATAATCTATCTGTTTATGTATCTAAAAGATGAGGTGGAAAACAACATATACCGCTCACGCTTTGTAATAAGCAATGTAAACGAGATCATTGCTGATAATGTAATCAGTTTTAATACAGGATTGCTGGTTATGGTTGTTGTGCTTGCCGGGATTTTTTACTTTTTTGTGCGCAGAAGAATAACAAATTATTTGAAAAAACTGGAGAACGCACTGCATGCCAGAAGACATTTTGAATCGAAAAAAGATCTGGTTTGTGCCCTGCCGGCGGAATTTGCGGATATAAACGAAGTACTGACAGATTTTTTTGATAGCATTGATAACAGGATTGCGCAAGAAAAGGAAGCCATTGTTTTGTTGCAGCACTTTGTGGAAGCTCCTGACAAGAAAACAAAAGAGGCAGTATTAAAAAAGCTTAAAACTTTGTCATCGTAGAATGGAGGATTGCATTATAATGCGATTTATTTTTTTTCTTCTCTGGTGTGCAATTATAAACTTTCCAGCTGCATTGTGCAGTGCAGCTCAAAACAGCTGCATAACTGCAGAGTGCCACATAGATATAGGCAAGGCAAAGTATCTTCATGGTCCTCTGGCGGCCGATATATGTATTGTTTGTCATATCCCCGGAGAGGGTGACCAGCCGCCTGAGAACCATAAGCTTTCCTATTACAAGGAGGGCACGGAACTGTGCCTTGACTGCCATGACAAGCTGGAGAAGTTCCTCAAGGGTAAAACCAATCACGGGCCGCTTGAGGACGGCGAATGCATTATCTGCCACGATCCGCACCAGGCCGATAACAGGTTCCTGCTTGTTGAAACGAAAATGCAGGATCTCTGCTTTACCTGCCATGAAGATACTATGACGAATCAGAATTTTGTTCATGGGCCGGTAGCAGGCGGTGACTGCGTGGTCTGTCACGACCCGCACGCTTCAAAGAATGATTTTCTTTTAACTTCTACACGGCTTGAGCTCTGCCAATCCTGCCATGAAGAGACCAAGATATATTTTAAAAGAAAATATGTGCATAAGCCCGTTAAGGAGTCCTGTGAGAACTGCCATACACCGCACGGCTCTAAATTTGCCTTTCATCTTAAACACGATACAACTGACCTTTGCTGGGAATGTCATAGAGAGTTTGTGCAGCAACTAAACAGCTCTGACTCAAAACATACTGCCATTACAAAAAACGGCTGTCTGGGGTGTCATCAGCCCCATTCTTCTGATAACGATAAGGGTCTCAGGGAAAATAAGAAAGAGATATGTCTTTCTTGCCACGAAATCATGAAAAGAAAGATACGGGAGAGCCAATACCTGCATGGACCTGTTAAAGAGGGCGACTGTGTTGCCTGCCATGATGCCCACGCAACAAACTATGCCAAGCATCTTGTTAAGTTTTTCCCCGATGATTTTTATTTCCCCTATAAAATTGAGAACTATGCCATGTGTTTCGGCTGTCATAATAAAGAGGTTGCCACGGAGGAATCCACTGAGACACTTACTAATTTTCGTAACGGAAAGAAGAATCTCCATTTTCTGCATGTCAACAGAGAAAAAGGGCGCAGCTGCAAAGCCTGCCATGAAGTACATGCCGGCAATCAGGAAAAACATGTCAGGCAGGAGGTGCCTTTCGGCTCAAGCAACTGGCTGCTGCCGATTAATTATACCAAGACGGAAACAGGCGGCGGCTGTGTCGTCGGATGTCACAAAGAGAAAAAATATGACCGGAAAAATCCAGTATTATATGTGGAACAAACACAAACTCAAACAAAGGAATAAAGGAGACGAAAAATGACGGCACATCTGTTTGCAGGAAAGTATACATGCAGCAACAATTGGAGCACCCCGCTGCTTGTCACGGGAGTTGCCCTAACAGTATTTCTATTGTTTACAACAAGCTGCTGGGGCTTTAGGAATTTAGAAGTCGGCCGGGCCGTTCCGGACTTTGCGCTGCAGGGTCTAGACGGAAAATCATACTCGCTTTCCCAGTCAAAAGGCAGCCTTGTTGTGATCCTGTACTGGCGAATCGGCCAGGAGCGATCACATAGTGCTTTAGAAGCACTTAAAAGCCTTGCCAAAGAATTTTCCGACCAGCCGATACGCATATTCGCTATTACCAAGGATCTGCAGGAAAAGTCCAAACTGGAAAGCGTCAGGAAGACCCTTGACATTCCATTCCCGATTCTTATAGACCGCAAGGAAGAAGTGTATTCTTCATTCGGTATTTTTGTGTTTCCCGCAACGGCTATTATAGATAAAAAAGGCACTGCCCTTTTCCTGTACAGCGGTTTGCGTGATGAATATCGCACTGAGCTGTCACAGCAGATACGGTTGGCCCTGGGTCTGATAACAGCGCAGGAGCTGGAAAAAGAGAAACAGAAAAAAGGCGCCCAGCTGTCAAAAGAACAGCGCAAAGCACTTGACCATGTCAATCTTGGCAAAAAACTGCGTGACAGGTTGCTTGATGAGAAAGCATTGCAGGAATTTAAGAAGGCAGTGGAACTGGACCCCGGCAATGCAGAAGGCCACGAACTGCTTGGATTGTCTTTGCTTGAAAAGGAAAAAACAGACGAGGCAATTGCAAGTTTTAAAAAAGCGCTGCAGCTTAATCCGCGCTCTACGGATGCCCAGGTTGGTCTGGGGAGCGCCTACAGGCTTCAGGGAAAGAACGATGAAGCTCTGGAGATTCTCAAGAAAGGTGTTTTCCTGTGTCCGTCATCAGCAATTTTTCATCTTGAGCTGGGCAGAACGTATGAATCTATGGGAAAAACTGCCGAGGCATTACAGCACTATAAAAAAGCGGCCGAGTGTTCCCTGAAAGTAAAATGGCCACAGTATGCAAAATAATAACATGAAACAGTATCCTCGGAGCAAGTAACTTTTTGCAGTTGTGTAATAAAACTATGAAAAAATGTATTTTCGTTTTCCTGTTTCTGGCTGTCAGTGCAAAGCTGACAGGCATTTTCTTTGTCAGCCCATGCAGCGCGCAAAAGACAAAAACATATGGCAAGGATTCCGTTGCTATGGTCCTTATACCCGGCGGATCTTTTGTAATGGGGTCTTCATCAGGCTATCCTGATGAACAGCCCGGTCACGAAGTGTATATTGATGCCTTTTATATTGATATCAATGAAGTTACTAATGCTCAGTATGAAAAATTTTTTGACGAAACAGGTTATCTCCAGCCTGACTTCTGGTTCCCGGAGATTGACAGCCCCGACGAGCCGGTTGTCGGCGTTGCTTGGCAAGATGCTGTTGCATATGCTACATGGGCCGGCAAACGGCTGCCCACAGAAGCAGAGTGGGAGTATGCTGCCAGAGGAGGGAATGTAAAGACAAAATATCCGTGGGGTAATGAACCTGATGAGACATTTGAATTTGCAAACCTGAACTCATTCGGCATTGCCCCGGTGAAAAGTTTTAAACCAAATGGATATGGGCTATATGATATGATCGGAAATGTCTGGGAATGGTGCTCAGATTGGTATAACAAGGACTACTATACCACAAGCCCTGACAGGAACCCACAGGGACCTGCTGATGGGAAAAGCAAGGTTCTCAGGGGGTGGGCATGGCACAGCAACCCGTATCATGCCACCGTTACAAAACGCTATCATTCTCATCCGAGTTCTAAAAGCTATAGTTATGGATTTCGCTGTGTAAAAACAGCTGACAGTAACATGCCCTAATGGCATAGATGGTAGGTATGCAGTAGCACTATTTTTGGATAAAATTATAAAAAGAATAGAGCAAAGACATGAGAGGTGTCCGGCACACCGAAACAGGGGATAATTGATGCAGCATAAAAACACAAAAGCTTACTGCAATCATGCAGTACGAGTTGTCACCTGCCTGGTACTCTTACTTCTGGGCTTTGGCAGCACGGTCTCTGATACGCACGCAGTCGATGAAGAAAACTGCCTTTTTTGTCATAGATACAGGGGACTGAGCTATATTAACAGTGAGGGTGATTTCAGGCTGCTATATGTTACTGAAGACCTGTATTTAAACAGTCCACACGGCAATCTAAAATGCTCTGACTGTCATGCAAATATAGAAAAATTCCCGCATGAAACCGTCGCAAAGGTTGATTGTCTCAGCATATGCCACATGGATGAGCCGTCATCAGGGTTGCCTTTTTCGCATCGGAACGTGGGAGATTTTTTAGCGCAAAGTGTTCACAGCGCGGTTGAAAAAGATGGAACCTTAAAGGAACATCAGGAAGATTACCCTGATTGTATAACCTGCCACCAGGACCCCCTGTATCGGCCACTGGCGTTTTTAAAAACAGACATGCCGGGGCTCGAAAAGAAGACGATTCAGCGATGTTCCATTTGTCATGAAGAAGAAGCCTTTATGAGTAAGTTTTTCAGTCATTTTACCTCAAGAATGCAAAAACTGCGCAAGCCTCTTGAAGTAATTGAAATGTGCGGTTCCTGCCATGGTGATACAGCCATGATGGAACGCCACGGTTTACCAAACCTGCTCAAATCATACATGGAAACTTTTCACGGTAAAGCCCTTGCATTTGGAGATGAGCGTTCGGCGGAGTGCACCGATTGCCATGTGCTGCCTGGACAGTCGATTCACGAAATCCGCTCCATGCATGACCCTGAATCAGCCTCGCACGAAGACAACATATACAAAACATGCTCCGACATTGACTGCCACCCTGAATCTGAAATGAATCTTGCGGGCTACAAGGCCCACGTTTTGCTGACCGCCAAGAAAAACCCTCTTGAATTTTATGTCTGCTGTTTTTTTGTTGTGCTTACCCTGGGTAGTTTTATCCCGCTGATGACTTTTACTGTCCTTGATATGGCACGCAACATCTTTCCTAATGCTGCTTTTTTTAAGAAGAGGAACAAATAGTATGAGCACAACACATGTTACTGAAAAGGACGGAAAACTCTATTTTCACCGGCTGACGCTGAACCAGAGGATTCAGCACATAGTCGTTTTTGGATCATTTACGCTGCTTGCGCTTACCGGGCTGCCGCTGAAGTTTCACCACACCCACTGGGGTGAAGTGCTGTATAGCCTTGTCGGCGGCATTACCTATGCTCCACTCATCCATCGCATAAGCGCTGTAATAATGACGTTAGGCTTTATTTTCCATATTTTTTATGTGATTGCCTGCGCTTGGCACTATTATCTGTTACCCTTGAAAAAGAAGGGTACGCTGACCGTAAAAACCGGCCTTGAGGCTCTGTCGCGTCTGCCTATGGTTATCAATATGACGGATTTAAGGGAGCTGCGTGCCGCCATGCGATACTTTTTCTTTCTCACTGATGAGCGGCCGTCACTGGTGGCTCACGGGCTGAAGGAAAAGTTCGGCTACCTGGCGGTGTTTTGGGGAATCCCCGTCATCGGAACTTCGGGCTACTTTCTTTGGGGGGAATCCTTTTTTACTAAGTTTTTTACCGGTAACGTGCTGAATTTTGCCTATATTGCCCACAGCGATGAGGCCTTTCTTGCCAGCATCGTAATATTTATCTGGCATATTTACAATGTTCACCTTACCCCGGCGGTCTTTCCAATGGGCAAGGCCTGGCTCAATGGCTATATGGGTGAGCAGGAGATAATTCAGTATCACTATGAAGACTACGTCAAAGCGATGCGGGCAGCCGGACTGGATGATAAAATTAAACCTCTCAGTCAAAGCTATGTATACGAGGGTACCCTTGTGAAAAGAATATTTATGAAATGTTTTATGTCGATAATGTTTCTGGCTGTGATTACCTCTTCCTATTTTATCTGCAAGGTTATTTATGAATCTGTTTTTGTTTTCGGTTATCAGATAGTCACTACAGAACCGGAACCTGAGGTGGAACCGCTCATTGAGCCGAATTTTTTGGAAGAAATTCGAATAGAGGATAGTGAAAACAAGAAGCTGTATCGCGGATATCGCTTTGTTCAGGAAAAAAAGATAAAGGATCATTATCATCGTATTGAACTGGGCATTGCACCTGATAATACATCCCACTGCATTACCTGCCACGGTGATTTGCCTCACGGCAATTCTGTCAACATGAGGTCCTTTCTCAACATGCACAATCTGTATTTTGCCTGTCAGACTTGCCATACGCGGCCTATGGAAGGACAGCAGCAGCTGGCCTACTACTGGTACAACCGTTCAACCGGCAACCTTGTAACAGAACCCGAAATTGGTAATAGCCCAATCGATGAGCTGGACATCAAGCTAACCCCCTGCGAAACCTGTGTCGACGGTGAAGCTGATCGGCATACCATTGAAGCGGAAAGGGCCTTGGCCGATGATTATATGGAGAAAATACAGTCTGAAGATATCGATACTGCAGAAAAAAAGAGTATCGTAAAGCTTATTCATGAAAATATATCTGAAAAGCCGGTTGCCTGCGGTGAGTGCCATAACCGCAGGAATCCATTTCTACCACTGGAAAAGGTCGGCTTTCCTGAGCGCAGGATCAGCCAGGTGGCCAACGATCAAATAACAAAGATGATTAACGAATATGAACAGTTCTATACGCCGGCTTTTTTGGAGCCGGGTAAAACCAAATAATGTGCTGCACAGAAGATGCAGGCATCTCTGGCGATTAAAAAATAGTATACATATTATAATGGGAACAGTATGCGTACCATAAAAACATTTCTACTTTTATTTATATTTATACCGGTTAGTATCCAGATATGCTGTGGTGATGATGTCCCTGTCATACAGACCCGCCATCTTTTTGATATAGAGGCTGATTTTTTACATCCAAGTGATATTGCTGTGGGTACAAAAGGACGTGTTTATGTCCTTGATGGTGTCAACAGCAGGGTTGTCATTTTTGATAGAAAGGGTAACTACAAATCCTCATTCGGCACCCGCGGAAACGGCAGAGGCACCTTTAATAATCCGATCGGAATTGATGTTGACAATAATGGTGCGGTCTATATTGCAGATTCCGGCAATCATCTGATACAGGTTTTTGACCCGGAGGGGCACTTTACATTTGAATTTCCGGTTGATACGAAAAAAAGCCCGCTGCCGGCAGATCCAACAGATATCGCGCTGGATGATGCTATGAACCGCTGCTATGTTGTTGATAATGACAATCACCGAATTCTTGTTTATACAAAAGACGGATCCAAGCTGTTGGAAAAATGGGGTGAACGAGGTGAGAAACCGGGAGAGTTTCAATATCCCTTCCTGGCCGCCACAGATAACCAGTCCACTCTCTATGTTGTTGATGTTTTGAATACGCGCGTTCAGGCACTGAATGCCGAAGGCCGAACCATGTCGGTGATCGGCAAGTGGGGTGTTGATCGGGGGCAGTTCTACCGTCCCAAGGGCATTGCAATTGATAAAAATAATCGTATTTATGTCAGCGACAGTTATCTTGGGGTTGTTCAGGTTTTTGAAAGATTCCGAAAATTCTTGGGAGTGCTGGGTAACGAGAAAAAAGAGTTGCTGCGATTTAACACACCCTCCGGTATTGTGGTGGACAATGATTTGCATATCTATGTTATTGAGATGACCTTAAACAGGGCAAGAGTTTTTCAAATACTCAACTGAGGCTACGATCCTCATGACATGTGCATTAAGATACGAATTTGTTTGGATGGAAGGATTATAATGAGCCTGAGCAGTCGCATGTATGAAAAAATAATTACTGCTTTTTACATAATCTGCAGTAGCTGCTTAGCGGTAACTGCTGCGCAAGCGCAGATGCTTCATCCGAACAAGCCTGATTCGGCAAAAAAATGTGCTATTTGTCATTTGCAGTGGGTAAATGCTTTTTTTTCTGAAAACCGGGATGGAGAGCTTCTGCCCTTTCCAAAAGAGAAAAAAGTTGCCAGCCCGGAAATGTGTCTTTCCTGTCATGACGGTTCGATTGCTGATTCGAGAAACTCGGTTTTTCACGGACCCGGCCACCGGTCAGGCATAGTACCCTCAAAAAATGTAATCATTCCTGAGGAGTTTCCACTTGATTATGACGGGAAAATGCAATGCGCTACGTGCCATACGCCGCATGCGCTTCCAAGCAGCAATGAAGCTGCAGACGAGATTGAACTTTTCATAAGAGGCTCAAACAAGAATTCGGATTTTTGCAAAATGTGTCACACCAATAAACTGGGCGGGAGCAAACAGGGTAACCACTCAATTGATGTGAGCGCTGACAGAAGACCATCTGAGATTTTAAAAGGCGGTGGCCGTTTCGGGACAGCCATACGCAACCAGGTCATTTGTGAAACATGTCATATAGCGCACGGCGGAAAAAACAATAAGTTTCTTGTATTGACCACAGAAGATACAACAAGATCAATTTTATGTATAACCTGTCATGGGAAAGGCCCGGCCATGCCCAGGCCTGCTGCTTCGGACCGTTACAGCCATCCGGTTAATATAAAGCCGAAGACTACCAGGATGCCGCCGCAGTGGGCCCATGGCGAAAAATTAGTCCTTGGCAGCAGGGGCGAACTTATCTGCAGGACCTGTCACAGCCCGCATAATGCGGTTGACAATAAAAAACTGCTTGCAGAACGCAACTACAAGGACTCACTTTGTCTGCAATGCCATGCGGAAAAAAGAGAAATTTCAGGTTCCAAACATGATATAAAAACTTTTGCCCCCGATGAAAAAAATATCAAGGGGCAAAAGGCTGCACACACGGGCCCGTGTTCACCCTGCCATATTGTGCACGATGGTGCCGGTGAAATGATGTGGGCCCGCACACAAAAGATCGACGGATCAGCAGGTGAGTTTTGTATTAATTGTCATGGCCCGGGTGGCCCCGCGGAGAAGATTATGCCGAGGGATTTTTCCCACCCTATGGACATTACTTTTTCTGCAAAACGTTTCTTCCGGTCCAAAATGAAAATCCGCTGTGATACCTGTCATGATATTCATAATCCTTTGCCCTTTTATGATGATCTGGTAAAGCAGGGGGTCAAACATGGCAAGTACCTGCGTTTATCACGCGAGGGTGCTTCCGGGATTTGCATCGATTGTCATCCGCGGCACGGATCTGTAGTGGGAACCGATCATGACCTGCGCATAACTGCCCCTGATTTTATAAATGTTTCCGGACAGTTGCCGCAGCAAGGCGGGGTATGCAGCCCCTGCCATGTCGCCCATAATGCCAGCCACCAAAAATACCTGTGGTCGGCACCGCTGGGACCGGCCACCCTGAAGTGGTGGAATACATCATATGCTGCCGAAAATGATATTATGACCATGATGTGTACCGGGTGTCATATACCCGGAGGTGTTGCAGAACAACATATTCCAAAATACGGCCTTCACCCACGAGAAGACAGCCAGGCAGATCAGCCCATAACATACTTTGATCTGGTGAAACATGAATTTCCTTTTTATACCGATGAAGGAGAAATTTCAGAGCGCGGTAATATTGCCTGCTCTACCTGTCACAACCCGCATCGGTGGGATCACCACAGGGATGGACCAGGACCGGGCGTAAATGTTGAGGGCAATGCAACTACCAGTTTCTTGCGGGCTGATCTGCACATAGATTTATGTGCACGATGTCATAAACAAGACGGACTTATAAAATTCAAATATTACCACAGCAAAATCAGCAGAGAAAAAGAGAAGGATTAGAACGCAGGGAAAACTATGGGAACGTTTAACAGAAGCCCGGCATGTCTGAGTGCTTTTATCGTAATAGTATGTATACTGTTGCATTCGGGGGGCAGCCATGCATTTGAGACAATCCCGCTAAGGCAGCTTTTCACTATCACACATAATTTTTTGCAGCCAAGTGATGTAGCTGTCGGAGAGGATTTCCGTATTTACGTCCTTGACGGAGTAAATAACAGGGTGAAAATATTTGATGAGGACGGGGTGTTTCTTTCCAGCTTTGGCGGCGCGGGCACTGCAAAGGGACGCTTTAATGCTCCTCTCGGGATCACTACGGACCGGCAGGGACGCGTATATGTGGCTGACAGCCGTAACCGCAGGGTGCAGCTGTTTTCTCCCAACGGTGCATTTATAGACAGCTTTCCCGTAACAGCCGGCAAAAAAGAACTGCCCAGTGATCCGGTAGACCTGGTTGTTGATGACAAGCGTAAACGTCTGTACGTGGTTGATAATGATAATCACCATATCCTGGTTTATTCCCTGAAAAACTTCAAACAAAAAGACACCTGGGGCTCCCTGGGAGATGGCATGCAAATGTTCAACCACCCTTTCTTAATTGCCCTGGGCAAAGACACATCTGTAATTGTTGTTGATGTGCTCAATACCAGAGTGCAGATTTGGAGCCCCAAGGGCGAAGCACTCACCTCAATCGGAGAATGGGGCGTTGACCTGGGACAGCTCTATCGTCCCAAAGGTGCCTGTGTTGATAGGGACAATAATATTTTTGTAAGCGACAGCTACCTTGGCGTTATTCAGGTTTTCAACCGCTATGGCTACTTTAAAGCAGTGGCCGCAGATGAAGATGGTAAAGTAATTAAATGGCAAACACCGGTTGGCATAACCATTGATGGGCGCCAACGGCTCTATGTCGTGGAGATGCTGGCAAACCAGGTGCAAGTTTACCAAATAATAACTGACTAAGAAACAGGAGTTTTTAATGTTAAACAAGAAAACCATATGGATCTGTATTATTACATGCTTGCTCGGCCTGCATATCTGCAGTACCCTTTTGTTTGCCAGCGATCCGCAGAACTGTCTTTTTTGTCATAAATACCGCAGGCTCCGGGTCTATGATGATGAGGGTACTCTTCAAAATTATTATGTTGACACTGAAGTTTTTCACCAATCAATTCATCGGGATGTTACCTGTGTAGGCTGCCACAGCGATATTACCAAAGTGCCTCACGGCGAGACCGAAAAGGTTAACTGTAATAAGACCTGCCACATTGACAAATTTAAGAATATGACCGGACAAAATTTTTCACATCAGGCTGTAGCCGCCAATCTGCAAAAAAGTATTCATGGCGTCAAACCGGATGATTCCCCGGAAAAAGCCGCCTTAAAGCCTGACTGTAAATACTGTCACTTAAATGATCTGTATGTCCTGCCTGAAGAAGTGCCTTCAGAAAAAGTCCTGAAGCGCTGTCTTAATTGTCATACGGAAAAAGGGATGGAAAGCGTGTTTATGCACATATCCCACCGTTTCAAGCACAAGACAAGCAGACCGGCTATGGAGATCGTTGAACTGTGTGCCAGCTGTCATGCTGATAAAGATTTTCATAATGTAATGGGGTTTACAGGGCCGCAGGCAGAGGCGGTTGAAACATATAAAGAAACCATTCATTATCGTATACTGCAATTCGGTGGTGATGATACGGCTCACTGTATCAGCTGTCATGCTTCGGAAAGCATTCATGATATCCGTCCCCCGCAAGATCCTCAATCCTCAATTCATCCTGACAACCGCTACCAGACCTGCCAGACAGGCGAATGTCATCCCGGGGCCAGTCCCAAAATTTCTGCGGTTGACAGCCATCTGAGTAAACATAAAGATAAAGGCCCTGAGATCCGTGTTGTTGAAATCATTATGGAAGCTGTCATGTTTATTACGCTTTTCTTCCTTTTCACGCTTATGGGAGTTGAGACCTACGGACGCCTGCGCAACAAGGACGCGCGTTTTTTCCGCTGGCTCAGAAAACCGCAGCCCTTGGCCCAAAAACCGCAAACAGACGGTACAGCAAAACCGACGATCCCCAATCTGCACCGTCATGTAACATTCAACCCCAAGGGCGATTATCCACGTTATTCTATCCATATTGTGCTTAATCATATAATAATGGCTCTTGCATTTACTGTAGCGGTTGCAACCGGGCTGCCCCTGTTTTTTCACAATGCTGAACTTTCTCATAAGGTAATTGATCTGATGGGCGGAATAGATGTGACGCGCAAGATACATCGTATCAATGCCATTATTTTCACCCTGGACTGTGCCTATCATATTATTGTGCTTATTTTCGGCAGTCTTAAACGGCTTGCAAACGGGACCTTTGATATCCGCCGTACACAGTTCCCGTTGTTAAGAGACGTTAAGGATCTTTATTTTGATTTACGCTATTTTCTCGGGCTGGAGAGAACCAGGCCTAAAATGGAAAAGTTTATGTACAAACAGAAAGTCCATTATCTGGCAATGATCTGGGGCTGTTCGGTGCTGACCCTGTCCGGATGCTGCCTGCTATTCCCGGAATTCATGGTCCAGTATCTGCCCTTTCCAAAAATTTCAGTCAATATTTTAAGGCTGATGCACGCAGAGGAATCCGTGCTTGCATTTTTGGTTATTACCCTGTGGCATATGTATAATGTGCATATGGCCCCCGGCAGGTTTCCTGTTCAGTGGACCTTCTGGAACGGTATGATTAATAAAGATCATCAGATAGAGGAGCACTTCCTCGAATACGAGCGCCAGGTGAAGGAAGGCGTGGCTGATCCCGAAGAAGAAAAACTGCTGCGGGGACCTGTTAGTGCAGTGCCTGCATCACAAAAGAAACGATCAATTCTTGAGGCCGTCATAGTGTTTGCCGTGGTTATGCTCACGTCAGCAAGTGTCAGCGGATATTTAACCTTTAAAGTTCAATTTGAAAGAAAAAAAGAGCCGGCAACCGAAAAGAACCTGACTTTGTCTTACCAGACGCTGCGCATTAAGGACCAGGAACGGCAGCAGAAACATAAACATTTTCATTTGACTACCGAGGATATTAATCTGGAGGCCTGGGCGGAAAAATCATCCTGTATTACCTGTCATTCACCCTATCCGCATGGAAAAAAGTCGAAGGCAAAAGCATTGATGAATCTGCATACGGAATTTTTAACCTGCCATTCGTGCCACCTGAAAGTAGAAGAAGGCCAGAAAATTAAATTCGGCTGGGTTAATCCCACTAAATTTAAGCCCCAGGGCAAACCGTACGGCACGGAGATAGATCCAGCTACGGGCCTGTTTGTCCAGACTGATGACCATTATTCAAAGCTGACACCATTTAAAAACATTAACGGGCAATGGCAGCCGTTACTCTCCGAGGAGCCGGTTGAGGTTGATATTAAAGTCGGTATTGATCATGAGTATATGCAGCAGTGGCATAAGCTGCATAAAACAACTGAAATGGAAGCGTTTGTCCGTTGCACCCAATGTCATGCACCTGACGGTATTATTGATTTCAGGGAGCTTGGCTTTGATGATACCCGTGTAAACCAGCTCGAGAAACTGGAAGTAAGCGGAATGTTCAGTAATTATGAAACGTTTTATTTTCCTGAATTTTTTAATGAAAAATTTTAAGGACCATGAAATATTTACTTAGATATATTCTCTTTGCACTTATACTGCAGTGTGTGCCGGTGCTGAAGGTGTCTGCCCAGCCAGAACATCCCCGTCCGAGGCAGGCGGACAGCGCCAAGCAGTGTGCCATCTGCCATTATCGCTGGGTATTTGCTTTTTTTGTCGAGCATAGAAGTACTCCCATTGCTCCTTTGCAGGAAAAGAAAGTTGTGGGCAGTCAGGAGATGTGTCTATCGTGTCATGACGGCTCGGTTATGGACTCTCGTGACCGGATCTGCAATGATCCCGGCCACAGGGTGGGAAACATTCCTTCAAAACGTGTGCGGATTCCAGCAACGTTCCCCCTTGACCAGTTCGGCAGAATGACGTGCTCAACCTGTCATACACCTCATGCGACTACTAAAGAAGAGGGTAAAATCGGGGGCTTCTTTTTGCGTGCTCCCAATATAAATTCTTCTTTTTGCAAGCAGTGCCATATTACTAAAACAGGCGGGAAGGCTGACGGAAATCACCCCACTGATATCTCAGCCCAAGATGTTCCGCAACAGGTGCTTGATGCGGGGGGCAGGCTCGGAACGGACATGCCGAACCAGATAATATGTGAGACCTGCCATAGTCCCCATGGGGGAGTAAATAACCGCTTTCTGGTCCTTACGGTGGAAGATCCAAAAACACGCTCAGTGCTCTGTGAGGCCTGCCATACCAAAAAACCGGGGCTGACCGGCGATGAAGCCCACCATCAGAACTCACATCCCTATGATTTAACTCCCGGCAAAATTCCCAAAATACCAAAGAAATGGAACAACGGTCAGGAAGTAGTGCTGGGAACTGGCGGGGAGTTGGTGTGCCGCACATGCCATATTCCTCATGCTGCTGCCGACAAGCAGGCGCTTCTTGTTGAGCGAAACAGTAATGATTCTCTCTGCATTGAGTGTCATGGTGATCATAAGAACATTGCGTCTTCCAGCCATTACCGCACTATAGTCGATCCCGAGGAGTTGAACATCAAAGGCCAAAAAGCCTCTGATCTGGGCCCCTGCTCTCCGTGCCACTTAGTGCATCATGGTGCCGGTAAGCTTATGTGGGCCCGTACATCTGCACAGATCAGCGGCAGACCGGGTGAATACTGCAACAGCTGTCATCAGCCGGGAGGAGCCGCCGAAAAAGTAATGCCCAAGGAATTTTCTCATCCAATAGATATTACGATGACTGCCAAGACTGCCCCGGGGGTACTGCCCCTTTTTGATGATATCCGCGGTGAAAACCCTGACGGAAAAATAAGGTGTGCCACCTGTCACAATTTTCATGACCCATACCCCATGTTTGACGATCCTGACAATAAGGGCACACAGCAGGGAAAGTATCTGCGTTTTTCAGAACAGGGGGCCTCCGGTGTCTGCATGCAGTGCCACCCCCGGCAGGGCCTGGTTAAAAACACCGATCATGATTTAACCCTGATAGCACCGGATTTTGTAAATGCTCAGGGGATTACGGTATCTCAGGGAGGTGTGTGCAGCCCGTGCCACAGCGTGCATCAGGACCAGCAGCAGAAACTGTTATGGGCTGCGCCTCGGGGCCCGGCAAAATTGCAGTGGTGGAATCAAACCTATTCATCAGATTATAATGTCATGACAATGCTTTGTACCGGATGCCATGCCCCGGACAGCATTGGTGCAGAAAAAATACCAAAATACGGACTTCATCCAAAAGATTTCCTGGTGCCCGGCCGTGAGCTTACCCTCGAATTATCTGATGACAGACCAACCAGGTTTGAAGATGATGATTTCCCGCTCTATTCGGATGACGGAGAAATTATTGATACGGGAAATATAGTTTGTGTAACATGTCACAACCCGCATCAGTGGGAGCCTTATCGTCAAGCACAGGGCCCCGGCAGGAATGTTGAAGGAAATGTTGCAAACAGCTTTTTACGTCCCGGCCTTGATGTACAGTTTTGTTCCCGCTGCCATGGCCGGGACAGCCTGATTATGTACCAGTATTTCCATCGTGATATAGGAAGGGAAAAAACAGAGCCTTCATTCTCTTTCAAATAATTCTCCACGAAGTAATTGGCGATAAGAGCGCAGCTGGTTATGTTTTAAAAGGTACTGCGTGCTGCTCTGCCTCAGGTTTTTTATTGAAGCGTATAGTGAATGATGTTGGAACGTATGAATTTCAAGCTAAAAAACAGTGTAATATATACCGCTGTATATTTCCTTATATTGTCAGGGTTGTATTATCTCAACGGGAATTATTATTACAGCGCAGCCGAGGAAATTCCGCACACCGCTGTAAATCCTCATTGGACCGGAAAGTTTTGTCAGGAATGCCATACAGAACAAGACCCCCGGGAAAAAGATGCACAGCTGCAGTTTGAAGGTGATTCGATTAAGCTCTGCAATAGATGTCACATGACAACCTTTGCCAGAGCAGATATTCATCCGGTGAATGTAATACCGCAGGATGACCTGCTGGCATTATTCCCGCAGGATTTTCCGCTTGAGAACGGGAAAGTCAGCTGTCTGACCTGTCATGATGCTCTGATTCAAATGGATGATAATGCTACGGCTCAAAGCATCAATCCGAAATTTGTGAGAGGGGCCCCATATGAGCGGCTCATGGATTTCTGTTTTTTATGTCACCAGGAGGATCAATACCTGAAAGAAAATCCTCACCAGCAGCTTGATGAACATGGTAACATTATTGAAAACAGCTGTCTTTTCTGCCATCAATCTCTGCCTGATCCCCACCTGGCTGAAAGCATAGGTGCTGTATCATTTAAAAGCGAACTGGCATATAACTGTACTCCGTGTCATACCAAGCATGAGTTTGCGCATCCTGAAAAAGCCGATCATCTTGTATTGCTTTCTAAGGAGATGAAGGAATATGTTACGGCACAATCATCAAAACACAGCATTGAGCTCCCGCTTGATGGTGAAAAAATATTTTGCGGCACATGCCATAACCCGCATCAGGAGGGGATTATCCAGAGAAAAGAAGTCCAGTACGGCGCCGGTGAAAAGTATTTTCTCAGGATGAGCGGCGGGTATGATCTGTGTGTTATGTGCCATAAGGACCCGCGCATAAAGAAACAGGTGGCGGCTGCCGCATTTAAAGGAAAAATTATAAATCCGCATTGGTCAGGAACTCTTTGCAATGTATGTCATCTTGAAGATCAACCTGTGAAGACAAAGGCTGAATTAAAATATGAGAATGATATTATACAGCTCTGCAACAGCTGTCATGAATCCGGGGAAGCCGGATCTGAAATTCATCCTGTAGAAGTAATCCTTAAGGAAGAAATGCGGACCAACTTTCCGCACGACTGGCCTCTGCAGGATGGAAAGCTGACCTGCACAACCTGTCATGATGTTATTATGCAGATGAAAGCTGATCCTGCTAAACAGCATACCAACTCCGTTTTTCTCAGGGGTGCTCCCTATGAAACCCTCAGTACTTTCTGTTTCGTCTGTCATATAGAAAGTGACTACCGACAGGCCACCCCTCACAAGCAAATTGATGCGCAGGGCAATATTATCGAAAACAGCTGCCGTTTTTGTCACGGCTCCGTTCCGGATGCACAGAGCGTGAAGAGCAAGGAAGACGTTACCTTCAAAGGTGAGCTGAGATTATACTGTATTAACTGCCATGCTGAGAAAAAATCAGCGCATCCGGCCAGGGCTGATCACCTGGTAGCGCTAAACGATACTATGCTGGAATCACTGGCAGCGCAATCGAAAGAACTGGGGGTCGAGCTGCCGCTGGATGGTTCAAATATTTTTTGCGGCACCTGCCATAACCCGCATGAAAAGGGAGTGATACAGCGCAAGGCTGTACGGACAGGCGCCGGCGTTGAATCGTTTGTGCGGCTCAGAAAGGGGTATGAGCTGTGCATATCATGTCACGGGGATAAAAAACATCAGGAAACCGACCAACAGACCTTTTTTACCAGGAACCTGTTTGCGGTACAAAAAAGCATTCAGTCATCGCACAAACCGATGGACGAAAAAAAATGCAAATTATGCCATGTTTTTGATCCCCAGGTGCGCAAAAAACCATCAGCACTCGCTTTCTGTTTTAAGTCAGGATGCCATACAACAGAAATCATTGAACAAAGATATGCTCACGAGAAATCTGTCCTTGAGAACTGTTATTTATGTCACCGGTCGCATTCCTCTGCATATCGAAAGCTGCTTATAAGCAATGAGGAAAGGCTCTGCCGCTCATGCCATCCGCAGCTGAGAAGTAAAACGCCGATACCTTTTGAAAAAATAGCTGCTCCGGCGGATGAAGAGGATACCGGGGCAACAGCCGAAGAGCAGGAAAAAGAAAAGAAACTTAAAAAAGCACTGCAGCAAACCGATTTTGAAAAAGACAAACAGAAGCCAGAGGAGCAGGTACCACAGGAACCCCATACGGTGTTTATGCAGTATTTACAGTCCAATAAAGATCTCAGGGGACGTGAATGTGATTTTTGTCACAGCCCCGGGCATAAACAGGAAATAGGTACCATAGATCTGGCAACATGCGCAGATTGCCATTTGTTAATGCAGGATGTGCTCTACAGTGCTTCAGACGAGCCCCTTAATATACATCAGACATTTGATCAAAAGGCCTGTTCCTATTGTCATGATCCTCATTCCGCACAGTATGAGCATCTGTTACGGTTAAATCAACCGCTTGAGAATTATCGCATGTCAAGACCAAAGAAAATGGGGATCCGGTTGCCGGGGGAAAAGAACAAAAAATGAACCGTTTACTTGCGCAGAATTTTTCTCATTGTGTTTGTCCTGCAGCCGCAAGGCGCCGGTGGTGGATTGTCCCGGCCCTTGTCATTGTAATGATATGTTCTTTAACCCTGTTGAAGTCTGCAGCTTGCGGTGCAGATAGGATCTTGAGGCTGTCAGATAATTCATTAACGGATCTTGCACAGATAATTCTTGAATTAAAGCAGGAAAAACTGATTTTTATAGGTGAGGTACATGATATTAAACAGCATCACACATACCAGGCGCGCTTTATAGAAAGTCTTCATGATGCAGGCGCCCGGGTGGCAATAGGCCTGGAAATGTTTCGGGTTGAAAGCCAGATGTATCTGGATCAATGGGTGGCGGGGGATCTGGCTGATGATGATTTCAAGAAAATATTTAATGACAATTGGAAAATAGACTGGTCTTTTTACAGGGAGATTTTTTTCTTTGCACGTGAAAATCGTATTCCCCTGATCGCTCTTAACATTTCCCGTAAGATTATTAACCAAGTATCACGACAGGGCTTGCAATCGTTGAGCAGGGAACAGTTACAGCAGTTTGCAGGGCTCAGCTGCAACGTTGATCCTGAATATGAAAGATTTATTAGAAAGGTCTTTAGGGGACATGGGGATACGGACACTATATTCAAAAATTTTTGCGAAGCACAAATAGTGTGGGATTATGCCATGTCACGGCCCCTGATCACTTTTTTAAACACAAACCCGCAGCATACTGTTGTGGTACTGGCCGGTGACGGACATTCCTGGAAAAGGGGGATGCCTGAACAGGTTCGCAAGCATGATGGCTATCAATCCAAAGTGATACTCCCCAAAACCGGTTTCCTGACCAGAAAAAATGCCACTCTTGAAGATGCTGATTTTCTTTGGCTTGAGACATGGTGGCAGGAGCAGGATGCTGATATAGTGGAGCCAGACAGCAGTAAAAAGGAACGTACGGTTGTTTTTGAGCAGGGGCACGGACAGCGATTCATCATTGAGGGCAATAAGCCGCTTGACCTTACCAGGCTTTCCAGCCTTTTTCAGGAACAGGGCTTTTTTGTGCGGCTGAGCAAACAGGCCATCTCATACGAACTTTTAGCTGATACAGATGTTCTGCTTATATCCGGGCCCTTTAAACCATTTACATCCGATGAAATCGATGCAATTACTAACTACGTATCTCAAGGCGGCAGGCTGTGTGTTATGCTGCATGTACCTTTTCCTGTATCAGGTTTGCTGTACAAGCTCGGAGTTGTTGTGTCAAACGGTGTTATTACAGAAAGAGAAAACAATCTACAGGGTCGGCCGTCTGATTTTTCAGTTACCCGCATGGAACCGCACAGGCTGACAAAAGGGCTTACAGCATTCAACGTGTTTGGTGCATGGGCCCTAAAAAACAACGGCAGTAACGCCAGGGTGGTTGTGCGCACCAGCCCGGCCGCCTGGGTAGATCTTAACAGAGATAAAATACTGGGAAGCGGAGATGCTGTGCAGTCTTTTGGTGTCGTGGTTGCCGGCGAATACGGCCGCGGGCGCTTTATCATATTTGGCGACGATGCCATATTTCAGAACCAGTTTCTCAGTGAAGAAAACCTGCTTTTAGGCAAGAATCTGGTTGCATGGCTGGGTGATATGTGAGCATAAGTATGAAAAGAACTATACGTTCAGTGACGTCTGGAATTATTGTGTTATTGCTTGTTTCTCAGGTATATGCACAGGAAGAGTCCTACAAAATCGGTGCGATTTTTGCTTTGAGCGGACCGGCATCATGGATGGGTGAACCACAGCAAAATACCGTAAAGATGATAGAAGAGCAGGTTAATGCTGAAGGTGGTATTAACGGCCGCCGGCTGGAGATCCATGTTGAAAACACACTTGGACAGGAATTAAAAGCTGTTACGGCTATTTATCGGCTCATTGCAAAATATAACGTTTCTGCCATCATCGGACCTTCCCGGAGCGGCAGTTCCCTGGCTGCTGTTCCTGTTGCCGAGGAGCAAAAAATTTGCATGATATCATGCGCTCCTGCTGAAGCTATTGTTGACCCCGTGCGCCAATGGGTTTATAAAGTCGCGCCTGATGATGCAGACGCAGCCAGGAAAATATATGAAACTTTACATACAATTAATCTGGATCGGGTGGCAATCATATCATGCACTACCGGGTTCGGCAAAGCCGGCAGGTATCACCTGAAACGGCTTGCCCATGAAATGGGAATAAGCATTATAGCCGATAAAACCTACGATTCCGACGATACCGATATGACTTCCCAACTTAAAAAGCTTAACAGAAAAAATCCCCAGGTGATTATCAACTGGTCGATCATACCTGCACAGATAAATGTAATTACCGCCAGCAGGCAGATGGGGCTGAAAACACCTTTTTTTCTCAGCCATGGGTTTGGGCATATAAAATATGCACATGCTGCGGGACAGGAAGCCGATGGCGTCATGCTCCCCGGCGGCCGGCTGCTGGTTGCTGATGATTTGCCCAAGGATCATCCCCAGAGGAAAATGCTTAGAACATACAGAAGGGAATATGAAGCAAAATTCAGGATGCCTGTGAGCATATACGGCGGTTATGCTTTTGATGCAGCCAACCTTATTATAGCCGCCCTGAGAGAGGTCGGTCCGGAACGTTCCAAGATCAGGGATTATATAGAACAGCAAAAAAATTTTACAGGCGTCAGTGGTGTTTATAATTTTTCGCCGGATGATCATGGAGGGCTTGACCACAGGGCGTTTGCAATGCTTACCCTGAAAAAAGGTAGCTTTTTTTTATTACAACAGCAGGAAGTGCCGTTAGAGTAACACTGGACACACAAGGCAGGCAATAAACATTTTGGAATAATTAGTTTTACATAGTAGGCTCAGAAGGGTATGGGCTCTATGGCAACAATCACAGGAGGAATGATTATGGCAAAAAGCATGAATGCGTTTTTGACAACAGTAATGGTTTTAACAATGACGTGCGGCTGCAACGGGGAAACTTCAAAAAATATCCCCGATACCGGCTCGGGACAGCCGACCGTAATGCAGACGGCCCAGGCCGGTTGGACCGGCAAGGTTGTTGAGACAATGAGCACAGCCGGTTACACCTATGTCCAGGTTGATACAGGCAAAGAAAAAATTTGGGCTGCAGCACCGGAGTTTCCAGTACAGGTAGGTGATGAGGTTAGCGTGCCCATGGGAGCACCTATGAAAAATTTTCAAAGCAAAACCCTGGACCGGACATTTGATATTGTCTATTTTGTTTCCGGTATAACGGCAGGCGGCACTGCGCCGGCTACTGCAAAGCGGCCTGCAGCAAAAATGCCGGGCGGCATGAGCAAGCCCGTTGTAACTGCTTCAAAAGATATGGATTTTTCCGGGATTGTAAAACCTCACGATGGTAAAACGGTTGCCGAGGTGTATGCCGAAAAGGAAGCGCTTGCCGGCAACGATGTCAAGGTGCGCGGAAAAGTAGTCAAATATAGTGCTATGATTATGGGAAAAAACTGGATTCATTTGCAGGACGGAACCGGGACAACCGGCACCAATGATCTTACCATCACCACCACAGCTACAGCCAAAGTTGGAGACACCATCCTGGCAAGCGGTGTGCTGTCTGTTGGAAAAGATTTCGGTGCGGGTTATTCTTATGATGTTATCATTGAAGATGCTGTAGTTGTAGTAGAATAAAAAGGCGTTTGCTTGGTGAAGCAAACGCCTGGATAGATACAATCATTGAGTTTTGTGGAACCGGGATAGAAAAATTATTTTTTGTGCTTAATCTCCTCATAGCGGGCTTTGAAATCAAAGCCCTGATAGTGCGGGCTTTTTTCATTGTGGCACTGCTTGCAGTTATTCTCATCAGGTGCAAGGATCAGGCCTGCTTCCAGAGCCAGCTTGCGCTGTTTTTCCGGGTCGGCTTTATACTTTTTCTTGTTCATGATTTTTGCTTTAGTAAAAAGGCTGCCGGGACCGTGGCAGCCTTCACAGTGAATGCCGGGAAGGTTTGGGTCTTTGTTGGTGGCATGACATTCAATGCAAGAGGGATCCTTTTTTTCCTGCTCATTTAACCGATCAAATGTGGTGGCATGTTTTGTTTGCTTCCAGGTTTTATGAATTTTAATATGGCATGTTTTACATTTTTTTGCTCCGACGTATGTTGCTGCTGTTTCTGCCTGGACATATATCGGCAGTGAAAGAATAACTACACATGATAGCAAGAGAATTAAACGTTGCATTGTACCTCCTTACTTGATTTTGAATTAACCCAATTAATAACCTCAGTTTTATATTGTTTCAAATTTTGTGATATATAACACAGGCTTATTTTTATGTCAATGCTAACGATATATTAATTATAGAAATAATTTGAGTAATTTGCAGAGATATGATATTATATAAATAAAAAACAAATATATTAATAGATAATAATACAATGATATTTGAAACGTAAAAATGGGGATACCAATAGAAAAATAATACTGATAGGCTGATACCATGGAGGATATACAATGAGAATTCGGAAAGTTGTACTGTTATTAAGTTTCACATGTTTTATGTTGCTACTATATAACGGGGTTGCTGGAGCAGTTGAAAAACATGATAGTGAAATTAATTTGCTACCAAACAATACCTTTAATGTTTTCTTTTATACTCCTGTTGAAGTTTTTAATGCCCGGGTCAGCTTCACTGAAAGGGTAGGATTTACACTGGAAGGATTTCAAGGGAATGGATATTATGTAGTCATTGGAAACGGTTTTTTGGCGATATATTTTGCTGTAGATGAAGCCATTGGCTTATGGAATGGTGATATTACATTTGTTATGCTTGGAGTGAATGTGGGGCCATTTGTTTTCGGTACGGGGGCTGTTTTAGTTGAGTATCAGGATTTATACCCAATGGTTTTTCAAGGACTGCAGGAATAAAATAACAGCATAAAGTTTCTACCTTTCCTATAATCCCCTCGGTATTAAATTAGTAATGAGGACTGGATTAATATCTTCAAGCAGTTTGCAATTCCCTGCCATCTGCAATATTGATTTCACAAGCTAACTAATCGTAATTACATTATAAAAAGCAATTCTGACAACTAATGCAATAAAACTTTTATAGTTTTACTGAGCATACACAGACAACTGTATAACATGCATTCTGCCGAAAACGCAGCTATTACCGAAAAGATGTTCAGAATAACTCACGGCCAGAGTTTAGCATGACGTGGTAAGTTGTGTTGTGATTACATCATGTGGGTTTTTAATATATTATAATTGTAAACATCAATAAAGGGTACCGTGATGAAAGAAAGAAGAAAAATTAGTGTAGAATTGTTATTTTGCCGTACTTAACGGACCACACAGCTGGCATCTTGCTGGCCTGCGTATGTACGTGCCTGGCTTGGTGCTTTCAGGAACAACAGCACGTTTTTGCTGCGATGTAAGCTCCCGGTAGCGCTGATATGCATGCTCATCACCGGTATAAAAGCATTGACAGGAATCCGCGTCTGCATAAACGTAGTGGGCATTACCGTCAACAATGTGAGGAATAATTTTTCGCTGAGGAAATGCTTTGAGCCATTTGATTTTTTCCGGTGTTTCTACACGCTGGACGTAAAAACCGGAAACAGTGAACATTTTTCTGGTTTCAGCTGCTTTCTGATTTGACATCCATGCACATTGAGCAGTTAAAACTCCCAGCGCCGTTATGCCAAGAGCGATTTTTACATAGATTTTTTTGCTTTCAAAAGTGACCCCTTATATTTTTTATTGTATTACAGTTTTAACCAGCAGAAATCCAACCACCAGCCAACTGATCGTTGGTGCATAAATGAAAACTTCAAAAGGTAAAACAATCTTTTAATGTATCGTCCGGGTAGCACTATTATCTAAAACCAGCCGAAAGCCGATATGATCAGAGCTGAGTGAAATGTCGCCCATGGAACGATTTGACACCCGGCATTCTCTGGCAGTGCTTTCCCAGTCGCCGCCGCGTATTACACGGTACAGACCGGTGGCTGGCCCCTTAGGATCTGTATCTGGACTATGAGTATAATAATCGGCATCATACCAGTCCTGACACCACTCCCAAACATTTCCGGTCATATCATACAGTCCCCAGGCATTAGGGGTTTTGAGACCGGCCGGCTGGGGTTGAAAATTGTGGCCGCTCAGTGTGTCGAAATACCAGGCGGAATCATTCAGACAGCTTTGATCGTCTCCGCAATACCATTTTGTGCCCGAGCCTGCCCGGGCAGCATACTCCCATTCAGCTTCAAAGGGTAAGCGGTACAGCATGCCGGTCTGCTGGTTTAGTGTTTCAATAAATTCCTGGATTGTATCCCATGATACCGTCTCGACCGGGCAGTCAGGACAAGCAGAAAATGTGCTCGGGTTATATCCCATCAGATTTTCCCACTGGGCCTGCGTCATCTCATATGCTGATATCTGGAAAGCAGAAAGTGTAACTGAATGACGGGGTGATTCATCTATGCTGCATTCCAGATCACTAACGGAACAGCCCATAGCAAACATGCCCCCGGGAATGTTTACCATCACTAGATCGATACCTGCGTCACTTTCGCCGGCTGACGTAGAGGTTGTTGAGGATATTGTTGTAGTTGCATTGTCAGGATCCTGCGTCTCACATCCAGGATGAAAAAATAAAAAAACAAACAGTGCGGTAAGGAAAATAATTATTGGATTATTTTGCATATATTGCCTGGGCTAGCTGAATCAGTATATTTAATTATTGGGCAAAAATGATGATCAGTCAAGGGATGAAGGCACTTCAGCATATTTTTTGCTGTAACAGATTCACAGGATCATATTATAGATGTATGTGAATACAGATTAGATTATAACCTCTATAGTGTGCTGAAAATTTTAGCTTTACTTATTGTAGATCAATTGCTAAAGAAAAAATAGAAAGAAGTCTGTATAAGGGAGGAGACCCTATGAAAAAGGCTGTAAGCTATTGTGTATTTACAGGTGTGTTCCTGTTACTATTTTTTTGTACGGCTTCGGGGAGAGCCCATTTTTTTGGAGACAAAAAGGAGCTTCTGCGGGAAATTGCAAGCTTTCGTGTATTTGTTGCAGCATTAGCACCTGAAGCAAAAAAAGCAGGGCTTGCAGAAGAGATTTTGAAAACAGATGTTGAATTTCAATTTAAGACTGCCGGAATAGAAGTTTCAGACAGCAGCAATACGGGCATATATGTTAAACTTGACACACTATGCTTAGAGAACAGTAAGCAATTTGTTTACAACTTGAGGATTGATTTACTGGACGTAGTTGTGCTGATAAGAAAACCGGAAGTGAGCTGCCATGCTTCTACGTGGTCCGAGAGCAAGACAGGAATAATTTCCCAGGCTAAGATGGTTGAAACAATACGAAAACATCTCATTAACGAAATAGACTTGCTCATCTATGAATATAGGACAGTCAATCCCAAAGAATAAGTAAGCAATTTCAAAAACCCCCAAAAAAAATTTGGGGGTATCTGTTATCCGGAAATGCCGGGCCTTCCCAGAGTTGCAAGATGTAATTTAACAGAACTTGGGATGGGTTGACGAACATCCCAGACATTATGTATTTAGTTTATCAGTAAATGCAAAAACAATGCTTACTGTTTATGGCAAACGGAATTTCAGAGAAGCGCCTATTCAAAATGTAAATGGTCACGATCCAGTTGGCCTGTTTCAAAACCGTTTCTGATTGCTTCATTTTCTTCTCCAGCAGGTAATAGCAAATTGCCGGGACTTATATAATATGTTAAGCTCCTGGAAAAATTTTTACCCTGGATACCACGATAATAACCAGAATTATATGCACATTTTAAATTGTCACGTTCCTTTAAGCCCTCCCTGTATCCTATTTCTCGATCACGCATGTCCTGCACAGAGGTGTTGAGCACGCTGACAGGATTAATGTATTCAAATAAGGATACGGCATCCAGTTTGTTTCTAACACCCCGCTCATAACCCTTAAAATATTCTTTGCTGTGCATAAAAAATTTCATAATAGCTCCTTTAATTTTTCAACTTATAATACCCGTGACTATTTGCATAGTTCAGATACATAAAAAAAACATAATGTATTTTTAATGATAATTTCTGCAATTTTTTTTAAGTTCTTATTGCTTTCAATTAAATGTATTATTTCGGCACTCCACGTATAATACAGGCTGATGATAACCTGTCCTTCCGGGGTAGTGCATAAAAAAGTATCGCGAAATTCCCTTACAAGCTCTACCTCTTCAGATCCTTCACCATAGAGCACAACAGCAGGGCACGGTACAGTGGTGGTGGTTATGGTTGTATCATTATCCGGTATCGTCGTTGATGTGCTAGATGTTTCATTGTCAGGTATGCTGGTTGTGGAAGAGGTTGCATTGCCAGCAGGGGAAGTGGTTGTAGTAGAGGTTGTGTTATCAGGTGTAACCGTAGTGGTTGTATCCGAGGTGTCATTACATACAACATCCCAGGTGCCGGACTGATCATCTTCCGGAATTGTACCATAGACATCCCCTTCGGACTCAATATACCAGTTGCCGTCCTGGCATACATCCCAGGTCTTATGAAAATAATAGGTGCCGGGATCATCCTCATCAGCCCAATCATAGGAACCGCCATAGCAGTAGATACCGTCACCGGAAATATAATCACCGGCCGACTGGGGACTGAAAGAAGCGGATGCAATAATATGATTAAATGTTTCACGGGTTGCCTGCTCGGTTCTTGAGGTCTGGGTTGTCGGAAATGAATCAGGTTCGCAGGAAGGGCAGATTATTTCTATAAAGCAATCAGCCGGCTCAACAGAAAAGTCACTTTGCTGGCTGTAAGCCTGCGTATGAGATATAAGCAATAGTAGGATTATTAAAAAATTAGTAAAAGTCATCTTCATAGTGTTTTCTAGTTTAGCATTCATTGTATACATCTCTACCGAGTGTTCACCCATTGATAGCCGGACGCAGTAATTCCACGAACTTATGGGATTGTTTTTATGATAATTTTGAGGAAAAAATGCGGAATTGTTACTCTTTATTCTAATAAAATTATAGAAACAAAAAACTGGGTTGTCAAATAATTTTAAATGAAAATTTTTGTACATACCAATTAAACTGCTGCAGCGCTTGACATATAATAAACTTTATCTCATACTATTTATTATTGTAAAATCGACTTACCATAAATGGGTAACAAAAACATTCGGGTGCATCAAACAACCGTCCCTATGTACTCAGGCTGTTACAGGATGAAGACATACTTTTTTGTTGATCTCCGGCAAGAGACTCGATGAAGTGTTTCATAACTGCAGCACAAGTGATCAAAACAGATCTGGTTTTCCTGTTATCTGTGTCAGGTTCCCTTGTTTTTCATTTATTCATTGCCTGGCAGCCCGTCCAAACTCTTGAAGGGTTCCCTCTTGTTTATGGTAACGGCCCCCTGTTTGATGATTCCTATTTTTATTTTACCATTGCCCGTGATATTGCCGATTGGTTATCAGGCAGGGCCGCCGCACTTGCGTTAAGCAGTGGTTTTAACCCGTTGATTGCATTCCTGTACACGCCTGTTTTTTACCTTTATGGCAATCAGCTCGAGCTCTCCATTCATCTTTGCCTTACATTGAATGTTTTCATCGCATTTGCTGCCCATATTTTTTTATATCGTCTTTTATGCAGGGTTTCATCGCGGTCCATTGCTGCATTTTTTGCATCTGTGTGGATCTGGTCACCATATGTCATGAATCAGGTCCTTAACGGTATGGAAACCACTCTTTCTTTTTTTATGCTTGTGTTTACTCTGTATTACTATTGGACTATCAAACAAAATGATACAAAAGAGCCTCGTTTTTGGCTTTCGATCGGTCTTTTATTAGGGGTTGGTTTTTGGGCCCGTGTCGACCTTGCAATACTGGGAATCGCAATAGCTTGTGACCAGGCATGGCTTGCCATAAAAGATCTGCGACATGAAGGTTTTCTGCGTATGCGTAATATATTGATCTGCAGCACAACCGCCGTAGCAGTGGCATCACCATGGTTGTTTTTTACGTATACTCAAACAGGCAGTATTATGCCTGTAAGCGGAAAAGCAGTTAATCAAATTACCAGTATCTTTTTCAATTTCACCCATCCCAACCATGACGGCTTCTTTTCGATGATGTTTTATTATTTTAAGAAGGAGTTTTTTGTCTACCTGCCGCTGGCACAAATTCTGGACAATCTGTTATGGCTGATTTTTATATCAGTACTATACCTGGCCGGTCTTTTTTGTGTAATACGAGACCGGCAGCTGCGCAGCACATGCGGTGTAGTATTACTTTTCCAATTGATCATCATTATCGCATATCTTAATGTTATTGGCGGCTTTTGGCATCTGTATAGATATTTTTATCCCGTATATGCATTGCTGCTTTTACTTCCTGCCATAACGTTTCAACGGGTTATGTCTAAATTTAAAGTAACGCGCCGGGTGAGCACTGTCTTATGTGTCATATTATTTGTTCCGTATGCTTTTTATTTTGCTAATCAATATTATGGGCAATTTACAAAATTGTTTCCACCAAGATATTTTTCTGCATATTCTTTTGTATCAGACGTCATCCCTCATAACTCTAAAATCGGTGCTTTTCAATCCGGCTGTTTAAGCTATTGGCTGGGCAGCCGGGTGGTTAATCTGGATGGGGTCATCAATGAAGAGGTCTATGTGCATTTAAAGAATAAAACATTGGAAGATTATCTCGATAAAAAAAATATCGATTATATTATTGAAGAAATATATTTATTTAATATGTGGAATCATTTCCTCAAGGATCAGCTCTCAGAACACTATTCTTTGATATCTTCACGAAAAGTGGAGTCCCTGCCTTTTTCTATGGGGCTGTGGGGTATATACAAGCGCACATCGTAAGACAGCATTTCCGGTTACAATAGGCTACTGATTGTATTGGGTAAGGTAAAAAAGCGGTTGGTATAAACAGGTGTGATTACCGGGATACGCCCGATCCGATATCACAAGATGACATGCCGATAGATTATGTAATGTTTTCAATCTGCTGTTTTGTTGTTTTCGTCCTTGATACGCTGATAATATTGGAAATAATAGCCCCTTTTATGAAAACCATTTTCCTGATTGCTGAGAATGACATAATGGAACCGATAGTTTTTATAAAACCGGGGGTCTTGAGCTATTTCCCAGTCCGATAGGAACCAGGGGCGGCCGATTATATCACCCTGCGCGCCACCTATAATTATGTAATCAGGTTTTCTATCCAACACATAGCTTCCATCACCCTTTGCATGACCGGGAACCTTTTGCCAGGGCAGGATATACTGACTGATTTTACGCCTGGCAATATGCCTGTCATTTAACCCCAGCATGTCAATATAGGTGTTGTGGGTTGCGTAAAAGGGCGTTGAACCGGCTGTGTTAAGTGCAATTAATGAATTTTGCGGCCATGTAGCAGCAATATATTTTCCTGCCAGGGCTCCAAGGTATGCGGCAGGATCAGGCTTGCGGGGATTCAGATCATTATACGTGCACTGCAGGCCACTGCAGGATAGGATGAAAGCATATACAATAAAAAGGAGAGATCGTTTTGAATTTGCAGCAACGGTGTTGATAGTCAAGTATAAAAGGATGCCGCACAGAGGGATGACGGGCAGCATGAATCTGAATACCTGCATGTGGTCGCCACCCACATAAACGATAAACAGAAGGTATGAAAGAATGCACACAAGAATATACAGACAGGGTCTTTTAAAAGATTTTTGGTACAGTGTGTAGACAAGCACCGGCAACAGAAGGAAAAATAAAAAGGGGGGCACTGTCATATAGTCCCACATATAGTTGAGTCCGTTCAGCAGTTTTGCCGGTGTCAAATCAGTAGCCTTGGCATAGAAAGTATTTGGCAGCAATGTTTTATAATACAGCAGTCTCCATACAAAGTATGATGCGTAAACGGATACAAAGGGCACCGTAAAAAACATGAGAAACTTTATCTTGCCGGTGTTCCTACCTATGGCCAAAAACAGCAGGCTGATGCTGAAGAATATAATACCATCAGGTCGTGTCATGCAGGCCATTGCAAAAAACAGGCCGCTGCATGCCAGATATCGAGGATAACTTTTTGTTTCGGGCCGGTCAGCAAAGAAACATACTCCCAGGGTGCAAAAAAGAGTAAACAGGGGGCCTTCCAGGCCGCCCAGACACCATACAATAAGCGGGAAAGCAGTAAGTGTAAGAATAGCCGGAAGCAGTGTCAGAGCCCGCCCTGCAAGCGTTCTTGAATAAAAATAGAACACTAAAAAAACATTCAAAGCAAGAAACGCTGCAATATTTATTAGCTGCGAAGCCGGCACAAGTTCAATGCCGCAGGCGCCCAGCATACCTATACATGCCAGATGAAGAAAATTTGTATAGCCTTCAACATATTCGCCGGGGTTCCATGTTATGCCGTGGCCGTTAATAAGATTATATGCATAGCGCAGAGAGATATATGCATCATCATGATAAAAATCCCTGTTATTATAAAACCCCCAGCCGGCTATGACTATTCCAATGATGATTCCCGCAACAGGAATTGTGATCATAAACGGAGAAGTTTTTGCCTTATTATTCATGATCATTAAGAAAAGCTGTAGCTTAGCACTCGTCAGATGTATTTTCTATTTCAGGGAGTCCGGTTAATGCGCTTTTGGGCAGCCAGGGCTTCCCCTAAACTTTTACGTGCCTTGATATAATCGGGTCTGATTATTAAAGCTTCCCTGTAGTGGACTATGGCTTCCTCAATGCGGCCCAGGGCTGCAAGATCAACTCCCAGATTGTAGTGCGCTTCAGCGTAGCCGGGATTTATCCGCAGTGCTTCAGTATAATGCATAACAGCCTCGGATAATGTGCCCTGCATTGACAGTGCAATACCAAGATTGTTGTGGGTTTCAGCGTTATCAGGCTCTATCTGCAGCGCTGTTTTAAAATGGTTTATAGCCTCAGCGGTTTTACCCTGACCGGCTAGGGCAATGGCAAGATTATTGCGGGCGTTGATATTGCCGGGGTTTATCCTGAGTGCCTCAGTAAAGTGCTGCATAGCCTCGTCATTTTTTCCCTGCATGGTCAGGATTTTTCCAAGGTTGTTATGGGTTACATCCTTATCAGGCTTGATTTTAAGCACTTCGCGAAAATGGGTGCTTGCTTCAGTTATGCTGCCTTGCTGCGCAAGAGCAACTCCCAAACAGTTATGGGCAACATGGTTTCTTTCCGTTACGCTTAAGACATGCTGCCAGAGGGAGACGCTATTTGACCAGCGGTCCACCTGCATCCACGCAACCGTCATCAGGAAGATAAGTACTATAGCTGAAACCGCGGAAAGAACTTTTTTGCGGTAACGCCATTGTGCAGAGAGGTCTGCACTAAACCATGCAACCACAATAAAAATCCCGATAAGCGGTACATAGGTGTGCCGGTCAGCGCGCGAGACAAGTCCCACCTGCACCAGGCCGATAACCGGAACAAGGGTTCCCAGGTACCACAGCCATCCCACAACTATATAGGGGCGGCTTCTGATAGTTAGAAACGCTGTAAAGCACATAATTAAGAGCACCAGAAAAGCACCTGCGGCCTGCCACAGGGGGATGAAACCGGGATGGGGATAGATGACCGCCAGGCCGGAAGGCCAGATCATTTTAACCAGATACACAACATAGGTTACCAGCGCGTTTGATATCCGGCCCCCTAGTGAATACTGCTCAAAAGTACCCAGAATACCATCGCGCTGCATTGCAATGTAGGTAACCACGCAGGAAGCCCCCGCCAGTATAAAAAAAGGAATTTTTTCCAGGATCAGACGAAAAGCAGGCAAACCGTTCGGTGATGAGCTGTTTCTGAAAAATTGTCCAATACGCAGGCGTCCCAGGGGCCAATAGTCCAAAAGAAGCAACACAAAGGGAAGGGTAACCAGCATAGGCTTTGCCATGAGCCCCAGCAGGTAGACCCCAAGGCAGGCTGCATAGCGGCCTGCCCCCGGACGTTTGCTGTAACCGGCATAACACCCGATTGTAAGTATCCAGAAAAAGGTGCTTAGAACATTTTTTCGTTCGGCAACCCAGGCAACCGATTCGACATTAAGGGGGTGAGCTGCAAAAAGGGCAGCAACAAAGGCACTTTGCCATATTCCGCCGGTAATTTTTTTGAGCACAAAGAACAGCAGCAGCGCATTAAGCAGGTGAATAAACACATTTGTCATGTGATGCCAGGCAGAGCTGAGCCCGGCAATTTCATAATCCAGCATGTGTGATTGCCAGGTGAGCGGGTGCCAGTGACCATCAAACTTGTTAAACGTAAAGGACCATGCCAGGCTATTGATACTCAGCCCGTCCTGGACATAAGGATTGGCGGTTACATATGAATCATCATCAAAATTAACAAATTCATGGTTTTGCACCTGAAAATATATGGAAAATACTATTACGATGAGAATGGTACAGGTTAAAAACTCAGGAGTTACCCTGGTCGGAAAAGATTTATTTTTTTTGTCCTTTAAGGTCATAACTAAAAAAATCTGTTTGTATAACGGCTTTGTATGAACTCCTTAAAAATATAGCAAACCATATTGTACAAGTCAAAAGATGCTGGTGCTTTGGAAAATATAAGTTATCAGAGCTTCACGCAAGATTAACTAACTGAAAAACAGCGTTTTTTTGAGACAATGCCATTATTGTATCAAAATTAGAGATACACAAATAAAAAACATAGTAAGCTGTCAAAGAAAACTATATTGCATGATGACACACTGCAGTTTTTAACATGCTTGATTATTACGAATAATTGACGGCGGAGGCAGATCAAAGCAATCGGGAGATAGTGGCAGGTTTAATAATAGAGATGGGTACGGGCAAACAAAGTATAAAAAGCAAAAAGGTGAAGTCTTGTTTGTCTTCACCTTTTTTAGGGTTTGAAGCTGTATGTTGCGAGGGATTATTGTAAACGTTATTAGCTTATTGTCTGTAACGCCAGTCTATTTATCGTGGCAGAATAAGCAGATTTCAGAGTCAACGTCTGTGATGCGAAGGAAATTAAAGTCTATATCACCCTTGTTGTGGGGATCATGGCAGGTGGCACACTCGACTTTACCGTCATAAAAGGGTAATTGGGTCCTGCCGCTGTGGGCAAAATGGCAGTTGGCGCAATTGGCCGGCTCTTTGTGTGTCCACTGAATCCCTACCGGGTGGTCACCGGTCAGATCGTTTCCGAAAACATAGCTGCCGTCATAGTCAGAGATGAAGACAGATCCATCCATATTACCATAGGAATCTACCGCAACAGTACCGTCATGACATGAAAGGCACAGCAGCGAGTACAGGCCCGGCTGTTCCGGGGTTGCTTTAAGTGACTGGCTTGTATAGGGCTGGTAGTTTTGTACCGTTATCTCATGATTCCAGAGGGGTGCCTCGGTTGTCGTATCAGCGTTATGGGGAATATGACAGGCTTCACAGAGTCCCAGAACCTGATTGCCGTATGTTGGCGGATCCCAGCCCTCATCAGTAAAATCATGAGCGGTGCCGGCAATCCCTGATGCGGCATATGCCGGAGTAATGATATAGCCTGAGAGCATAAAAGAAAAGATTAAACAGATAGTTACAATCTTTCTCATAGTTTTTTATTATATCCCCCGGGTTTTTATGTGTATTTTATTTATAAAATACCATCCATGTTAATATATGTCAAGCAAAAAGATATATATCATCGTAGAAAAAATTTTATTTCAAAATAATGAGATAGGTATCATTACGAATGATAGATATAGCTTGACAATTAGGTATATGATTTTATAATATATACAAGTATATTCTAACATGGGGGTGCTGCATGAAAAAATCCGGCAAGTTTATCACTTTTACTGCTACACTTTTTGGCGTTTTAATGATTTTGGTTCTCGGTAGTGTGTTTGCCCAGCCGATGTTCAATTTTGAACCGCCGCATGTAACTGATCCCTGGAATGATGCAGAATGCCTGCAGTGCCACTATATGGAGCCTCATAATTTCGGTATAGTACCGCTGGCACGGGGTGCGGAGCAGGAGGCGTTGTGTAAGACCTGCCATAACCCTACCGGGGTGGCGGCATCAATGAGCAATGTGGGAAATCACAGGGTTAATGATAACAGTACCATCATTGACTGCAGCACTTGTCATGACCCTCATGCTCGCCAGGAGAGTTTTGACTCCCATTCTGGACTAACCGCTTATAACCTGAAGCTGATTCGCAGCGCAATTTCAACAGAATTTATACCGGATGTATTAAACCCGGTTATTTTTCAACAGAGGCCAGATCACTTTGCGTTTGATGAAGGCAACAGTCCCTACAACGGGGTCTGCCAGAGCTGTCATACTGCAACCAACCACCACACAAATGACGGCACTGTCGACCATGAACATTATTATGGAAACGACTGTACATCATGTCATGTGCATGAAGAGGGATTTTTGTTTGGCGCAGGGGCATGCTCAGCCTGCCACGGGTTTCCACCAACGCAGGATACATTGGGCGGCCCGGACGGTATTGTAAATCTTCCGCTGCCGACAGGATCACAGACTGCCGGTGATCACGCTACGCACGCAACTGCTTCCGGCTATAACTATCCCTGTGAAACCTGCCATTTCGGCGGCATGCCGCAAAGCCCGATTTCAGGTAACAACCAAATCCAGATGGGCTTTAATGCTTTCGGGCAGGACGGTACCGGGGCCACCTATGACGGACAGATACTGGATGCACCCTACAGCTACGAAGCAACCAACAATACGACCGTCACCACGGGCGGTACAATGACCTGTGATAATCTCTACTGCCACGGCACACTGTCTGACGGAACTGATTGGGGCAGCGGCAATAATACTACCCCGCAGTGGGGTGGGACGCTTGCCTGCGGCGACTGTCACCTGGCAACCAGTGATAATGCGTCCGTACTGGGCAGCCATGAAGTTCATACGTCAAGCACAGAATTAAATATCCAATGTGATGTGTGTCATTCAACATATCCTGATGATCACGTTAACGGTCAATCAAACCTGAATTTTTCTTCTGACCCTGTAGTTGCAGGAGCTGCCTACGATGGTACTTCCACCATGCTTGATAGCTACGGGCAGTGTTCCAATCTCTATTGTCACAGCAATGTGCAGAGCAGCGATGGTATGGGCGGGCCGACCAGCTATACGACACCCACATGGGGCGGCGCAGCACTTGACTGCGATGCATGTCACGGTGATCCGCCAAGCACGGGTAATCATGACGAACATTTTTACAGTGTTAATTACCATACCGGCAACTACGGCTGGAGCTGTAACCAGTGTCATTCTAATAATACCCATGCCGATTACAACATTGATGTCGGGCGTGGATACACCACGGGCGGAGCACCTGCCAACGGATACGGAACTTGTACCAGCGCGTGTCACACCGGGGCGGTCTGGGAGGGGGGGCGGCTCTACTGCTATGACTGTCACGGCCCGAACAATGCCTGCTACAACTGTCACCCCGGCATGTCGACAAATGCCCTGCCCGATTCTGACCCCTCGTTCGCGCTGCTTGTCCCTTCGGCACCTGTTTTAGTATCTGAGGGCGATGTTGATTCTGAGACGGCTGTTGCTGTCACGCTGGAGTGGAACCCGGTTGCACCTCCATCCGGCGGGCAAACACAGTACTACGCGGAGATCAGCATCAACGTTGATATGAGCAGCCCGTCGTTCATACTCAACTGGGACCCGACAACAAGCTGGACAGTAACCCTGGATACATCGCGCGCCTGGTACTGGAGAGTCAGAGCCCGCGATCTGGCCCGGCCCGGACTAATATCCGACTGGTCGCCAATTGAAGCTTTTACTATTAATATTCCCGGCACTCCGCTCGCACCGGTGCTGATACCTGAGCCCGATATAACGCCGACGATAGTACCGATTCCGCCAATTTCGCTGGAATGGAATCCGGTTACCTTTGAGGATCCTGTTGAGTATTACGTTGAAGTAGATGACCAGGCCCTGATGGCATCACCTAACTTTACTTCCGGCTGGATAACTGCCGTAAGCTGGACTTTTCAACCGCAATACTATGCGCCCTACTGGTGGCGGGTCAAGACCCGGAACGCGCTTGACACGATAAAAGAGTCTACCTGGTCTTTTGTAGATAATTTCCAGGTATGGAACCCAAGCGGAAGCTGTCCTTTTCTGTATGTATGGGATGGAGAAAAATTTAATTTTCAGACAGATCTTTACGGGGCCGGGAAACTGGCTGCCAAAGGCAGCTTCGGCTATTTTACCCCTAATCCGAACGACTACTATGTCCTTGAAACAAACCCGGTAGAAAAAGACGGGCACTACCAGATGCGGCTTGTCGAAGAGCGCTTTGAAACCGATTATCTTGATGAGCTCAAGCTCTATGTAATAGACATACCCATGAACCGCAGCATCTACGGCGAAAAGCCCGGATTTGGCGGTACACTTAACGATCTTCAGGATGTGCTGCATACCGCTTCCCAGGTTCTGCAGCGACCGCTTGCCATTACCCATGTTAATACTGGCGCGGATGTGTCTGTTGAGCTGGGCAGTTCAGACGGTGAATACCTCATACTTAATGAAGACCGCAACATAGATTTTGTTTATCAAACCCTTGAGATCGACCTTGGGGATCTTTCAGCAGCACCTCAGATTAAACTGATCATAGACGGAGTGAGCATGTTCCCGGACAGCCCTGAGGGTGTAGAAAGATCATCCCAGTTCGGACCGCGCACCAAGCTTGAGGTGCTTGAGGCAGGCGGCCAGTGGGTTTCGGTGGATAAGACAATAGCCGAGCTGCCCAAACCACCTGAATTTAAGCGAGCCTTTGCTCTCGATATTTCAGATATCTTTCAGACGAATGTATACAAAGTAAGACTGACCTTTCTGTTTAAGACTTTGATTGATTCTGTGCGATTTGATATCACCGAGGACGAGATTGTCAGCCTGACCGAAGTACCGCTTGTATCAGCAGAGCTGCGCTCATACGGCCTGAGCGATAAAGAACATGTTTTCGACGAGATTTACAACTATCTTTACAGGGAGAATGATCCCAATCACATTCACGAGTATTTTCCCGGAAACTATACCCGTTTTGGTGATGTCACATCCCTGCTTTCTCAGACAGATGACATGTTTGTTATCTATGGAAAGGGTGATGAGATTGATCTCAGGTTCAGCCTTGCCGGTCCTCAGGCACCGGGTACAACACGAAAATTCATGATGTATACCGATGGGTATTACAAGGATGCCAAGGTGGATGTACCGCATACAGTCGAGCCTTTGCCCTTTGAGGCAATGAGCGGTTTTCCCTATGACCCTGCAGTGGAGAACTACCCTGACGATCCGGAACATAACCAGTACCTAGAGGAATACAATACCAGAGTAGAATAAAAGTGTAATACAACAATACTTTTTGACAAATAAAGCATGAAGTAATAAAGCAAAAACCCCAAAAACCTTATTTACTATCTACTATCTGATGAGGTGTAAAATGAACAAACAAAGAATAACGGCTGCTGGTGTCTGTCAGGCAATAGTGGTTATAGTGTTACTGCAGTCTGCAGTCTGTCTGGCAGGAGATTTAACGGTAATCCACAGCAACACCTATCCGACCCGGGCGGCCCAGGCCACCGGCACTCCGATATATGTCAGTGATGCGCTGGTGGGCTCAGTGTTTGTGTATGATGCGGAATTGAACCTGACCGGTGAGCTTAAAGGCCTTGACAGTCCGCTGGGTGTGGCAGTGGGCCCTCAGGGGAATATATATGTGGGCAATAACGGTCGGGATAATGTAGAGGTGTATAGTCCTGCCGGGGACCTGATATCGGTGATTGGTGCCGGGGGCGTACAGATGCCTAACGAGTTGGCAGTGGACGGTTCCGGGACCCTCTACGTTGCGGACAGTGTGGACAATACGGTGCGGGTGTATGATGCAAACGGTCAGTGGGTCAGCAATGTCGGCTCGTCCGGCTCGGGCAACGGGCAGTTCAGTTTTCCGGTATCGGTGGCGGTAAAGGACGGTGAGCTCTACGTGGCTGACCAGGGCAATGCCCGGGTGCAGGTATTTGATCTTCAGGGAAATTTTTTACGCACCTACGGTGAAATGCTGGTTGATCAGGCCGATTGGCAGGGCAAGTTCAAGAAACTGCAAAGCATAGCAATAGACGGGATTGGACGGCTGCACGCTCTTGACAGCTATGCCAACAGGGTACAGATTCTTGATGTCCAGAACGGCAGTTTTATAGACAGCTACGGCAGCTTTGGTACGGGGCCGGGAGATCTCAATGTACCCCTTGACATGCTTGTAACACCGCTGGCCGAGGTGGTTGTTGCCAACAGCGGCAATCAGCGGGTAGAAATAATTTACACTATGGATTATCCGATCTGCCCCAATGACCCTGATAACGATATAGATGGTGACGGGGTGTGCGGGGATGTTGACAACTGTCCGGATGTTGCCAATTCCGACCAGGCAGATGTTGACGCAGACGGTATCGGAGATGCTTGTGACGCGTGTAACAATAATGATGACCAGCCACCGCAGATTGACTTTGGTCCGGTCAGGTCTGTAGATTCACCTCTGGGCTGGATCTGGATGTCGCAGGATTCCGGTGCTCCTTCAGAAGTAATGGCGGGCATCTGGTCAGGCGGGCTGGCCTATGTTGAGGATAAGGTGTGCTGCAGCGACCTGCCGACCGGCACCTGGCAGTACCGGGGCTATGGTCAAACAGAGTGGATAGAATCAACTGATGTTACCGTAATGCATTTGGGTGCGTGGGATACGGTTATTTTTCACCTCACCCTGGCAATGGCGGGGCAGGGGCCCTTTGAATTCCGGATGACGGTCACAGACTGTCTGGGACAGACGACCTATTCAGATGTGTACTACATACAGCCGGTAGGGTATATGCCCGTTCCATAATTGACGGGGAAGGGGATACAATATGAAAAAAAACAGGATATTGTTGATACTATATGTGAACATTGTGGTAGTGCTGGTCCCGGTGAGTGTATGGGCTCAGCCGAGGTTTAACTTTGAACCGCCGCATGTAACCGATCCCTTTGACGATGAGGAGTGTTTGCAGTGTCACTATATGTTGCCCCAGGACTTTGGCATAGAGCCGGTACCGCGGGGTGCGGAGCAGGAAGCGCTGTGCAAGACCTGCCATAACCCCACCGGGGTGGCCGCAGCAATGAGCCAGATCGGCAATCACGGGGTCAATGACAACAGCACCATCATAGACTGTAGTACCTGTCATGATCCTCATGCCCGCTCGGAGAGTTTTGATTCTCACACCGGCATAACGGATTATAACCTGAAGCTGATTCGCAGTGCAGTATCAACAGATTTTGTGCCTGATGTATTGAATCCGGTTGTTTTTCAGCAAACCCCGGAGCACTTTGCCTTCGCAGACGGGAATCCGCCCTATAACGGCGTGTGTCAGGCCTGCCATACCCAGACAAACTATCATACTAATGATGGCACAGGAGATTATTCGCACTTTATTGGTACTAACTGTACGGGTTGCCATGCCCATCAAAGCGGTTTTCTGCCCTCTGGCGGGGGTGGGAGCTGCACGGGATGTCACAGTGCCGTACAGGACAATGGTGACGGTGTGCCGGTTGGCGGCCGACGAGGCGTAGCGGGAGAATTTCCTGAAGGCAATGCCGGGCTTCACGCCCACTATGGTGCCGACGTTGACAGCGCCTGCAGCGTTTGTCACAGAGTCGGACCGCATATGGACGGTATCGTAGAGCTTATAGATCCGGATGACGGAAGTATTTACAGCTTTGTTAACGCGGATGAATTAAACTCTGATCCTGATCTATCTGATTTCTGTGCAAACTGTCATGATGATGACGGCGCACAGCGGCTCGCATCTCCTTTCGATCCGTTCGGCAACGGTAACTCACCGCCAGATGTAGCAACCCGTTTTCTCGGTACGCTGCAGTGGGATGAGTGGTATGGTGATTTCTGCTTTGGTAATGAAGGCACCCTGCGTAAAGTTAACAGTCACCATGATATCAGTGATGGTGATCAGGCCTGGAGCGGGGCCAAGATAGAGTGTCTGAACTGTCATGGTGCACATAACGCATCTGCGGATACACCTGTTGCCAATCCTGCCGACACGACCCAGGCCTGGACAGGTGTCATAAATGATTTCTGCCTGAGCTGTCATTACGGCGGTATCGGTCCGGAAGATCCGGGATTCCCTTCCGGGGGAATCGGTCCCGATGTTTCAGGGCCTTCAATTGCCATGCGGGGCATAGATCCTGACAACTGCACCGCCTATAATCACATTGATGAAGTGTGGCATGTTGACTATACCTGGACATTCTCTCCCCATGGACTGGACTCCAAGCGCGGATGGGAAGGCTACTCAGGTGCCCCGGGATATGAGCTTGACTGCACGGTCTGTCACGATTCACATGGTTCCTATACCCCAACCAATACGCTGGGCAACCCCTATATGATACGCGACTTTGTTGACGGTACCCCCTTTGTTGATGATGGCGTGCGGCCTGGTGCTCTCTGGACCGGACCTCCCTGGGATACCTACGGCACTGCCGGCAGTGTGGTTGTTGCGATAAACGGTACCGAGGTTGACTGGGGCAGCAGCGCGAGCCTGTGCATTAAGTGTCATGCCAACTGGCTGGGCGCCTATGACTGGCATTCATACTGCAACGGCTGTCAGACCTGTCATGGGCACGGACAATCATGGGATGGTTATGACTGGGGCCCTGGAAATGATGATGATACCAATTGTGCCGAGGTTACTATTGGCGGGAGAGTAATAAGTTTCAGGCAGCAGGGTTTAGAATCACTAGATGAAGCACCTGACAGTCACCACGGGGTAGACGGCTCGGAGTGCAGCGCCTGTCACGATCCCCACAGGTGAAACTATTTGATTCAATAGCTCAGGCAGTTATAATGCTGCCGGGGTTGGGGAAGTTAGAACAAAAAAGAGTGTTTGTTTTGAATAAAACATTAAACACCAGAAAAATCCATTACCATTGCAGGAAATAGATTAACCAAAGGGTATAAATAAAAAAAGGAATCAGGTATTGCTGCTTTTTTTATAGTCTTCATCCAGATATTCAGTCTCTAAGATCAAATTCGCCCCTTCATCTTTTGAGACTTGTTGAAAAAAGGAACAGAGATTACAATTGAAAAATTTTCGAGCAAAGGTTCCTTGCGTTTCTCCGTGACAGAAGGTTCCCGCAACCAGCCAGCATATGCGGCCGGCATTCTTTCCGCTATTGATACCATCAAGTCTTTGTTCTATGGCTGCCGGACAGACACCTTGATCTCCGGCATGCCTGCCGTCCGGTTCCCGGCCGCATTCCATGTATTCCCAGCAATTTTTTATTCCATTTTTCATGGAAATTCCTTTTGTCTGTACATGGTGCAGCAGCGCTGCAGTGGCCTAATAAAAAAAATATTTATATATCAAATCTTAACGTAAAAGTACTTCCCTTACCTTCGGAACTTTCAACAAGAATGGTTGCATGATTTACTTCAGCCAGCTTTTTGCAGATCGCCAGTCCCAAGCCCACACCGCTTTCTTTGCCGGTTACCAGGGGCTCGAAAATCCGGGAAAGTCTATCTGAGGGGATACCGCAGCCGTCATCGGCTACAACGACTTCAATAGCATTGTTTTTTTTGTGAGTATATATCTTAAGAGACCCGCCGTCAGGCATTGCCTGCACGGCATTATCTATAAGATTATTAAACAGCTGGGAGATTTGGAGAGGGTCACATAAAACAGATTCTATATCTTTTGTAAAATTAGTTTCCAAATGTATGTTTCTCGGCAGTATTATGCGGGATAACGCATCGGTGAGCAGTTTGTTAAGGCCTATTTGCTGCATTACCGGTTTTTTAACACGGGAAAAATCAAGGATATCAGAGATAATGGTATTGCACAGCTCAATTTCAGCATTAATGATATCTATGTTGTCTTTCACAGCATTATCGGTGATAATGCTTTTTTTTGATTTGAGAAAATAGCAGGCATTCTTTATTACCGCAAGGGGCTTGCGCAGTTCATGCCCAAGACCTCCGGCCAGTTGTCCCAGCACGGCCAGTTTTTCTTTGCGAAAAAGCGCATCACGGGTAGCTGCCAGCTCATCTTCGGCTTTTTTGCGTTCGGTTATGTCCCGGATGATAGCCGCATAGTATGCCTCACCACCGGATGACCAGCTTGAAAGAGAAACCTCTGTTGGGAACTCGCTGCCGTCTTTTCTTAATCCGACAGATTCAACAGTCTTTCCCAGTACAGCAGAAATGCCGGTTTTTGCCGACCGCTCTACCCCGAGCTTTTCAAGTTCCCGTACCCGTTCAGGAACAAGTATTTTTGATGACTTGCCGATTATTTCATTTTGTGTATACCCAAAAATTGATTCGGCTGCTTTATTCCACAATAGTATTTTTGTTGCACTATTGGTTGTTATAATTGCATCTGGAGTAGATTCGGCGATAGCACGGTACCGTTCCTCGCTTTCCCTCAGGGCATTTTCAGCATTTGTGCGTTCTTGTATTTCCAGTTGCAGATTATCGCTTGCTTTTATAAGAGTGTTCTCGATGCGGCTTATATAGGTATAGAAAATGATAAATAATAGAACAGCGACCATAGAGAAGATAATCAGTTGTGTAATCAGCGAGGTGCGTGCTGAGGCTTTTTCGTCAGTTATATTATTGAGAATTATAATATTACCGACATGCCGACTGCCGGCATCAAGAAGGGAAAGGAATCCGCCGCGATATTCGATATCATCAAGGGTAGAATCAAAAATTAATTCATCATTTATTTGTTCAGAAGATGTAAAGATGTTGGAAAGATCAGACGGGATTTTATCGAGAGGCTTATATATAATAACAAAGTCTTTGAATTGGTCCCAGCGTCCGGAATGACCCATCATTTTCAAGCCTTCTTCCCATTTTTCACGGTCTAGATACTTCTTTTCAATGGTAAAGAAGAGTTTTACACCGAGTATTTTTTCAAGTTCCGGGGCAAGATGGTCAACCTCCTTGCCTAGCTCAAGATACCCTGTAAGTTTCCCGTTGATTATCCAGGGAATCACAACACGCAGGGTAAAAGTACCAAAAGGTCCCAGTTCTATTCCTCTGGCCGGTTCACCCTGGCGTATTGCCTGGAACAGAGTGAACCGGTCAAGGATGTCGCTATGACGGGGAGGATTATGAACGCGTAGAAAGCAGGATCTATCAATATTAATGAAATAAAAGTGTGTAATGTCAGTGCTGGATTTTAGATACTGGAAAGGCGGCAGGGCATATTGAAGTAATAGTTTTCTATCCTTGGCGGCCCAGGCCTCTTGTAGATCTTTATTGTTTTTAATATTGTCAAGCTGAGCGGCAAGCAGATTACTTTCGTTCTTTAAAAAGGTAGGGAATAGAGATTCAACCTCTTTAATCTCATGTTCTATATCCTCATACATGTTGTGTTGCTGAAGCCAGTAGATGCTGTAGAGGGAGACTGCAAGGATTGTCGTAAGAGCAATGACAACCGGCACCAGTATGCGAACCCTGATTCTTAAGTATTCTTTTTCTAAATCAGGCATTTTTTATATTTTTTTGTATTATAGCTATTTGAAATAATATTTCTATTTACTCATAGTACCAAAAAAACAACTAATGTGTCAAATCTATTGAAACGAATTACATAATCGACAATATGTAGTAATTAGTAGAACGGCTACTTCAGCAGTACAGATTCTATCAAGTATTGACAAAAATGGCCCTTTAAGAGATAATAAAATTTAGCATGCTAAGCATGTTCTTCAATAAGGGTACCTTCTTTTACAACACAGTATTGATACAGTACACTTATATAGCAATTAATTTGTTATGAATTTTCATATCAAGCTAAACCCGCTGAGAGCTTTTTTAAAAAGCAAGATTCAAAAAAACTTCAAGGTTATTTTTCCGTTTGTATATTTTGTTGCAGTAATCGGCCTGGCTATCGTTATTTACCGGACATATAACGATGCCTTAACAATGATAAAGGAACAGTTTGCAAACCAGCAGATAGTCGTGGCTAAGCAGACCGCTGTAAGCATTGAGCAGAATGTGAAGTTTTTAATAAAGGAACTGGAATACCTTTCACGGAGCCATTATATAAAGGATTTTAATCTGCCGGAAAGCAGAAGAATAATTAAAGACAAATTTACTTATCTGCAGGAACTTGATGTTAGTGATATAGGTCTTTTGGATGCCCGTGGGGTTATTAGAATTGCAGTAAAGGCCCCCCAGCTTGAGGGTGCAAACTTTTCATTCAGGGAATTTTTCAAAAAAGTAAAGGTTTTAAAGAGAAGTGAGACGGTATTTGAATTTGTAAAGTTTAAGGAATTTGATACGGAACAGAAAGGAATAACTATCGCTATGCCGGTTTTTTCTCATACTGCTGAATTTATCGGCGCAGTGACGTTTATTGTCAAGGTTGATGAATTAATAAAAGGATTTTTCCCTATAGAAACATCGGAATGGCAATCTTGCGTGATTGATTCAGGTGGCAATATTTTATGCGATCCCAAAAAGCTACGATCAGGCAAAATTACTTCCCAGGAAAAAAATATCGATCCGGCGTTCAAGCGTTTTTTTGATGAGGTTAAAGCAGGAAAGGTATTTAAAGGAGATTACATATCACCGGATGGGATAAGGACTACCGCTGTATCATACCCCATAAAAGTCATTGATCAGACCTGGTCCATGATTATTGAGACACCTGAAGAAGTGCTTAGCAACATGTTAAAACCTTTTTCAGTTCAATTTGCTCTGGCGGCCCTTATTTTATTGATTGCCGTTGCTTTAACATCATTCATCATTATTTATGGTATTAACCGCTGGAATATAGAACTGGATGCTATGGTAAAACACCGCACAGAAGAGCTGACGCTGTCCGAGCAAAAATTGAGAGGGATAGTTGAAACCATAAGTGATGTAATATGGGAAATTGATTCAGATTACCAGTTTATCTATGTAAGTCCGACAGCTGAACGGATTCTGGGTTATACTCCTGATGAACTTCTGGGAAAAACTATTTTTGATGTCATGCCAGATGACAGTATCACAAAACTTAAAACAGCATTACAAACGATCGCAGACAACAGACAGCCTTTTACGAATCTTGAGAGGATAAGCCTTCATAAAAACGGTGTTCCCATTGTATTGGAAACAAATGGGGCTCCCCTTTTATCGAAACAGGGGAAACTTTTAGGATTTCGCGGTGCCGACAGAGATATTACCAGACGAAAGAAGGCTGAACAGGACCTGCAAAAATATGCTATTGAGCTTGAAGAAGCACGAAACAACCTTGAAATCAAAGTGGAACAGAGAACCAAAGCACTTAAAAAGGCTCATGCAGAGCTGGTTCGTAAAGAAAAGTTTGCTGTGCTTGGAGAACTGGCAAGCAGTGTCAGTCATGAGCTCCGCAACCCCCTGGGTGTGATTAAAAATGCTATTTATTTTTTCACAATGAAGCTGAAGGGCTATGCTGATGATGCCATCAAAGAAAACGTTAATATAATCAACCAGGAGATTAGTACAGCTAATAAGATTATTTCGGATCTGCTTGATTATACTCGGGACAGGATGCCCATTCGCACAGATGTTGAAATAAATAAACTGGTAAGGGAAGTATTGTCAAAGTCTTTAATTCCTGATAATATCTCGGTAATGACATATTTTGCTGAAGGTATATCCCGGCTATCTGTTGATCCCACACAGGTTTCCCAGATATTAATTAATCTTGTTTCAAACGCTGTGCAGTCTATGGAAGATGGGGGTACGCTGACTGTTTCAACGCGAGTAGCGGATCACAGTGCTGAGGTGGTATTTGCTGATGACGGCTGCGGGATACCTGAACAAAATATGGATAAAATTTTCGAACCGCTTTTTACTACCAAGGCAAAAGGTATCGGTTTAGGACTGGCTGTATCCAAGAACATGGCGGAGGCCAACGGGGGAACCCTCACGTTTGAGAGTGAAGAGGGCAAAGGAACCACATTTTATTTGAGATTCAGGGAGTTGCAATAACTTATGGAAAAACCAGTAAATATTCTACTAGTTGATGACGACGCCGGCATGCTGAAAACTATGAACTATATTCTTTCAGACAAGGGCTTTGAAGTGGTTGCTCTTAACAACGGGCCTGATGCAATGGAGCTTATTAAAAAGAAGACATTTGATATTGTGTTTTCAGATATAAAAATGCCCGGCATGAATGGAGTTGAGCTTTTAAAGAAGATCAAAAGGTTGTCTCCCGAAACGGATGTTCTGATGATAACTGCCTATACTATGCATGACCTTGTTGAACAGGCCAAAAAAGCCGGGGCAAATGCGATTTTTTCAAAGCCGCTTGATCTTGACAGGATAATTTCGTATATCGAAAAACTCGGCTCTAAAGGCCAAGAAACAGAACCGGCCAGCAATAATGAAATTAAAGAGCTGTATTATCAATTGGAAGAGAAAGATCGTCAGATAATAAGATTACAAAAGGAGTTGGCTGAAATTAAAAGCAACCCGGCTTTGATACTTGAAAAAGAAAAAAAGAAAAAGCAAAGTGAGAATGTTGCGGATGTTTTAAATCTTAAACAATATGAGCTCTACAAGATACTGTCCCAGGGAGAGAAAAACTATAATGAACTTTTGGAGGCAGTAAAGACAAAAGATATTGATATTAATGATCTGGCAGCTTTACGGCTTCAGTTGTCCAGATTAAGTAAGAGGCTCGAACAGGAAACATTGTATAAAGTAGAGCGAATTCGCAGAGATAAAATTCTTTATTTTAAAATTTCATCATCCTAAAAAAAGTTTTTTTTACACAAATCCCCCCAATATTTATGTAGTGATTGATTATACAGCGGGGCTGCTGAAAAACGCCCGTCAGTCCCGCCGTGACGGACCTCATTCCACATGATTTTGCGCGCCTTACGTTTTGGACATTTTTGAACAGCCCCGAGTAAATTACTTTTTCAACACCTTCACAGCCCCTTTTTTTACCACCCAAGTTGTTTCTCGCGTTACTCGTACATCTAGCCCGCATTATTCATGACTATTAGCGGTCAACCTGCGGCTCGGGTTGTTTGCTCCAGGCTATGTGCTCGCTGGAATATCCGGAAGTTACCATATCGTCCATCGCTCGCACTGCCGCAGCTGTTCTTACCACAGCAGCCTTTGCAGCGCTCAAGGGCTATGGAGAACAGGGAACTGCTCTAGTATAATAATGATCAATAACTGCCTTGTATTTCAAAAATAGAATTACTGATTTGAATGTTTTATCAAGAACTTAACGCTTGATTTTTTCATTATGAAATTTATTTTTCAAAATGAAAATTAAAAGTTTTCAGGGGATGTCAAACCGCAATAAAATGCCATAAATTATTATATATTATAATTTTATTTATATGGCATTAAATTTGATAGATATGGTTATAGCGTTAAATATACCGTATAGATGACAAACTACAAAAATCCGAAGGTGAGTGCACTCCCGATGACTGTGTTAAGAATAAACAGCATGGCTTTATATCTTTCAAACGGATGTATACAAAGATATTGATAAACTATATTACGGATGAAAACAACTGTGTTTGTTATATATTATATAACCAGTTACAATGGAGTAACTACCAATGACACAAAGCGCACAGTTACGCAAAAAGATTGTTGTTTCTTTAATTTGTCTCACGTTCCTATTAGCTCTGGCAGGCTTTTTACTTGAAATCAAAGTAAAAGCCGACGGGGTCTTACTGTTGAGCCTTGTTATTCTCGGTACGGGCTATGATTTTTTAGGAGCACATCTGGGAACATATACGAGAAACAAAAAAACACTTTTGTTTTTCACTAAGACCCGTTTCAGCCTGCTTAATTTCGGTATCATTTTTACACCCTTATCTGCAGTTTTTATTTTAAACAGGCTGTCCGCACCTGCAATGAGCAGCACGCTGGTAAGCTATTACGGCTACCTTTTGGTTTTTTCCCTTATTACGGGCGCCCTTTTCCTTTTTACAAAATATAATCTTGCTGAAAAGGATGGCGTGCTCACCTATAAACTTGACAGAAATGACAGGTTCACATCTGTTGCCTTTATAATCAGAAGAGTAGTGTTACTGCTTTCGCTGGTGATAGCCCTGATATCAATTTTTGAGGGGCTGCAATCAGAGCTTGCTGTATGGACCCTTTTGTATGGTGGGCTTTTTATCGCTACGGTTCCGCTGCATATTCTGCATAAGGAACTATCCTCTATGGCAGCAGAATATGCCACTCTTGTTGTGCTTTTCTACGGCGCTTATATGGTCTATACCGTATAGGCTGCTCACTGCATACATTTCACTTTCATATCAAACAATCAAAGTGCAGAATCTATACGTGCGGGTTATTATAGCAGGATACCCGTAATTTTTAGTTTGACAAAACAGGGGTATGTAATACAGTAACTCTTAGGTGGTTGTCAACGTTATATCCAAAACACAGTTATATTTCTTTGAGGAGCGAGCGGTATGAGTAAGCACCTTTTTTTATGTGCATTTTGTATTGCAATAATGTGCCTGGGCTGCAAGGAGGGCACCTCACCCGAAACACCGGACGCTTTAAAACAGAACCCTTCAACACCGGCAGCAGTAAAACAGCCTGACCACATACATTCCCAAAACACACTGCCGGCAACCAATGATTTAAATGCACTCATTGTTCACGGCAATCAGTGTATGGATAGCGGGCGCTACCCGGAAGCAATCGATGCATATCAAAAAGCGCTGGATATTACCCCTGATAATGTGAACGTGCGTACCGATATGGGTACCTGTTACCGGCGGATCGGTCAGCCGCAAAGAGCCATAGAAGAATTCGAAAAGGGCCTTTCTTATCAGCCCCATCACCACAACGCCCTGATTAACAGGGGAATTGTACTTGCTTATGATATGAAAGATTATCAGGGAGCGCTTGCATCCTGGAACAAATTTCTTGAGATAGCACCGGAAAGTCCGCTGGCCGGGCGAATTAGAAACGAAATAGCAAAAATTGAAGCTATAAAGAATTGAAGGTCAGTGCTCGGAAGGTTTTTCTATCTCGTACTCCTTCATCTTGCGCCATAAGGTAGTCCTGCCGATTTCCAGCGCCCGCGCAACCAGGTCATAGTCCCACCTGTAATGCTGCAGAGCTTTTGTGATATACTGCTTTTCCATCTCCTTGAGCGTAATCACGCGGCCATTTTCTGGTATAACTTCGTGCTCTTCTTTTCTATGTAAATGCGTAGGAAGATCCTCCGGCAGGATTGTGTGACCGATAGAAAGAGCCACTGCATGCTCAATAGCATTTTCCAGCTCACGAACATTACCCGGCCAGTTGTATTGCATAATTATGTCACTGGCGCTGTTATCAAGTCCGGTTACACGTTTTTTCATTTTGTCAGAATAGTGCGCAATAAAGTGCCGGGCAAGTAAAAGAATATCTTCCCTGCGGTCGCGCAGCGCAGGCAGGTCAATATTGACGACTTTAAGCCGGTAATACAGATCTTTGCGGAAATTACCCTTGGCCACAAGCCCGTCAAGCTGCTTGTTTGTTGCAGCTATAATACGAACGTCAATGTGCTGGGAACGAGTGCTGCCGACACGACGCATTTCACCTTCCTGCAGAACCCTGAGCAGTTTTACCTGAAAAGCAGGTGAAGTATCACCAATTTCATCAAGCATCAACGTACCGCCATCAGCCTCTTCAAGGAGACCTCTTTTTGAATCATGTGCACCGGTGAATGCACCGCGCTCATAACCGAAAAGTTCACTTTCAAGCAGTGTTTCCGGCAGAGCCCCGCAGTTAACAGTAACAAAGGGTTTTTTACTGCGCGGACTGTTTTCATGAATTGCTTTTGCAACAAGTTCTTTGCCGGTACCGCTCTCCCCCTGGATGAGTACCGTAATGTTTGTTTGTGATATGCGGGCAATCAGTTCAAGAACCCCTTCAATGAGCCTGCTTTTACCGATGATATCACCGAAACGGTAGTGTTCTTTTGAATAAAACCAAGAAAAAAAATCTTTTAACTCATTTTCAATTAAGTCTTTTGTACGTTTATTAGCGGATTGTGAAACAGTTTCAAAATTTTGAAAATCATTTAGATCATATACAAAAAGGTTATATATTCTATTGAGCAAGGCTTCTGGAATAATAGTTGTATCAAGGTTAGCAATCAGCAGCGGCTGATTTTTTCTCTGAGCCATAATATTATGAAGATTGTCCGATGTGAAATATTCTGAAGAATCCTGATTCATCCGCAAAACAACCTGAACTCGTGCAAGTTTGTCATTAAGCTCATGGGGCGGGACAATCTGCTTTTCAGATAAGGCAATAAATTCGGTACCATATTCGGATGTAGACATAATATAAAAGACATCTTTCAGTGGTTTGCTTTGTAGGGAGTTGAGCAGGGGAGCACTCAGCGCATTAGTACCAACCAGAAGTATAGCGATTGATTCAAGTGATCCGAATATTTTTTTCATCAAATCCTCAATCTGTTGATAGATCGAGGCATGATCAAAAGATATTCCGGATTGTTCAACTTTAGCCGCCAGTAATATTGCGGTCTGGTAGAGGCGGTTCAGCACAAAGTCAGCATTGCCGAATTCATTAGCAAGGGTGATACCCTTGCTGGCACATTCAAGGAAGTCATTTTCTGATTCATAAGCAATCGGCTCAACACCCAGAGCCAGGTTAAGAAAATGGCGGACTGCTTCAGGGCCTTCCAGATTATGAAAATAAACATTTTGCTCCGACTCTTCGAGGTTTAGCATTTTAGCGAGAAATTTTTTAAGTATTTCTTTTTGTTTATTGATGTCACCTTCAAGCAAAGCAAAAATTTCAATTGAATGACAGGATATTACGAGCAGTGATTCTTTGCTAATGTTAAAGGAGGAGAGAGTCCGGCAGCAGCTTTTTATCGCCTGAGGGTTTGCAGGTGCCTGTTCCCAGGTGTCATTAGTGATATTGTTCTTGTGTAAGCCTATGGCATATATCTGCATAGATTATACATATAAATGAAGTTTTGTAAGGAATAGAGATACAACAAATAGATTTACCGTCACCCATAAAAAACCGATAACAGAGAGCCATGCAGCGCGTTCACCATGCCAGCCAAGTTTGCGGCGGGCTAAAAGGTGAAAAAGGTATAATACCCAGGTCAGGAAAAATGAAATAAACTTGGGATCCGGCGGCATTGGATTGCCCCAGTATTGTGTAGCCATCAAAAACCCGCAAAGCATTCCTGCTGTTGCAAAAATAAAGCCGAGGGAGGCTGCAGAGGCATTGAGACGGTTAAGTAGTTCAAGCGAGGGTATGCGAGAGAAGAAGAAGCCCAGACGTTTCTGGTGTATTTCTCTTGCAAGCAACAGGTGCATAGCACTTGCTATGAATGCAACCGCAAAACCTGAATAGGCCAGCATCATAAAAATGATATGTATGCCAAATGTAACTCTCGATAATTGCTCAAGCTGAGGGGGCAGGGCTTTTGGTATAGTATCAATACCGGTTATTGCAATAAATTGAAAGATGAGGAGGATGGGAATGATAAGGACTCCCATGGATTTGTCTTTTATGAAAAATTCCAGAATCAGATAAACAAATGCAAATAAAAAAGTAGCGCTTGTTAAAACTTCAAAAACAGTAAATATTGGGAAACGGCCTAATGCTTTTGCCAGGAAAATGATATAAACGCAGTGAAAGCAAATGCTTGCCAGAAGCACAAGCGTCGGCACATTTTTTAAATTCTGTTTTTGAGTTATAAAGTAAGCTGTATAGGTAACAGCAGCAAGCAAATACAGCAGCACAATGGGTATATTCAGGGCCTGGATAAGCATAGCCTCTAGAGCTTTATTGTAAATAGATATTAGCAGACCAGTTGATACATGTCATGAAACAAATTTTGTTTTTTTAGAATAGCATAATCTGTGCATTTCGTTAAGACAATATTTAATCATGATATGATAAACAGGCTTGCAAATAATTGATATTTTTTATAAAGTTGAAAAAAAAGGGTAACAATAAATATAGCAATATAAAAGGATGATCTTAGGTGCAGGAAATTCATCGATGTACTTTGCAACCGGTGGATTGCCGATCAATAATCCTGTAATAATAAATGGAATATTCATACTATGATCAAAAATCTGTTATCCATTATTAAAATTACTGTAAGTATAGCAATATGTTACGGTGCTGTTTATGCAATGTTTTCAAAACAAGTAATTAGTCCCGGAGAACAGTTCCCTCCTTTGGCTTTGAATAAACAACTGACATCGGATGATTTAACCTATCTTGGTATTATACAAAATAATGTAACACCTCTTCCTGATAAGAATATTTCTGTGCAGGATATTAAAGCTGAACTTATTGTTGTGGAATTTTTGAATGCACACTGTGTTTCCTGCCAGGCACAGGTGTTGTTGACGAACCAGGTGTACAAAACCATTGTTCAAAACGATAAAATGAAAGACAGGGTCAAAATATTCGGTATTGCCGTGGGAAACAACAAAAATGAGGTTGCACGATTTAAGCAAAAGAAAGACATACCTTTCCCCATGATGCCCGATCCTGAGTTCACTTCATATGATTTAATCGGATATCCCGGAGGTACGCCCTTTACACTGCTTATTAGAAAATGCAGTGATAAAATGATTGTTGCATTATCTCACAAAGGGCTTTACAGTTCTTCAGAACAACTGCTTACGCAGATAGACTTTGCCTTACGGAGAATTCCCGCCGACAGTGGCGAACAGAAAGTTGATACGGGGTATACAGCATCAAATACTGAAGACAGGAAACTTTTTCTGGATCTTTCCAGGGGTGAGGTCAGACGCTTGGTAGAGAAGAGCATGCTTAATGGTGCCCGCTTCTCAGGATATCAAAAAATAGTAGATCTAAAAAGAATACGGTTATCAGATGGTGACTATATATACCAGGGGTATAGAACCGGCAACAACAGCAAAGCACTGCTTTATTCGAAACTGATACACAGAAAACCTGTTTGTGATGTTTGCCATGGAGTGCATTTTATTATAACTTTCGATAACAAGGGTATTATTACAGATTTTACCTCGGTGTATCTTACCAAGGCTACAAATGTTGAATGGGAAGAAAGCGACTCCAGCTTTATTAAAGAAAAACTGTTGGGCAGATCACTGGAACAAAAGCTTTCTTTTGACCCTGATATTGATGCGGTTGCAACGGCGACAATGACTTCAGCATTAATTTTTAATAGCATAAATAGATTGGGAAAAGTCTACAAAGAGATTGCTGTAGAAAAATAGGCTGGTAAGCATACCGTGATGTTATGTGTAGTAGCCTAAAGAGTATTTAGCGTAAGAGTTTGAAAGATTAGTTTTGCTTTTTTTTACGGCAAACTTCCACAATGTGCAGGACAAATCCTGCTGCATACTTAAAAGATAAGCTTTCATCAATTTTCTTGACATAACAGCTTGATATTTCTATACTATTCTCCTATTATATATCACAAGAAACTAATCACCAGATAGCCGTTTAGCTGTATATCAAATGGAATCTACTATGCGCGTTGCAATGTATTATAATAATAAAGATATCCGTCTTGAGGGAATGCCGACCCCGTCAGCCGGGCCGGGTGAACTGGTAGCAAAAATTCATGCCAGCGGTATCTGCGGCAGTGATGTGATGGAATGGTACCGCATCCACAAGGCTCCTCTGGTGCTTGGGCATGAAATTGCCGGTGAGATTATTGAGGCGGGCGAAGGCGTAGAAGCATTCACAACCGGTGATCGTATTGCGGCCACTCACCATGTGCCCTGTTTCACCTGTCACTATTGTGTTGTCGGGCATGAAACCGTGTGCAAGACACTGCTCTCCGGCACCCATTTTGAACCGGGCGGGTTTTGTGAATATGTACGTTTGCCTGTAATTAATGTTGATCACGGCACCTGGAAACTTCCCGATGAGATGAGCTATGATGAGGCAACCTTTGTTGAGCCGCTTGCCTGTGTGCTTCGCGGTCAGGAGGTTATGGGTTTAAAACCGGCCCAGACTGTTTTGGTGCTCGGCAGCGGCATCTCGGGAGTGCTCCACATCAACCTCGCACGGGCACTTGGCGCGGGTCTTATTATCGCAACTGACGTGAGCCGGTACCGGCTTGATGCAGCCCAAAAGTTTGGGGCCGATTATGTCCTGGAGGCCGGACAGGATATTGCTGCTTTTTTCCGTGAAAAGAATAACGGTTATGGTGCCGATACGGTTATCGTGTGTACCGGCGCAGTGCAAGCCATAGAGCAGGCACTGCAAACCGTTGAAGCCGGCGGTACGATACTGTTTTTTGCCCCAACTATGGATGGTGTGACTATACCTCTTGCTCTTAATGAGCTTTTCTGGAGGAGGGATATTACACTGACTACCACATATGCAGGCGCACCGTCTGACTGTGTAAGAGCCATTGAGCTGATACGTTCAAAGCGTGTCCAAGTCAGTGATATGATAACACACCGTTTCGGGCTGGCTGATACGGTGGAGGGATTTCAGCTTGTAGAAAAGGGAGATGCCTCAATCAAGGTCATTGTAAGACCGCAGGAATGAAGGAAAAGAGAGGAAAGGACTCGAGGGTTCAAGGATAAAAAAAGCTGAAAAGCTGAAAAGCTGATGGCTGATGTGCAAACAAAAATAAACACTATTTTTTTAAGAAGGAGATGAGAATGCCTGAAGCAGATAAGGAAGGAAAGGATTATTTTTTAGATATTCCGACAAAAGAAGAAGGTTTTTTCGTGAAAGGTTCCAATGCGCTTGACTGGGGGATGAAAAACCGGCTCTCCCGCATATTTAATCCCGATTCGGGACGCACGGTAATGTTGGCAATCGATCACGGCTATTTCCAGGGTCCCACGACAGGGCTTGAACGCATAGATGTGACGATTTTACCCCTGGCCCCCTATGCAGACACGCTGATGCTCACAAGAGGTATCCTGCGCACCACCATTCCGCCTTCATTTCAGGGCGGCATTGTGCTGCGGGCCAGCGGCGGTCCCAGTGTTCTGAAAGAGCTCTCAAATGAAGAGATTGCCGTTGACATGGAAGATGCCGTCCGACTGAATGTAGCTGCACTGGCAGTGCAGGTATTTATCGGGGGTGAATACGAGACCAAGTCAATCAACAACATGACCCGCCTGGTTGACATGGGAACCCGTTACGGCATACCGATCTTGGCAGTAACTGCCGTGGGTAAAGATATGAAACGCGATGCTCGCTACTTCAGGCTGGCCTGTCGCATCTGTGCCGAGCTTGGCGCCCACTATGTCAAGACCTACTATATTAGTGACGGCTTTGATACGGTTGCTGCTTCGTGTCCGGTGCCGCTGGTTATGGCGGGCGGGAGGAAAATCCCGGAGCTTGATGCCCTCACAATGTCGTACCGTGCTGTTCAGGAAGGTGCGGCGGGTGTTGACATGGGCCGCAATATTTTTCAGTCCGAAGCACCGGAAGCCATGATTCAGGCGGTGCGGGGCGTGGTGCATAATAACCTTAAACCCAAACAGGCTTATGAGCTGTTTCTTGAGCTGAAAAATAAGGGGAAGAAAAAGACGACCAAAGGGCGCAAGAAGAAATAATTCTGCGTATTTAAAAAATACAGATTTTAAAAACCCTAGGTCACATGTGACCTGGGGTTTTATTAACCATAAATATTTTTTTTCTTTTTCTTTAAATCAAAATAATAGAGCGAAAATCCGTGCAGTATTGTAGCGGCAGCATTCTTTACGTCAATGCGGTCGGTGTTGATTTCCAGGTCGAAGGCATTATGATAATCTTTTATATGTAATCGATTAGCCAAATCTTTGATAAAGCTATCGCGGGTTTTATCGATTTTTTTCAAAAGAGCCCTTGCCTCCTTCTCGGTATGACCTTCATACGTCGTCATGTTCTTTACCCGGGTCTCAAAGGATGCCTTAATATGAACTCTGAATGAATTGGGCAGCAGCAGGTACGAGCCTCTGCCGAGAATAATTGCGTTGCTTTGGGCAATGACGTAAACTGCTCTTGGCAACAGATAAAAATAGGCATGTTTATCCACACGACCGAAAAAGTCACCTATAACACCCTCTATGGCGTTTTGGGTTTTTTCATCAAGAGCTTCAAACATACGGGACTGATAATTCCAGTCTGACTGACTTGCAAGCACATCGAGAATCTCGCGACCCCACACCGTACAAGCAAGCTTCTTACCCAGCGTTTCTGCTATCTTCCTGCCGCCGGTACCCAGCTGTCGTGATATAGTAATAATTTTTTTGGGTGGTTCAGAGACTTTCTGCTTTGTTTTCCTAATCTCAGCAGCGTATCTTGAGATCGCCTTTTCAATTAATTTTTCAGGAATCTGAACAACTGGCATAACAAAAGTATCTCCCTATGAACAACTTTTACATAATATGACTATATAGGTGCTTCAGTGAGTCAAAAATCACACATTCAGTCTAATGGCATGGGATTACAAAGGTTTTTTTCAGAATCTGCAACCCGGCCACAGTTAAAACAAACATGTTTCGGGTTTCTTGTCAGTTCTTTGATATCCTCAAACTTATCCTGATTTGCCAGAACACAGATATGTCCACTATGCTCTCCCGTGCATATGTGATCTTTTCCGTCCATACCGTCCCCCTTTTTGAGGTATGAGATCAACATCTTCGGGCTGACCCGCTGATTATAGCCCAAGCATGCCCATGACATTTATTATTTATAGTATTTATTGCACAGACGCAATATATTTTTGTAAACATACTGGTGGGTAGCGTAAAGGCAGTCAAATGGGGTGATTATAACCACCAGAAGGCTTTGATCAGCTTAACCTCTAGGGGTCTTTCTACAGATGTATTTATATTATGTGAAGCATGGTGGGCAGCAGGGGCAGGCTGAGGGGATTGCAGGTATATGTTTTTTCTGGCAACAGAACAATTTTCTACAAGATAATGTACTACCTGCAATGCTTTTTTTACCGGTAGCCCTGACGAACCCCTCAAGTCAGTTGTCACGATAATTTTGGATGACGGATTTTTGCCGGACAGGTGTGCAATTGTTCTGAGGGTTGCTTTGGAAGACTGCTGCAGTAGTGTATCCTGTGTAAAGCTGACGTTTTTTTTCATAATTATGCGTTCACTATCAGTAGAACGTGCCGCAGGTGCACTATCTTTATACACGTGTACAGGAACACTCAACTCTTCGAAATTTTTTGCAGTGTCGGCATGCACAACCGATATCAAAGAAGCGGATTGATCCAAAGGTCGGTTTGCGGCAAATTCAGCCCTGCCGCTTTTTTCCCGGTAGTTTGTGATAAACATAACAAAAGAAAAAACGAGCAGAATAGTCATCAGGTCTGCGAAGGTGATCAGCCACGAGGCATTTTCGCTATTCCTGTCTTTTTCCCTGTCGCGGTTTCTCTTTGTGAGCAGTGATTCTACATCACATATATCTGCATCACTTTTTTTTGTAAAGCCTGCCGGTAACGTATTCATATTGCACCTTTTAGCTGTTTTCCGCCATGCGAATATGCGTCGGGTCGGCTTTTTCAGCATTATAGCGCATTAACTCATGTTTCGGCATGAGTGCGGAAAGCCTCTGCTCGATAATTATTGAATATTCCTGTTCATGAATACATTTCAGAGCCTCAGTAATATATCTGTAGGCAATTTCATCATCTGCAACATTGTCTCTCAGCTTGTGAGCAAGCGGTAAAAAAACGAGGTTAGAAAGCAGAACACCGTAGAGTGTTGTCAGCAGTGCCAGAGAAATTGCACTTCCGATATTTTCCGGCTGTGACAATTGCGGAAAAACTCTCATCAATCCAATTATGGTTCCGGCAAGGCCGAAAGCCGGTGCATATTTTGACATGGAGTGCAGTATACGCTGGGTGCTGTCACTTTCCATATTGTCGAAAACAAACTCTTTTTCTATGGTTGCCTTAATCTGGGCCCATTCGCATTTGTCGGCAATCAATTGCAGGCCAAGCTCCAGATACCAGTTCCGAGCTTCCCGGGAGGCGGCCTCCAGTGATTTAAATCCGCGCCTTTTATATTCCCGTACAATGCGTATGACCAGCCTGGTATTTTCAACATAATCGAATTTTTTGGCCCGGAAGGCTTTTTGTACAATATCGTTTATACGCTTGATCTTTTCCAGAGGAAAAGAAATCAAAGTTGCCAGGAGAGTTCCTCCCAGCACAAAGCAGATACTGAGCAGGTTCGAGGCTATTCCATAATAGATTTCGCCAATAGTGGAAGAAAAAAAGATAATTCCAATAAAGCATGTCAGAAAGACAATTAGTCGCATACTAGACTCCTGTAGTTTAATTAAGATTTTTGCAGATAGCATGCCAGAAAGAAAATACTTTTTCGCGAAAACGGTCCCGTCCGTAGCACAAAAAAAGACAAGTTAAATCAAATGATTATAAAATTGAATACGATCAATGTATCTGGTAGTCAAAAGAATCTTTACAGGACGGTAGTTAATCGTAAGAATCCTGACAGGAATGTTAAAAAAATAACACCTTAAAAGCTGTTTGGAGGCAAATTTTGCCTAACTGTGGTGTTTAAATTTTTATTAGATTTTCAAGTGATATTATTTTTTCTTGACTTTGTTTCTTCTGTAAGTATACTTACTAGATAAGTAACAAACATAGGAGATTTTGATGAACCAGGTAGCCAAAAAGACGTTGGGGAAAAAAGAAAATCGCAAAGAAGTCATTTTTGATGCAGCGGTAGCATGTTTTAATGAAAACGGCTACTACGGAACCTCGATGGACATGATTGCCGAAAGGGCCAGCATGACCAAACGCGGATTATATTATCATTTTAAGTCTAAAGATAAGCTTTTTATTGAACTGTTTCATTACATGAATAAGCGCTATTATGAACAGATCCCTCACTTTGCCAAGACAGTCTCAGGGCCGGAAGAGCGATTGAGAATGTTTGTTGAAACTGCAAACCAAGTTTTAAAGGAAGGTACTGATTTTATAAAGTTTTCACAAGAATTTATATCAATAAGCGTCCGCAAACCGGAAATCAGAAAAGTGATGACCACCTATTACAAAGAACAGGTTGAGAGGGTCAAAAATATTGTTGCAAGTGGCATTGAAGCCGGTACATTTATACAAACAGATGCTGAAAAAGTAGCACGCAGCATGGTGTTAATCACCATGGGTGCCTTTAATGTATTTTTTTCATTGGATGCCGGATATGATCTTGCAGATCAACACTCGTTTAATATAGCGCATATTTTGCGTGGATTAAAAAAGCAGGCTCACTAAGTACCCCTGTATTGTATTCACTACCATACGTTTTTTTACAAATTTTCAAAGGAAAAAATTGATGTATGCTGATGTTGCAATAGTAGGTGCCGGCCCGGCCGGACTAATGGCTGCTAAAACTGCGGCACAGCTGGGCCTTAAGGTGGCAGTACTTGAAAAAAGGTTGGATGTTTCCAGGATTACCCGGGCTTGCTGTGAACAGTTTATTATGGATGAAAATTATGGCAGCGAAACGCTGCGCATTGAGCAGGGTAGAGTTGTTTTTACCAAAAATGCCTTTGCCGTTAATTACAATGGACCACAGTTTGATATAACCGATAAGTATTACCTGTCACCCGGAGGGCATACGATTCATTTCGCCCATGATGACGGCCGGCCTATTGTAATTAAATTTGATAAAGGACAATTGCTGCAGGGGCTTTGGCAGGAGTGTGAGCAGGCCGGGGTCGACTTTATGCCCGGGACAGTTGTATATGATGCCGACGACAGCACCGGCGGGGTAGAACTCGGGCTTAGCAGCAAGGGTGTACATACACACCTTAAAGCACAAAAGCTGATTGTTGCTGATGGCGCAAACAGTCCGATCTCAGAGGTTTTAGGTCTCAACAAACATCGTCAGCTTTTAAATACAGCGTTGTGTATTATGTATTACATGGAAGGCATAGAGGGATTTGAACACAACGCACTAAAAACATATTTCGGTCGCTCCTACCAGGGGCTTGCACCCATTATGATCGGACCTTCCATTGAAAACGATACTATTGCGTATGTTATCCTGACAGGCAGTAAAAACTACCCGCCGCCCCGCATATTTGAAAATGTTACTGGCAAAGGAGCCCTTGCTTCTGCATTCAAGCATGCCAGGCTGGTAAAAAAAGTCGGCTGTACACTTAATGCCTTTTCCCCCATGAGAGTACCCTGGCGCGGCAACACGCTGGTAATTGGTGATGCGGCTGCTTATGTTGAGGTTGAGACCCAGGGGGCTTTGATGTGCGGCTATCATGCCGGGCATGCAGTTGCAAAAGCTTTCGACGGTGACGAAGGTTTTCAGGAATACACACGCTGGTGGCAGGATTCATTTGAATTTTTCGGGCAAGATGTTATGCGGGTTGCCCAGGGGTTTGTGCTTGTACCAACATATGACGATGATGAGCTTGACTATCTCTTTGCACTTATTGAAGATGAAGTTCTGGAAGGGACCTACAATCAGTATAAATCTCCAGAAGTAATGTGGGGTGCAATTCTTAGGCACCGGGAAACGATTCAATCTGAGCGGCCGAAGTTGTATGAAAAAATAAATAATAGCCAGGTATCACTGAGTGATATGGGTTGATTAATTTTTTTTAACGGAAATTTTTCAGTGTGACCTAAACCGCTTTTAGAGCATTTTGCAAAAAAGTGTAGCCTCATGGTTGAGGCTGTAAAGGCTGATGCAGTTCGGCCACCTGCGGCTATGTGCTCGCTGGGATATCCGGAAGTTACTATATTGTCCATCGCTCGCACCGCCGCAGATGCTCTTACCACAGCAGCCTTTGCAGTGCTCAAGTGCTATAGAAAAAAGTGAAATGCTTTAGTACAGCGTCACAATTGAATTTGTGGGTATGATTTAGTGAGGGTCGTTGGTTTTGATTGCAGCGGGCTATGTGCTCGCTTGAACGATCGTCTTTTATAATATAGACAATTGTTCGCACCGCCCTTGCTGCCCAAAACCAACGACCCTCACCGATGAACTGACAAATTCAAATGTGAAGATGTAGTAGCTTACACAGTTGGTTTAAGAAAAATAAAACAGGTTTTTTGATGAGTTCCGAAAAACTTGAAGGTTATTTAGATTTTAATGTCATCAAGATTTCAGATAAAAAGCGGGAAGAACTTCTGCAGCCCGTAGCCACCGAAGTACCCTGCACATTGATTGTGAACGGCAAAGAAGTTGCCACTATTATGTGTACACCGACCTATCTCAAGGAGTTTGCCGTAGGGTATTTTTATTCCATTGGTGTGATTAACAGTTCCGGTGATATTGTTGATTTTCATTGTGATACTGAAAAATGGCAGCTTGACGTCAAGATCGCTACTGAAATAGATATTGAACTGCTTGGAAAGAGGATTTATACCAGCGGGTGTGGTAAGGGTGTTATGTATTCCAATATCATAGCGCTTGCATCCCGCCACCCGCTTGAATCTGATTTTTCGGTTGGAAAAGATTTTTTGGCACGATGCGCCAAATGGCTTTTGACATGCTCACCGCTCTACAAAAGTACGCATGGAGTACACACAGCGGCACTCAGCCTCAGCCGGGGGTTGCCCCAATTACATATAGATGACATCGGCAGACACAATGCCGTTGACAAGGTTATTGGTTACGGATTGATTAATGCCGTTGATTTTAGCAGATCTCTTCTATTGTGTACCGGCAGAATATCTTCAGAAATTCTACAAAAAGCAAAGCGAAGCAACATTCCAATTGTACTTTCCCGGGGGGTGCCTACCCATCAGACCGTTCTTATGGCCCGGGACATGGGGGTTACTGTAATAGGCTTTGCCCGTGGGGGCAGTTTTACTATTTATGCACACGAAAGCCGGATTGTTTTATAAAACACAAGGAGTTGTCTAATGTCCATAACTATAAATCAGGATCTATGTGTGGGCTGCGGGTGCTGCAGTGATGTCTGCAGCAGCGGGGCCCTTGAATTGGCAGAAAAGGCAGTTGTATATGAGGAGCACTGTCGGGAATGCACTGCCTGTATTGACATGTGCCCGGCAGTGGCTATATCCGTCTAATCCAATTTTTATAGAGAAGTGTGCACATGAACAAGCTGAAAATGATAAAAATACATTTAAGCTCCGCAGAAATCAGCAGTATGCCCGTACCTGAAGAACTTGAACGCGACTACATGGGCGGCGAAGGGATCGGCACACGGCTGATCTGGGACATGGTACCGCCTAAGGCCGATCCGCTGGGTCCCAATAATGCAATTGTTTTTGCCAGCGCACCGCTAAACGGTACTGCTTTTCCAGCCGGACCGCGGGGAACCGTTGTCTTTAAATCTCCAGAGACAGGCACCATATCCATGTCCAATATGGGCGGGCATTGGGGGGCACATATGCGCATGGCCGGATATGAGCTGATTGCCGTTAACGGCAGTGCCCCAAAGCCGGTTTATATTATGATTGATGATAACAGCATTGAAATACGGGATGCCGGTCACCTTTGGGGTATGAATATCCAGGAATTGCAGGAGGCCCTGGAAAACGAAATCGGCGACTCCCGGATTCAAGTCATCTCCATTGGCCCGGCCGGTGAAAACCGGGTACGGCTTGCCTGCATAGGCAACCATACCCGCTTTGCCGGTAAAGGCGGAAGCGGGGCTGTCATGGGGTCAAAAAACTTAAAAGCCATTGTTATCCGCTCAAGCGGCCGTGTAGCGGTTAAAGATCCTGAGCGTTTAAAAGCCTTATGTAAGCAGATAAATAAAACCATGCAAGCGGCTCCACCGATACAAATGTTGAAACACGGGAGTTCGGCTGCTTTTAATCAAACCGTATTTGAAGTGCAGGATTTCGGTCACAAGCATTTTCAGGAAGGGGGCTGGACCGATGAAAAGCTGTATATAGAAAACATACGTAAAAATTTGCATGTCGGGTCACGGGCCTGCTATGCCTGTCCCATCGGGTGCGGCGTAGAGTACCGAATAAAAGAAGGGGAATTTAAAGGCACGGAATTCAGCGGTCCTATGGCAGAGGCCTACTGGAACTGGGGCTGGAAGTGCGGCATAACGGATGTTAATGCCATCGCAAAAATTTCCGAGCTGTGCAACAAAAACGGGGTTTGTGTCAATTCGGCCTCTGAATTGGCCGCTTGGATCATGGAATGCCAGGAAAAAGGTTTGTTGAGCACGAAAGATACCGGCGGTCTAGCGCTGACGTGGGGTGACGGCCCCGGATGCGTTCGTATGATGGAAATGATGATTTTTAGGAAAGGTTTCGGTGATGTTCTGGCCGAGGGGGTCAAACGGGCGGCAGAAATAGTGGGCCAAGGCACCGATGAATATGCATTTCATGTCAAGGGCATGGAACTTGATGGGGATGAGTGGCGACAAAACAAGGCTTCAGCTTTGACTGCAGCCACGGCCGAGCGCGGTGCAACCGTCGTGCGGCCCTGGGCCTTTCCTATGGACATGGGGGTCATTTTCAGCGATGTAACCGGGCTGAAGGAAAAACCTGATCCGGCAGCAGAAAAAGGGATTGCCCAATGGTACAAGCCTTACAAAGAGTTCACCGTTGCTTCCAATTGTATCGGCGTCTGCCTTTACCCGGCCCTGTTCAATATTCCGGATGTCCATCAGACGCTGGAAGGATTTGCTGCCATAACAGGTCGTAAGATCGATATCAAAGAGTATCTGAAAATAGGAGAGCGCACAATCTGTATTCAACGGGCTTTTAATGCCCGCGAGGGGTTTGACCGCAAGGATGACACGCTTCCCCAGCGAATCCTGAACGAGCCGATTAAGGGCGGCAAATATGATGGACGGCGAATCAATGATTTTGATGGCATGCTTGATGAATATTACGAAGAATCGGGTTTTGATAAAAAAACCGGCTGGCCTACGCGGGAAAAGCTCGGCGAACTGGGATTGAAAGACGTAGCTGATGAACTATATCTGGAGGAATAGAATGAAAAACAGCTATACTGCCATTATATATGGGCACTGTTAAGAGGTGTATCAACACAACGACTTGGGGGTAACTATCTACAGTGAGGGCCATACTTATGAAAAGCTTTGAAAGCAGCGACATAAAAAACAATAAAGAGCCATCTACTTTTTTTAACCGAAGAAATTTCTTAAAGGCTTTCAGCACCGCAACGGTAGGGGGGCTGTCAACGTTTGTTTTGCCTGAAGCATTCCTCAGCAGGGCAGAAGCACGTGATGTATTGCGCTTTCTTTCAGAGTCTTCCGGCAGCCTGCGTGAGGAACTCTACTGGAGGTACGTTAAGGAACAATTCTCATTAAACAAAGATCTTATTTACCTGAACACGGGCACAGAAGGATCAATGTCCAAAATAGTTCTTTCCAAGGTGGAGGAAGATTTCAAGCGGTTTGCTGAGAACCCTATGGAGATGCTACTGTATGATGACCGTTGCTGCATGGGGATGGGTGAGATTCGGGCAAAGGTTGCCGAGTTTGTGGGTGCCGACACAGATGAAATCCTTATGACTACGAACACTACCGAAGGTCTTGGTTTTGTTTCCAGTGGTCTGGAGCTGCATGAAGGAGACGAAGTGCTCACTACCCAGCATTTTAGACCCTATAATTCCTGCTGGTATTTTATCAGGGACCGCAAGAATGTAACGCTCAGTTTCGTGGAACTGCCCACACCTGCTCACAACAAGGATGAAATACTGCATGCGTTTGAAAAAGCCATAACTCCCCAGACAAAGGTAATCAGCTTTTGCCATATAAATTATACCACGGGCCTGCGCATGCCGGTTAAGGAGATATGCCGACTGGCACGTGAACACGATATCATAACGGTTGTCGATGGTGCCCATGCCATTGGAATGATAGATATTAATCTGCATGACTTTGATTGTGATTTCTATGCTACTTCTCCTCATAAATGGCTCTGTGCACCTCCGGGAACCGGTGTTTTGTATATGCGCAAGGACATGCAGGAGTACGTATGGCCCACTGCTACAGAAGTGTATGGCTCGCCGGAACGTAAAGTAACTCTGGGTTACTTTCAAACCAGAGGACAGCAATGTACCCCCGCCTATGCAGCCGTGATGGATGCAATTGATCTTCAAAATGCAATTGGCAAAGACAGGATAGAAGCCCGAGTGCTGGCCCTGCAGAACTATACAAAAGAAAAAATTATCAATACCTGGGGCGCTGAGAAAATAATATCACCACTTGATGAAGAACTGTCAACCGGACTTGTTTCGTTCAACCCGTTTGATGAGCTGTATGGGACCACCGGAGACAATATCAGCACGTTGTTTTACAGTCTTATTGAACAAAATATAATAACCAGGACAGTGGGTTTTCAGGATAAGCTTACTGACAGTAACGACATGCGCGCACTGCGAATCTCAACGCATGTATATAATAATTTTTCTGAAATAGATACAACCTTTGATGCTATTCAGGACATTGCAGCTGATTTATAAACGGAGAAAAAAATGAGTTCAGCACGCTTACATTTTACGGTTTTTTGGTGGTCTCTGATAGTAGGCAGTATATATGCTTTTTTCTTACAGGCCTGTGCACTCAGGGTAAGCACTATCGGATATGAAGAACTAAAAGCCTATATAGAAGATCAAGAAGCGATGAAGACAACCGTTATTATTGATGTCAGGGAACAAGAAGAGTGGGCTGCCGGGTATATACAGGATGCTCAGAATATTGCTTTTAACGATTTTATAGATACCGATGGAAACCTTATAGCTAATGGTGAAGCGCTCACAAGTGTAGTTACAGATAAACAGATAACTCTCATTACCTATGGTACCGGTAGCGAGGAGGCAATGCAGTTTGCTCAACAAGCTGTCCGCCTGGGATACAGAAATGTCTTGTGCTATACCGGCGGGACTGCCGACTGGGAACGCAATGGAGAGTATTATATTATCGCATACGAAGCCTTCAAGGAATGGCATACCGCAAATTGCCCGTTTGATGATGCACAGTATCTCATTGATCTTTACAGCCCTGAAATTTATGCCGGTGTACATCCTGTACATCCGGGGGGACATATACCGGGGGCAATTAATATATGGTCGTCCCTTTTTGTTTCAGGTGATGACCTTATCAACGGGGGAAACGCCTTTACTGAAGTTGTTATTAATAAGGATGCGAAGGTCGTCATGTATTGCGGTGGTTTTACCTGACCCGTCAGCGGCGATGCTGCCCGGGCGGCAGTAGCGCTTGGGTATACTAATGTATACCGCTACCAGGGAGGATGGGATGAGTGGTCCAGTGAGGGAAATGATTTTAACTACGGATCAGATCCCGGTCCCTGTAATGAGTAAGGTGCAAAAAAAATTACTGATGAAAGGGGAGATTACATGATAAACAGAAATTGTATGAACGTAGTAATGCTTTGCTGGCTTATGCTCATGTTTGTAGGTATACCTGCGGCGCGAGCCGGCTGGACTCTGATGGACAGCGGTACGAAAAGGTCCCTTGCAGGTGTTTGGGGCAGTTCGGCCGGTGACGTATTTGCAGTAGGTATTCTGGGGACCATACTGCATTATGACGGCAACCCTGAAGGGACCTGGACCGCAATGGACAATAAATCATCGTGACTTTCGGCTATCTGGGGCAGTTCGGCCTCAGCAGTATTCGGTGTATGTCATGGCGGTACTATCCAGTTCTATGACGGTACCGGCTGGTCTTCAATGGTTAGCGGAACAGAAGAATGGCTGTTAGGCGTCTGGGGCAGTTCTGAAACGAATGTTTTTGCGGTTGGTACCCGTGGTACTCTTCTTCATTATGATGGGTTGCAATGGGAACTTCTGCAAAGCGGGACCACACAGGATCTGCATGCCGTTTGGGGCAGTTCGGCAGAGAATATTTATATTGTAGGGAAAAAAGGTACAATTCTAAAAGGTAATGGGGATTCATGGTCATCCGTGGAAAGTGGAGCCTCAGAAAATCTTTGGGGCATCTGGGGCAGTTCAGAAGATGATATTTATGTCACTGGTGATCACAGTATCATATTGCACTGGGATGGGATAGAATGGACAACAATGAGCAGCGGTTCAAATGCATGGATTATGAATACCTGGGGCAGCTCAGCTACGGATGTGTTTGCCGTAGGCGGTTTTACTGACGATGATGCCGAGTATGAGACAATTCCTGCTTTGAGCGGCGGGGCTGTGCTTCATTTTGATGGTGTGCGCTGGTCAGAAATGCTTGTTCAAGACACGGGTCCACTTGTGGGCATCTGGGGCAGTTCAGCAACCAATGTTTTTGTTGTAGGCAGTGCCGGTACTATACTGCACTATGACGGCATTGGAGGAAGCAGGCAGGAGAATTGCGTGATAGAGGAAATCTGCGGGATTACTCAACAACAACTCATCCTGTTGCGGCATGTGAGGGATAGTGTGCTGACCAAGACTCCGGCAGGACAAAAATTAATAGCACTGTACTATCACCTGAATCCCACTATACTACAGGTGCTGAACAGAAATGACAGATTGCGCACGCTGGCGAATATCATGATTAACGCTGTTCTTGCCATGCTGGAAAAATAAATGAGATGAAGGTCTCGCACATGTATAATTTGTTATATATACTACTTGCCTGTGTGATTTTGATCTTTACGACATGCTCATGCTCCCCGGAACAAGTGGTCTGGCGTGAACTCACCATTCTATATACTTCTGATACATTGGGTGAGATCGAATCATGTGATTGACCTATAGAGCCTTCAGGCGGGTTAGCCCGGCGGGCTACCTACATTAAGTCTGCTTTAGCAGATGATCAGCATTCCGTTATTGTTGATGCCGGAAATGTTTTAGGTTCATACGGTTTGCTGGGACAGATAAAGGCGGAAATTGCCCTGGAGGCTATGCAGATGATGTCCTATGACATGTTGAGTCTGGGCAGTCATGAATTTTTTTTTGGTGTAGATTTTTTGCTTGATAAAACGCAATTATTTAATCTGACCACCCTTAATGCAAATGTCGTTTTTGAAGATACGCATGCGCCCATAGCAGTTTCCGGCATAATTCTTAAAATCAACAATGTGCACGTGGGCTTTACCGGTATTATTGCAAAAGAACATGAAGCACCTATCCTGGAATCAAACGCCGTAAACCAGAAAGACATTATAGTCCTTGATGAACTGGCTATACTGCAGTCTGAAATTGAAAGCCTGCAGGAGAAGGCTGACATTACTATTGTACTGGCCAGTGTGGGATTGGATCAATCAATTGCCCTTGCCCAGAACACTACAGGAATTGATATCATAATCAGTGGTTATGGTGATGAAATAACAGAGGAACCGTTACTGGTCAATGGGGTGCATATTGTAAAAGCAGGCTCCTTAGGAACCTACATCGGCAGGTTATCCATCAGCCTTGACCGGAGCAAAAAAATAACTGATGCAGAGAATACTGTAATTTATTTAAATACGGATATTGAAGAAGACAGCGAAATGTTGTTGTTGATGGATACCTATCATGCTCTTTTGAAGGAACACAAAGAGGAGCTTTTTGATATTGTACCGGAAGCACCTGAAACGGGATGGTACTATGCCGGCTACGAGACATGTGAACGATGCCATGCAGACCAGGCAGAGCATTGGCTCGTGACAGATCATGCAGCGGCCTTTACGTCGCTTGCCAAGAAAAATCAGGACTTCAACCCGGAATGTATTCCCTGCCATGTAACCGGATTCGGTTATATAGGTGGTTTCATGAGTCCGGATGCCACGCCTGCTTTGGGGGGTGTGCAGTGTGAAATGTGTCACGGTGCTGCAGGAGAGCATCTGGAAAAACCCTCTGAACAGTATGGTGAAATAGCAGAGACGACCTGTATCATCTGTCATACCCCTGAAAAAAATCCGCAGTTCGATTATGAAACATACTATCAAAAAATAAAACACTAAAGTGCCGCGGCAGTTATCAGTCGATTGTCTTCCACCCAGATGGTCACAAAGGACAAAATCTCAGCGAGCTATGCATTCCAATCAAAAAAGAATTAGTGTATTCCTGCACGTAATTAAACAATTGTGCACGCTGTGGATGACAGTTTGCTTTGTGCTGGCCAACAGCTGTGGCAATATACAGGAGAAAAAGGCTGCCGAAATTCACGCAAAGGTCTTAACCGTTGATACTCATGTCGACACTCCTTTTGTCATGAGTATTGTTCCCGATTATGACTTAGGTGAGGATCATGATTTCAATGAGAGTGCTGTGCAGGTTGACTTTCCCCGCATGAAGGAAGGCGGACTTGATGCGGTTTTCTTTGCGGTCTTTGTAGGCCAGGGGCCCCTGACTCCTTCAGGGTATACAAGTGCACAAGAAAGCGCACGGGAACAATTTGATGTAATTCATGAAAGCATTGAAAAAAATGCCGACCTTGCCGCATTGGCATTGAGTCCGCAGGATGCCTATAACCTGGAGGAGCAGGGCCGGCGAGCAATTTTTATTGGTATGGAAAACGGTTATCCCATAGGTGAAGATCTAACACGTATTCAGGAGTATTATGATTCAGGTGCGCGCTACATTACCCTTTGCCATATTGAAAATAATCATATTTGTGATTCTTCAGATGATTCAGCAGGTGCTGAGCACGGTGGCCTGAGCGAGTTTGGCCGGCAGGTAGTGGCTGAAATGAACCGGATAGGTATGATGGTGGATGTTTCGCATGTTTCCGATGAGGCTTTTTACGATGTTGTCGAAATGTCTATATCACCGGTAATTGCATCACATTCTAATGCCCGTGCAGTGTGTGATCATCCCCGCAATATGGATGACAGCATGCTCAGAGCTCTTGCTGAAAACGGAGGTGTTATTAATGTTACCCTCTTTACCGATTATGTTAAAGCCTACGACAGAAAGGATCCCCAGGACATGCCGACCGTTGCAGATCTGGTTGACCACATTGATCATATCGCTGAAGTTACGGGGATTGACCATGTAGGCATAGGCTCCGACTTTGACGGGGGCGGGCTGGTCGAGGGCTGTAGTGATGTTAGTGAAATTGGCAGTATTACACTTGAGTTGGTCAAGCGGGGGTACAATGAAGGGCAGATTCAAAAGATTTGGGGCGGAAATATGGTGAGGGTTTTTGAAAATGTAATAGTTGAAAAAGAAAGTAAATACAATTAGATATAAAATATATATAAAGCATATTATATGTAGCGTAGCAGTAATTATCTTGAGCCTGTCCCGACGCAGCACAGCCTTTGTTTACAGAGGGAAAAAGGAACAGAAGAGAACTATAGCAACACAATTTGAGACAAAAAGAAAATAAGGCATGCTATAATTTGTTT
>JANQFE010000135.1 GCA_028278025.1 Thermodesulfobacteriota bacterium | reverse complement strand
TGCAGGGTGCCTTTTCTTTTGCTTACTTTTCTTTGGAGCACGCAAAGAAAAGTAAGTTTATATATGCTTAGAGGCTGTGCCCCATCAACACCACGTTTTTTCTCCCCGAATCGCTCAAAGCTATTCGGGTCGCACGGCTAAAAGTCGCAGATCCGCCTCTGGAGGGCCGTGGGTTTAGAAATGTAACTAATAGTCGTTCCAGCGAGCATGTTGCCCGCAGCAATCAAGCAGGTGCAAGCCCAGCTTACACCCAATTTTAATTGTCCACATGTACTAATATGCCCTGAAATTACAGTTATTACAAACTGTACATGAATGCAAATAAAATAATCAAGCTGGGCAGTGTAAAATGGAATGCAAAGGCAGGCAAGGTTCCGAATAGTTATGAGGTACAATGGGGGACAAGGGTACGTCCCCCCTATGCTTTATATTCATTATATTATTTAAAAATCCAGCTGGGCCCGAATACCCAGTATAGTTACATTATCAGCATTTGATGAACCGGCCAGGCCGTCAACCCACTGCAAGTCAGGCGAAATGGCAAGATGATCATTTACCTGCAGCCGGTAGTAGGCCTCCAGCCTGGTCTCTGCAGGCGTTGTCCCAAAACCATCACCACGCAGCACATCCCGATAGGCCCCGCTGGTCTCGGCCCGGCCAAACGCTATGCCCAGCATGTCAGCGCTGCGGCCCCAGAGATCCCCGGCAACCTGCATCCCCAGGCTCCAGGACCTGCGTACTTCATAGATATCCCCGCTTTGCTGGCCAAAACGGCAAAAAGCACTAACATGCTCTGAAAACTGTTGATCAAAACTCAAGCCGAACCCTTCCCCGGATTTGTCACGCCGCCGCCGGTCGCGCAGCTTTTCATGCTCCCCGGAATTGCGCCAGACATACAGCCGGTAATTGCCCTGCAGCCCTGCCCATACCGGCTTAAACCCTATTTCTGCAATATAAAAATTGTCGTCAAACAAATCCTCAAAATCACCATCTGCCTCAGCATAGCCAAGGCTCAGCTCAAACTGCTCATGGGGATACCAGCTCACCCGGCCGCCATATGAATAATCCGGCAGCTCAACCGCTATGTTGTTGACAAATATATCTGCCAAAAACTGGGTCGTTTCGTCATTGGCAACTGCATTGACATCAAACCAGCGGGTTACATCGATTTTACCAACCGTTGCTACAAGCCGGTCCTTGAAAAAACGGTGCTCATACCACACCTCGGATACCTCTACATCGTCTTCATCAAAGGCATCGGCATTCACGCCGCTCAGGCCGCCGGCTTCACTGTTCAAGCCCTCGCCCTCGCCGGCCTCCAGGTGCAGCAGAGCCAGGCCGTTTGCACCAATCTTTGAACTGATTTCTATATTAATCGAATAGCTGGCATCAGCATCATCGCCTTTGCCGTCAATGCCGGGCACTTTCCTGAAATTCCTGTCATTGTTGATTGTTCCCTGCACAACACTTGTGGCCCCGACTGAAAATTCCAGATTGCCGATGGCATCTTTAATTTCTTTAATCTCTTCAATATCAGAGGTGCTTGCTGCAAGCCTGGCTTCCTGCTGTGTGATTTTACTCTCCTGCTGCTCAAGCTTGCTGTCCTGTTCTGCAAGCTTCTTTTCAAGCTGTTCGATTCTTTGTCTAAGGGCCTTAATCTCTTCCATGACTTCATCAGAGCAAAAAGAATCGTCAGGAAAAAACGCAATGAAAGCACCTATGATAAAACATGACAGCAGAACCTGTGGGCCGAGTTTAAAACCATTCATACTTTTGGGGAAAATCATATGTTTCATAGTACATTCCTTTTTTTGCCTTAGGTAACTATTTAAAATTACTGCGACCAATTTATATTTCTATATAGTTGCTTCTTTCTGCCCGCTTGTCTTCTCAACATCCGAGGCTATTTCAATACCCATCTTTATATACTGTTTGGCCATTGAACGCCGAAACCTGTTTCCGGAAAAAAAGAATTGTACCTGTTTCAGCATTGCTTTTGGCCGAGCATAGGTTTTTACCCAAAAGCCCTTGAAAACATCCTGGAGCATTTCCTCAGAAACAGCCGTTTTAATCACTGATTTCCCAAAGCCGTACTCTTTCCAGTCATAACTGCGGATCATATCCTTTGCCTTCAAACCCGCAAACATCTCCGTCCCGGGAAACGGAACAGCCATTGAACCCACAATAAAGGAACAATGCTCAGGATAGAGATATTTCCCGTAATCAAGAATTGCCGCTAGGGACTCTTCCGTATCTTCAGGAAGCCCGAAAAGAAGATATATCGAAACCATCACGTCTAAATCCTTTTCGAGCGTATCAAGCATGCGCACGACGCTGTCGTTGTCAAATCCTTTCTTGCCGTAGATTGCACGTTTTTCCGGATCAGGGGTTTCCAGACCGAAAACAATTTTGAACATACCGTTTGATTTCATTCTGGACCACAAGTCGCGGTAGTCTAAAAAAACATCCTCCCTGGTTTCATAATACCAGTAAAGCTTCTCATCGCATTTTTCCAGGGCATCCAGAAAGCCTTCCATTTGCTCGCGGACCAGAAAGGAGGCATCATCCTGAAAAAAGAAGGTATCATGGTTAAAATTCTTTTTTACCCACATCATTTCTTCCACGATTTTCTTTGGATCACGATGGCGCACACCTTTATGAACTTTCCAGGTTACACAATGAGGGCATCGGTAAGGACAGCCCCGGGAAGAAGAAACTGCCAGCACCGGATTGCCGACCCAGTGATATTTTTCCACCGGAAACAGATGCCAGGCAGGAAAGGGGATTGCATCCAGATCGGCAATCGGTTCACGGTCGGCATTACGAACAATCTCGCCGTCCTTATTGCGCCAGGTGATCCCGGCAACATCTTCCAAGCTTTTGCCGGCCTCTATGTTCCGGCACAGATGACTGATGGTTGCCTCCCCCTCACCCCTTACCACAACATCCAGTTCAGGATATTCTTCGAGCGACTCACGATCCGTAAAGGTAAAGTGCGGACCGCCCGCAATGGTAACAATATCAGGACTGACTTCCTGTTTTGTACGCTGAAAAATTGTAAGTGAACGCGGACTGACCGGTGTCTGTCCGCCTGCACCGATAAGGTGCGGTTGAAAAGTGCGAATCCGTTCCAGTATTTTATCGTATGAAAGATTATCTGCGGCCGCATCCACAATCTGTACTTCAATACCTTCCTGTTCCAGGACAGCAGCAATATAGGCCAGCCCCAGGTTCGGCGCAATATTAATTGCCAGATGAAACATGGGGGGCTGGATAAGCATAACGCGCATTAAAAATCACTCCACAAGCTGTTTATTGAAGCTCAATACAAGATGAGCAGTTAAAGATGCGTTTTGTTAAATCAATAGGGCCTAAAGCACGCAGAAATCTTTAATACAATTTCAGTTCACTTCAGGCACTTCTAATTTCTAATTCTAATGATCATGCCGGTGACGCATGGGAGCCTTTGCCTGGTCAGTGGGCTGCTGACCTTCAAAAGGCGGGTATACTTTAATGGCTTCATAGCCGCAATGGAACTCACACATATGACACTTCAGGCAGAAGCTTTGGTCCGGTGCACTGGTTTTTTTCTTTCCATCAACCTTTTTCAGCTCCAGCAACTGGACCGGACAAACCTCAATACAGGTGCCGCAGCCGACGCATTTTTCTTCATCTATTTTTATTTCAATCTGGACGACATCTTCTTCGGTTACTTTTGGCATAATAATATTCCTCCTTACGCTGTTAAAGCTGGCTGAAAGTTGTTTGTCCGAATTTTTAGTTTTCAATAATATTCCTGACAGTAGACAGTTGTATGTTGTCCGTTGTGGAAAAACTTTATAACCGACTACCAACAACCTGCTACGGACATGTGGCAACCTTATTGTCTTAGCGTCTTTGATTATTCTTTAATAATACATTGCTGACCTTCAGCAAGGCTGTGCTACGACAAGCCCTTCATCACCAGACTGCCCAGTTCCTTACCATAGCAGCGCAGCATAACAGATGCAACCGGATCTCTAACATAAAGCCAGTCCTGCAAGACTTTCTTGCGTTTAATACAGTATTCCCGGTGGGCCGGGTCTTCAATGGGTTTGGCTTCCTTAACCGTATCTGCCCACTCCTTGAGATACTTCAACGGCAAATTGAGAATACGCTGACGATATTCATCGGTTCCACCGGACTTGGTCCTAAAAAAACTGTAGTAGGGGCCGGTCAGGGTCCTGAACCACACATGCAGCGAAGGCGGGCCGATAATGTCATAGTAATCACGGTATATACCATCAAGTTTATCAAGGTATTTAATGCGGTAATCTTCATTCAACACAATGTCACACAGGGGCATATGATCGACCATACCGTGCCCCGGACCGCGGCCTTCATCCCAGTCGATCAGCATTACCGGAAAGTCATAATCATCGCGGGGAAAACCGATCACGGCACCGGAGATGGAACGGCCGGACAGAACCTGCCACCACAGACAGATCTTTTCAATCTTTTCAGATTCAAAAACCCTCACCGCCCCTTTAGCCATAGGAGAGTCGACGTTTTCAAGCAGAGGATCCATGTTAAAGCCTCTATATTCTCCTCTGAGGGGTTTCAGATCAAGCGTTCGCAGAATCTCCCAGCACTCTTCCGGAAACGGCCGGATATCAGGTACGCCTTTTGCCGGCCAGGTATCACATTTAAACCCTACTTCTTTTTCAAGATGGTATTCCTTCATTATATGCCTCCCTTGCATTATAATATTATATTTTTACAGCAACCGAGGTTAATAATCCCGGCCCCCTTCCTGCGGCGGCAGAATGGTAATGGCCTTAACAGGGCAGTTGTTCTGACAGCCATGGTCTTTCATGCACAGCTCAATCTCAGTGACAACCGGAAATTTTTTACCATTCTCCTCTTCATATACAATGATATCCGGCGGACATATTGTTGCACATACGCTGCCACACTCGTCTGCACCCATACATGTTGTTTTATCAACAATAAACTGTACCTGCATTTCCTCCGACATAACATACCTCCTTACATTTGTTTCATGCTTTCTTCAAGCTGAGGATAAACCTTGATCGCCCCCTCAGGACAATTCTGCTGGCAGCTGTGACACTCAATACAGATCTCAAGATCAACCACCTCCACGACGCCCGTTTCCGGGCTTACCGCAATAGCATCAACATGACAATACTCAACGCACGCTCCGCAGCCTGTGCACTTGTCTTCATCAATGACAATGCTGTGCTCCATTGCATTCATTGCTACCCTCCTGCAACCTGCTTTTTCTTCTCATCAACCATCTGCTTGAACTGCTCGTCCGACTCGTAATAGTCCTGATATCCGAAAATCAGCGGAGTAAGTGCAAAAACATGGTGGCGGGCAAGCTCTATATCACCTTTTACCAGTTCAGTGTAGGTGTACATCATCTTGGCCTCAAGAGAATTGTCGATCACATCGAGTAACACCTTGGCCTTCAGTTTCATTCCGACCTGGGCACCAGGATCTTCGCCCCCCTCCACGACGTTCTGCCCCTTGACCAACTTTGTGGTTACCGCAGGCTGGTCATCCTCGAAACGCCAGAAAATAGAGTCTCCGTCAAGTTCGGCCATCTGGGCGATAAACTCTTCATCCTTGTTGACCAGCTCGGCGCCGTACTGCATGATTTCCAACATTGATGCCATGGCTTCCTTCCCCTTTTCTAAAGTTATTTGGTTTTTTTGTGTTTTGTGTTAAGCCTTGAGTGTTTGGTTTTTAACTGCTGAAACGTTCGGCAAAAAAGGTTAAGTGCTCTAAAAAATCCGTATTACGCTTTACGCTCTTTGCTTGACATTCCCTTGGCCGGCATAAAGCAACCAGCCGCATATTAGGTATATCCGATACAGCACTTTCTCCCCAGCTCGGGCCCCAGTGTGCGCAACATCACCGATCCCAGCGGATCCCGCTGCCGCAACTGGGCCATGATGGTACGTTTGCGTTTGTTGGCATACTGCCTGTACTGCTCATCAGTGACCGGCTCGGACTCCTGTACTGTCTTAACCCAGTATTTCATGTATTCGACTTCACACTGCAGTGCGCGGTCTCGCTGCATGCTGGGGCCGTCAAAAATAAGGTAGGGTCCCGCTTGGGCCCTGAACCAGCGGTAGGTTGACGGAGACCCGATCAAGTCTTTGTATTCGTTATAAACCGGCTCAATACCGTCAAGGTACTTTTCGCGGTACCATTCATATTCAACAACATCAACAATGGGCATCACGTCGATAATTATGTGCAGCCGCTTCTTTGACTCCTCCCAGGCCAGCACCAGGACCGGAAAGTCATAGTCGTCATTGGGCCATCCCATCCACATACCTCCGGCAATGCTGCGCGAAATCAGCACCCACATGTGAGCCAGTTTTTCAATTTTATCATTATAGAAGTGGCGGAAGGCTCCCACAGCCATGGGCTTCTTGACACCATCCTGCAGGACGGTTAGATCCTCACCCTCAATTTCGGCCAGCCGCTTCAGGCCGAGCTCCTTGAGGCACGGCCAGGTACTTTCCGGATACGGATGCGGCTCAAAACCCTTGGGCTGCCACAGGCTTTTGGAGTCAAAGCCCAGATCGGTTATTATTTCACTCATTGCTCTCCTCCTCTATATGTTTTTAGATTTGAGTTGTTGAATGCTGGATTGGTTTCATCTAAACGTTACTGTTCCGTCATTGTGACAGTGTTTGTCCGGTTTTTTTAAACCGATATCCTATCAGTCGAGAAGAATTACCCACAACAACGACTGAGCCGATATTATGAATTATGGCTCCGATAATAGGTCCGATATCACCTGTTGAGGCAAGTACCAGCGCAACACTATTAATTGCGATAGAAATAAAAAGGCTCTGCTTGATAATAGAGACCGTCTTGCGGGACAAGGCAATGGACTCGGAGACCTTGCCCAGATCATCGCTGGTAAGCGCAATATCGGCTGCTTCGATTGCGGCATCTGTACCGATGACTCCCATGGCAATACCCACATCAGCCTCTACAAGCGCGGGAGCATCATTAATACCGTCCCCTACCATAGCCACCCGCGCTCCCTGTGCCTTCAGTTTCTGAATATAGTCCAGCTTTTGCTCAGGTAGAAGGTCAGCCACGATCTCATCAAGTCCGGCATCTTCTGAAATGGCGCGGGCAACATTTTCATTGTCACCGGTTAACATGAGTACTTTTTTAATACCAAGTTTCTTGATATCCTGTATTGACTCATGTACATCTGCCTTGAGAACATCCGCAATACCGATGCCGCCGATTATTTCCGTGCCGTGGCCGACGAGCACACCGGTTGAGCCTGTTGCAGCCATGTCATTCAAAAACTGCCGCGCATCCGGAGTTATTGCAATACCCTTCTCACCGAACAAACGCTCGTTTCCTACGATAATATCCATGCCGTCTTTCCGGGCTACAATGCCTCTGCCGACAATTACCTCAGTTTCATCAGGATCAAACGGCCAGGCTTCCTGCTGCTTGCAGCGATTGAGAATGGCCTCCGCCAGAGGGTGTTCCGAGTGCCGCTCTGCTGTGCCTGCCAGGCTGAGCACCTGCTGCTCAGGTGTGCCTGCAAAAGCTCTGACGGACTTTACCGTTGGCGAACCATAGGTAAGCGTACCTGTCTTATCAAAAACAAATGTTGTCAGCTTGCCTATTACTTCAAGGACTGCACCTCCTTTGATAAGCATCCCCCGGCGGGCAGCATTACCGATTCCGGCAACAACTGCCGTAGGCGTAGCAATAACCAGAGCACAGGGGCAGGCAACCACTAAAACGGTAACTGCACGAAGCACTTCACCTGTGCCGAACCACACAAGCCCTGCAAGCGCAAGCATTGTCGGTGTAAACCAGGCGGCAAACCGGTCTGCGACCCGCTCAATAGGAGGTTTCTCAGCCTGGGCTTTTTGAACCATATCAATAATTTTAGAGATCATAGTTTCCGTACAGATCCGGGTAACATCTATTTTAAGTACACCGACCTGATTGAGCGTTCCTCCGTATACTTCATCTCCCGGCTCTTTGGTGATCAGCACAGACTCACCTGTTATGGGGGCCTGATTAACCTCCCCCCGGCCCTCCTTGACTCTGCCGTCAATGGGGATTTTTTCACCGGGTTTGACCAGCACCAGGTCCCCTACCTGCACGTCTTCAATGTCAATTTCCATCTCACGACCGTTGCGTATCACCCGCGCTGTTTCGGCTTCCAGTTCCATAAGCGACCTCACGGCCTCACCGGTTTTGGCGATGGTTATATCCTCCAGCAGTTCGCCGATATTCATCATCAAGGCCACAATTGCGCCGGCCACATATTCCCCTACCCAGATTGAAGCAATAAGGGCACAGGTCACCAGCACTTCAGCATTCAGTTTTTTATTGGTAATTGTAGAAACAACCGAATTCCTGACAATAGGATAGCCGGAAAGCACACAGGCAGCCAGGGCAAGATAAATCCAGGGAGGTTCTGACTCTCCTTTAATCCAGGCAACACTTACAAGAATCACGCAAACAACAGGATTAATAAATTCCTGGTACCGTTCCACAAACCGGTCAAAACGGGTCTCCCTGCAACTGTGACAGACAGACAATTCTTTCTCTACAATGGCCTCTCGAGCTACATCATGCATATTCTACTCATTCCTCCATGAAAAATTAAGGCGCATAAAACTCCCCAGGAAAAGCAGCAGGGATACAAAGGCGACCGTAAGAAAACTGCCTGAAAACAAACCGAAAATCAGCACAAAGCCTATAAGCAGTTCTATGTTCGGCCTTCTTTTAGCAATGGATTCGAACAGGGCATTTTTCATTATGGGGAATATGCCGATGACAGCTGCACACACAAGCATACCTTCAGACAGGTGTCCCGGCAGCCATTTATAATAACCGGCCGCAATAAGCAGGACCATTAACCCGGCCCCGAACCAGTCCCGAACCGGGTCCTTTAAAATTTTGTGTGTAAGCGTTGTATGCTCCGGGTGATGCGAGTGGTGGTGGCTGTGGTAGAAATTGTGGCCGTGGTCGTGCATATGACTGTAGGCCCGATCCTCAAACTCTGCATTAGCGTGACGGTGCTCATGACCGGGAAGATGAATATCCCTGTCATGAGCATGGTAGTCCGAATCTTCATGATCATGGTCATGACCGTGAGGGAAATCATGGTCATCATCATGATGGTGCTCATCAGGATGGTCATGATCATGGTCGTGGTCATGACCGGTGCCATGAACAGCGACATGGTCATGTTTATTTTTATGGTCATGCTGATGATCATCTGAGTGGTCGTGATTATGGCCATGGTCGTGCTGGTCGTCGTGGTCATGACTATGCTCTTGCGGCTGAGCATGGTCATGGGCTTCCCTCTCTATTTTCGTTTTTCTTTCTTTTTTGTAAATGAGTGCATCTCTATGAACGTCATGCATATACGTTACCTCGCTAATAAACTTAATGTATCTTTTTCAAAATTTTAGCAGCTTCATCCAGATGAAAAATAAGGTGAAGCGTGTCCTCCTCCTGTAATTTTGAAAACAAGGCCTGAAACTCCTGCCTTCTCATCTGGGAAAAATCCTGCCGTATTTTTTTACCTTTTTCGGTTAAGCGCACATTTACTACCCTGCGATCACCATCACTGCGTACCCGCTCTGCAAAGCCTGCCTGCTCCAGACGGTCGACCATATCCGTCATGGTTGAACTTTTTACCCGGGCATTTTTACCAAGCTCACCAATGGGTACTTCACTGTCCGGATCACTGAATGCAAAGAGAGCTTTAATAAAGGAGGAGGGCAGATCCGCCGCCATTTTTTTACCGTTTTTGAAAAGTGTCTCGTTGTAAAACACGTGGATAAAATCTTTGATGACCAGCATTTTTTCATCAAGACTCTCCAGTTTTTTGCTTTTTTTTAATTTTTTATGCATTTCTTTGCTTTACCTTACTACATAAGTGGAAATTTTATTTTCCGATATTCCGATTTCGGACTATTCATTATTCTAATCGAATTCGTGCCGAAGTCAAGTCTTTTTTTTTATTCCATTATTCTGCCTCTAGCAGGTGTACAGTAATTATCCTCGCCTAAAAGGCGAGGCGTTAGGAAGCCCCCCATAGGGGGGCTTGAAAATCACCACAGACTTTTTGCAGCATTGAC
>JANQFE010000126.1 GCA_028278025.1 Thermodesulfobacteriota bacterium | reverse complement strand
TATCGGCGTACTCAAAACAGCACGCTCCCGTCCATATTTTCTCACCGGCTGGCTGTGGTATCTGGGGACCCTGGTTCCGGTAATCGGACTGGTGCAGATCGGCGAGCACGCCATGGCGGACCGGTTTGCCTATATTCCCCTTATCGGTTTGTACTGCATCATTGCCTGGGGTGTCCCCGAATTAATTAAAAAATGGTGTTATAAGCATGTTGCACTTACGACAGCAGCTGTGATCTTAATCATATCTTTAGCTGTAGCCGCTCGCATTCAGGTTGGACACTGGTCAGACACAATACACCTTTTTGAACACTCCCTCAGTGTTACCGCAAACAACTACCAGCTACATAATAATCTCGCTAACGAATACAGACTGCAAAACAAACCGGACAAAGCTATAGAGCACTATCAGGCGGCTCTAAAGATCATTCAGCATTTCAACAGGTCTCATGCTGCTGCACAGATCCATTACAACTTGGCCTTGGCATACGCCTCAAAAGGCATGTTTGATAATGCCATAGAGCATTACAGACTTTCAATAATGCAAAATCCTAACAATATTGATGCATATAACAATATTGGACTTGCCTATTATGCCAAGGGTAATAACGATACTGCAATTAACTATTATCAGGCAGCACTGCGGCTCAACCCGGGTTATGTCAATGCTTATTACAATCTGGGTCTCGCCTATCTTGCACAAAAACGCTTTGATAATGCTATTGAAAACTTTACTGTTTTTCTGCAATACCGGCCGGATTATGCAGACGCCCATTATAATATCAGCCGTGCTTACCGCAATAAGGGCGCTCTTGAAAAGGCAGATGAGCATTTAAGAATTACTGAAAAGCTTAATCAGGCACAGGCTCATTCGGATTAAAGGTGATGAGATGAGGGCATTTTTTAATGAACGGTTTTATATGGCTCTCTTGTGCTGCATTGCCGTAGCTGCTCCTTTTCTGTGTGTTACATTTGTCCCGATAACCGATCTGCCCCAGCAGGCGGCGCAGATACGTTTGCTTACGGAAGTTCTTAACGATCAGAACACCCCTTATAAGCTGCAGGTTTTCACACCCAACAGTCTGTCTTTTGTTGTTTTCGGCTTATGCTGGGCACTGTTCGAGCCATTAGATGTTGGTCGTATGACGATGATTGTGGTTGGATTTCTCTGGGTTTTTGCCATCCACTATCTTGCACATATACGCGGCCGCCCATCTGCTGCTGCTGTTATTGCAACGCTTTTATTTTTTAACCATACAGTATACTGGGGCTTTTATAACTTCGCAATCGGCTTTCCCGTTTTTATTGCATGGTTTCTGTTTTTGTCACGTAAAAAGTCTTCATTATCACTGTTCTCTGATGGTGCCATGACGGTTCTTATTGCTCTATTATTGTATATGGCCCATGCATTATGGCTAGCAGCCGGCATTGTTTGGTTTGCTATTAGTCATGTGATTCTTAAGATACCGTTGCGTCTTGTAACAGCTCGCTTAATCGGCCTGTCTCCCGTAGTTACCATTGCTGCTTTGTGGTATGTCCGTTTCACTAAAACTGCTGTTGCGCAGGGTTCACATTGGTTTACAAGTCCATTGCAGCGTCTGACTCCTTCAACGATGGTAGACTCTGCTTTTGGAGGCCTTGCAGGCCCCGGTGAATCCCTCCTGTTTACAATTATTATCGGATGGATGATTTCGTCCATATGGCAAAACCGTAATAATCTATGGCCTAAATGTGATCATCTGCTTCTGTGGGCTGCCGCTATGTTTTTTGTTTTTAGTTTTGTATTGCCGAACAAGCATAATCTCACCATACAATTTGCCGAGCGATGGTTTCCCCCCGGCATGTTACTGCTTATCCTCATCTTCCCCGCACCCAAAATCAGGTTGTCGTTGCAGCGTGCTCTTTCTATTGCGGTAGTATACTCCTGGATACTGTTTACTGCTTATTCATGGCTACAGATAAATAAAAATGATTTCTCGGGTCTGCGGCAAACGCTTAACAGCCTGCCCGAATCGCAAAGCGTGCTTGGCCTTGATTTTCTTAAATCAAGCCCGTATCTTAAAACATATCGTCCTTTTGTGCAGGCATTTGCCTACTCACAGGTAGCAAAGGGTGGAGAATTAAACTTTTCATTTGCAGAAATCCCATACAGCCTGGTTACGTACAAATCAAAAAGGCTCCTGCGATGGACGGGCGGGTTGGACTGGTATCCCGAATGGGTTAAAACTTCTGACTATCGTTATTTTCAATATGTTATTGTAAGCGGCGATGAGCACGTGCATAAAGCACTAGACCCCTCTTTGCTGAAATCAGTTACCTTTGAGGGTTACTGGCGCCTGTATAAAAGCATTCCAGGATACATACCGGAAAGCTGACAAACCTCATGGTCAATTCCAAATACATATGTGATCATCCACCTACCGGAAGTATATCCAGCTGAAAACTGCGCAGGCCTGAAAAATGGAAACGGCTTTTTATCCCCAGTCTGGATTGCAGAACAAACTGTGTCGCCATACCGGGGTTACTTGTTACAGTATAGTTTCCGGTAGAGGCTTGCAGGACAACCTCAAGACGGTTCCTGTCAGGTGTCCAAAACCAAGCAGGCATGAGTACTACAGCAGCAACCGGATGTGCAGAGATAAATGCCTCATTATGTTTAAGCATCTCAGCCGTGTTCAGACCCAGAACATCAATAGTAGGCAGTTTCGAGAAATAGCGAACGGCTCCCGCGTCGGAGGCGGCTATCCAGGTTCCGGGAGGAAACGTTTCAGCAAGCCATTTGCCTATGCGGCGCTGTACCTCGTTAATATTACGAACATCGTTATGATAGTGACGACTTTGCGGTGCCAGTGTCAATCCAGCGCCGAGTATGGAAAACGCTAACAGGATGTGTATTGGAATAAACGTGCGTAGTCCCTGCAGAGGGCTCCCCAGCCGCAGTGCCCCAATCGTCACAGCCGCTATCAGCAGCGGTACAGCCGGCAGCAGGTAGCGAATATGATAAAAAGCCTGGGGATCATCAGGGCGTATCACCACAAGGTTGGCAACAATAAAACTTGCACCGCCTGCAAGCGGCAGCAGAGCATTTTTGCAAAAAAATTGTGAACGAAACATCGGCAGAAAACCGATTATCCCCAGCCACCCAATTCCCCACGTGAAAGGCGGTATGTTAGTAAAAATCTCAAACAATGCAGTATACAAACGGCTGGGCAAATGTACAAAACCACTTGATTGTTTCGCATAAAATGTAGCCGGAAACGGCAGTCCGCTTGCCCACAGGTTATATCCGATTGCTGCAAATGCAGCAACTGCACAAGGAATGATGATTCGTGCAACAGGGATAATCCAGGTTTTGCCGGTTCTAATATGCTGGACACCAACAACAGCGGTTAAAAGCAGCGTAACAACCGCGGTTTCAGGACGGGCCAGCCCTGCCAGGGCAAGCCATATACCTGCCTGCAGCTGTTTTTCTGCAGTCAACGACCAAACTCCCAGAAGAAGCAGTGTGCCGGTCAGTGTTACTTCCATCCCTGAAAAAGATGCAGCACTGTAAGGTGTTGACAGAGCTAGGATCGCTCCCCCCGCAAGAGAGGTATACGTGCTGCCCGTAACCTGCTGTATCAAACGTGTTGTGACGGCAATGCCTGTTAGGCACAATACTGCCCCGCTTACTATTACTGCCATAACAAGAGCATCTATTGATATACTGCCGAATATCACATGAACCAGTGCAAGTATGATCGACCATAATGGTGCGGTACTTCCCGTTGAAGGAATCAAGTTGTTGTAGGCAAAATATCCATGTTCACTCAATCCGCGGGCATACACAAGATGTATCCAGGCATCATCAAGCGGAAAACCCGGGGGGCCCGCGTTAACCGAACGGCCGCTAAACCACAGGCTCAGCAGTATTGCTGTTCCCAGAAGAAACGGGAGAATATAAATATGATTGTTTTTTTCAGCTGAATCAGAATTCATAGGTGTGACACTGGAATAGCATTATAATGTCTGACTGTATGACTATCATCCCAAAAAACGAATTTCAACTCCAGCTTTTTTTAATAATGGAACAGAATAACAGCCTTTGATAGTGCTGATACCGCTCTTGACAGATTTTTAACTTTATCTCATACTATCCATAACTGTACTATCCAATAAGGGTGAACCTAAACTACAATACAACAATTACACTTTCTTGTCAGCATTGGCTGTCATTACCGTCATTGAAGGTACTTCAGTTAAAAGGATGTGATGCAACAAGATAAACAATCGCTTAGTGGATCAGGCCTTCCTGAAAAACTTTTATTAGTGTGCCTGGGCATCTTGTTTTTATACCTGATATGTCAGATTCCGCTTTTCCAGTATGGTCGTGATCAGGGTATCTATTCAGTTATCGGCCGCGAAGTATTGCAGGGCGGTGCTCCTTACAGGGATGCCTGGGATTTCAAACCGCCAGCAATATATTTCATTTATGCACTTTCACGCAGCCTGTTCGGCAACAGCATGCATGCTGTGCGTATTTTTGAATCATTGAGTTATTTGTCCCTGCTGTATGCTTTTATCATTTTCAGCAGGCGATTTTTTTCAGCCTGGCAGGTCGGAATGCTTGGCGGGACCCTCGCATTGCTCAGTCATGTACAGCTTGATTTTTGGCATACCGGCCAGCCTGAATCTTTTGGGGCTGTTTTTTTGATCTGGGCCCTGGTTTCTGCAACATATATACCACAGCAGGGGTCTGCAAGGGCACTTATCAAACAAATCATCTCGTGGGCTCTGAGCGGTGCGCTTTTTACTGTTGCCGCCCTTCTCAAACCACCGCTTGGCGGTGCTTTTATCTTTAGCCTTGGCATACTCATATATAAACATATTCATGGAGCCGATGGATCTTTGTGGATACGGCGTGCTGCTGCACTCACTGTTGCATATGTTTGTGGTTCAGCACTTGTGCTGCTGACATTTTTTCTTTTTCTATTAACAAAAAATGCTTTGTCCGATTTCTATAATATATTTTTTCAATTTGTTCCGCACTACACCGGTCTTGATCTATCCCTGCAAAAACTTCCCCAACTTATAGCTTATACGTCCAAACAGTGGCTTTTAAAATTTTCATTGTTAACTACTATGGGCATGTTCCTTGTGTTGTTGCTGCCGCCCTTAGCCATAAAAGAAAATGAGGGCTGCCTGCATATTCTGGGTGTGCTTATCCCCCAGCTTCTGGGAGTTGCCCTGCAGGCCAAAAATTTCCCTTATCATTTTGGTGCTATTTTACCATTTTCAGCATTGCTGGGTGCAGCAGGTCTGTGGAAAGTTTGGAAAAGGACAAGAGGCAGGTGGCTTTTTTTGTGTGTTATACTTTTTGTTTTATACTGGCATATGGATCACAATAATATGGTTCAGAAAGGCTTTCTGCGGTACAAAGCACTTGCAAACACCGCTCAAAGGGCAGCCATTAATGATATGCTGCATACAACGAATGATGTTAATGCGCGAACCAACAGATTAACAGCTGCATGGCTCCGGCAGAATGTGCCCGCCGGCTCTCCCATCTATATCTGGGGGTTTGAAACAGTCATTTACGATCTGTCAGACAGACCACTATCAACCAAATATATATATAATATACCGCAGCGCGTTGCCTGGAACAAGCACGCTGCACGTAAAGCTCTTATGCAGGATCTTTATAAATCTCCTCCTGCTGCCATTATTGTAGCCCGTAATGATAGAATGTCCTGGGTGACCGGAAACCGGCAGGATAGTGCGGAAGAGTTAAAAACATTCCATGGGCTTGCAACACTATTAATGAAAAGGTATATATATACAGTTTCATTTGAAGATTTAGATATATATCTGCACAAAAGCCTGCACCCTGATCAAGGGATAAATCCTTAAGTAAAAATTGAACGCACTGTGATGTATTTATTATAATTACCCGGTTCGTGTTAAACAAAGGTTTAAAATATGAGGATTACATTAATCTCCAGTTCAGTGCTCATACTGTCCCTTATTGCTGCAGCAGCTTATTTTCTGTTCTCAGCAAAAGTTCCCCCCAATGTTTTGATAATCGTTATGGATACGGCACGGCAGGACCACCTGTCCTGTTACGGTTACAGCCGTGAGACTTCTCCCAATCTGGATATATTGGCTGCACAGTCAAAAATATACTACAATGCTTATTCCACAAGCAGCTGGACCTCCTCAGCACATGCTTCACTGTTTACTGGCCTATACCCGGTTGCCCATAAAACCACCCAGGAAAACTGGATTATGCCGGATACAGCAATAACACTGGCCGAAGTACTGGGTGAAGCAGGCTATCAAACCTTTGGTATTGTCGAAAACCCGATGCTGGGGGAATACGCCGGCTTTCATCAAGGTTTTTCACAATACTTTGAAGCATATCGCCAGTCATCTTCGGGCAGCAATGAAAACATTGCATTTTTTTTGTTTAAGAAATGCCTGCAGGTCAGAAACAAACAGCAGCCTTTTTTTTTGTTTATAAACTTTATTGCCCCTCACAACCCGTATGATTCCTCACACCAGTTCCAAAAACGATTTGTTACCGACCCCTCCCTTGATATTGCAGAAAATCAGTGGCAAAATTTTTATTTGAACCGGACGCACTTTTCTTCGGCAGAACTGCAGCATTTGCAGGATCTCTATGACGCTGAAATACTCTACGTTGATTATCTTGTCGGAAAGATCATGGAGGAGCTAAAAAAACAAAACATATGGGATAATACGGTCGTAATAATAACATCTGATCATGGTGAAAATATCGGTGACCACAACCAGATGGGTCATGTGTTTTCTCTGTATGAAACAACCACGAAAATTCCCTTGATAATATACTATCCCCCTTTGTTTTCACCCAACACAAAAGACTATGAACCGACACAGCTGACCGATATATTCCCAACATTGCTGCGCATTGCAGGAATTGATACTGTTCAATATCCTTCTCAGGGGCGTGACATGCTGGAAGACCATTCCAGGAAAAACAGGACTATTTTTACTGAATATTATTCACCGGTTCAGGCAATAAATGCGTTTGCAAAATCCGACAGGGAGAATCCTCTTTTGCATATATATAAAAGGCGGTTAAGGTCAATTATTTTTAATAACAAGAAATTCATTTGGGGCAGCGACGGAAAACACGAGCTGTATAATTTATCCGTTGACTCCCGGGAGCAAAACAACCTGATTGATCAGGAAACAACCATAAAAAATGAAATGCTGGCCAAGTTGGCCGAAACAGTAGACACGTATTCAATTGACGCTAACGACAGCGCTGCCAACAATAGTATCCTTGTTGACCAGGAGACAAAGGAACGTTTACAAACCCTTGGGTATCTGCCTTCTGACTGAGATTTTTTTTAACAATACAGTATTTCTGCCCAATCTTTAAAATCCACAATTCTCATCTTTACTCTAAACTTTTGCAGTATTGCGTATGCTGTCATGTATAAATGCATTTTTTTAAATTGACAAATTATTTGTTTAATGTAGAAATCATATAAATTAAAAGCCGCAGCAAAGGAGATAGGTTATGAAGTCTTTCAATCTAATGTTATTCTGTTTCATCATCGTGTTTAGTATCGGGTTGGGCGGCTGTGAAATTGACCTCAGATGCATACCTGACGTCCCTGAATTGACCGAGCAGGAAGATCACCTTACCTACTATTTCCCGGAGCGTGAAGCATTTGGTGGTTTAAGTGACGGTATGTATACTGGAAGCATCAGATGCGGCTTAGACAGGGGGGAGGTTGGGATTGTTGTGGAAGACGATATGGTTACGGATTGTGAGATAGTAAGCCTTCTCGTGTCTCAACAAATCTATGACGAAGGGCCTGGTGAGGAAATAATGGAAAACGGGTGTGATCTTATTATTGACGCTCAATCACCTCAATTTGATGCTGTCTCTGGGGCAACGGGTTCCTCACATGCTTTAAAAATCTGCCTTACCCGGGCTTTATGGGAAGCTGCCGGTGAAGCAGACCCCATGGCGGAGTGTGTACCGCTGAGATGCAACTAGTTGAATTCACCATAGCACAGTCCCAATAAAAATAATGGGATTGCCTACATCCCTACATAATTTTCTAGAACATTTTTCTTTTTTCTATAGCCCTTGAGCACTGCAAAGGCTGATGTAGTAAGAGCAACTGCGGCGGTGCGAGCAAGGGACGATATAGTAACTTCCGGATATTCCAGCGAGCACGTAGCCGCAGGCAGTCGAACCGCATCAGCCCTTGTAGCCTCAACCATAAGGCTACGCTTAAGACAGGCTAGACGATTAACTCACTACTCATAGCTGTTTTTGTCAATCTTTACGTAACTTCTTTTTATTGCTTTTACGTTTTACTTCATAAAGCGCAAACTCATAATTTTTTTCTTTAAACGACATAATTTCCGTGCAGTCAAATTTATTCAAGATATTTTTGCAGAACGCATTCTGAACAGGATCGCTCACGTTGCACCAGAAGTTATAATGAAAATATATTCCGCCTTTATAGCGGTGGAAAAATCTGCTGAAATACCTCCGCTGCTCCGTGGCGAGTGATGCCTGGGCAGCGTTTTTGCCCCACAGCAGAAACATATTCGGGTTGTGGGTTAAAATAACCGATTCCGGAGGCAGAACCTCTGCCATCTGCTGAGCAAAGCGGTGATCTGCGCGGGCACCCCAGGCTTCCTGGGTAATTGCACTGATAAAAGGGATAAAAGAGACAAAGAAAACAATAATAACTGCTGTCAGTATATAATCAATAACATTAACCTTGAGTCTCCTCTTAATGGTGTTTGCCAGAAAAGATGCTCCGCATCCTGCAAGCAGGGCAATGGGGATAGAGGGTAGCACGGAAAATCTTACATCGGCACCATAATTATAACTACCGGCATAAAAAAAGATGAAGATTCCCCAGAAAAGCAGGAACCAGACAAACACTGCCAGTTTTTCTTTAATGACATATGACTTAGCAATATGACTTTTAAGCGCCAGTCCTAGGAAAAAAAGAATCGTAAAAATAAGCGGGAAACGCATATTTCTTATATAAAACAGCGCATTAACCTTAAAATTGCCTTCAAAATAATCAAGCGACAGCTTGGGCCCTGAACCGCCCCACCCCAAGTCTTTAACCGCATAAAGATGTACAAGATGCGGAATCACAAGCACAAAGAACAGGGATGCTATCAGATAGAAACTGCCTTTTTTAAATTCATCCCTGCCGAAAAAAACGAGCAGCATTATCACAACAACACCAATAAGTATAGATTCGGGTCTGAACTGAATAGCAAATGCACTCACAACGACTGTTAAAAAAAGTGCCGCCCGTGCTCTGGTTTTGAGAAACACCAGTGTACCTAAAATCGTCAGTGCTGCAAAAAACGCTGTAGCAGGCTCTACCGCAACAGTGTTTGACCAGATTAACACTTCGGGGGTAAATGAAAATATCAAGGCGGAATAGAGTGCGCTATGATTATCGTTAAACAGCAAAAAAGTCAGTAAAAAAACAACTATAATTGACAGAATGAAAATTACATTTGTGGTAGTAAATGCTGCAAATTCATGCACTCCAAACAGCCTGAACACAACGCTTAATACATATGGCCATGCATTTGGCTGCTTATTGTATTCAAGGCGGTAACAGGTGTATTCTCCATACTCGTTTTTGCCCTCGTTGCACATACCGGCAGTACCTGTAAACCTTTTCCAAAAATTGGCAAAAGACTGCTGGTAGGTCTCCCCTTGATGTGACCCGCTTCCCTTGGTATAGGCAATATTCTGGGCGATATTCTGGTAGATGTCTTCATCATAGTAAATACGGTGATCGCGTGGAACAACTATCACAAGCATTATCAGCCCAACCACCAGAATAATACCAAGCATCATCCATGATCTTTTTGGGATAGAGCCAAACAGGTTGCTGAACTGCGAGGTTTTTAAAAACATTACAATAGTTGTACCTGCCGCAACTACCAGCAAAAGAAAATTTATTTCCAGCGCCAGCGGTGACAATGTTTTTAGTTGTTCCCTGAGTGTCCAGGAATTATATGAAGAGGCCCACAAAAAGACCGTAAGGGCGGAACTCAAAAGAATAATTCCGCTAAAAATAAAAGGCATCATTCTGTATATCTTGCGCATGCAGTCTCCCTTTGTTTATGTGTTTTTGCAGGTAGGTAATAGTTAACTTACAGTATGATTACGGTTTCGTACTACATAATTACCCACAACAAGATATTCATTACCTGTTTTAATAAGTGTATCAACTGCATCCTGAGGAGAACACACCAGCGGTTCGCCATGGATATTAAAACTGGTATTAAGCACAACGCCCCTGCCTGTCAGCTTTTTCACCTCCCTGAGCATCTTCTCATAGCGAGGCTCCTGCGCGGTTACAATCTGCGGCCTGCAGCTGCCGTCTATACTGATGACACCCTCAATCTCCCGGCGCTTTTCAGGTTTTACCATATAGCCCATCGTCATAAAACGATTAGCCAGCCCGTCATAATTCTCAAGATATACCGGCGCTTCTTCTTCCAGCATGGAAGGACAGAATGGCTGGTACCATACCCGCATTTTAAGCCTTAAATTGAGCAGATCTTTAATCTCAAGAGAACCCGGCAGCGCCAGGATACTGCGGTTTCCAAGCGCCCGCGGCCCGTATTCCATTCTGCCCTGCATCCAGAAAACAATATGGCCTTCATGAATCAAGCGGGCAGTCTCCTGTTCAATATTTTCAAAGAAGGTATAGGTCAGTCCGCGAGAGCTGATTGCCTGTTTAATTTCCTCATCTGTAAAGTCAGGTCCCCAGTATATAGCATCAAAATCATAAGATGTAATACTGTTAAGATCATAGTTGAGCAAAAGGGCGGCACCCAGCGCAAGTCCGCCATCGCCCATGTGGGGAAATACGCTACAGCTTTTAACTGCAGGTAGCATGCGCAGTAGCATATTGACTTTAATGTTTGAAAAAACTCCTCCTGCCAACGCCACGCTGGCAAAACCGGTCTTGTTCACGCTGTTTTGCACCAGTTCGCATATTCGTCTTTCAAGGGTTCTTTGAGCCATATAGGCAAACTGCTCTGATGGATAGTGCCATAAAATATTTTTGAGTTCCTGATACATGCGCAGAGAACCATACCTGCACTTCACATCAAGACCGTCTATCCTGATGAGATCAAGCAGCGGATTTTCTTCATCGGCAACCGGGTAAGCATAGTTAGCAAGGGCCATCACTTTGCCCTCGTCTTCCAGCTCCCGCATGTTCATCAGGTTGGTCACATGCTCAAAAAATATTCCCAGCGAATGCTTACCGGAAATTGTGTGGATACAAGCAAGTTTGCCCTGATCCAGTGTATTGACCGTTCCCGACAACGCGTCACCGATACCATCAATAGTTATAACGGTACATGGATCATAACCGCTGCAAAAAGCGGCTGCGGCAACATGACACTGATGATGATCGACAAGGTGAATATCCGGTTCAGCGAACCCAAGACGTTTAAGCCTGGTACATATGCGCTGCCGGCTTATATTTTTTGTCAGCGTATTATAACCAATCTCAGTCATTACATATTTTGCCCTTTTTTTGAGGGTCGAGAACATTCCCGGTCTTTTTTTTCGGCGGCGGATAAGGTAATAGTCTTCCTTCGTCGCAGGAAAAACTCTGGCAAGTGTTTTAGAAAAATCAAATGTTGAAACCGCAACTGCACCTATATCTTCAGGTGTAATGTTAACAGCATTAAGACAGGTCTGGATAGACTTTTCGGGAAATTTTATTTCAAGCTTACGCCTTGTAAGTCGCTCCTCATTTATCGCTACCAGTATCCGGTTGCCCTTAATAATAGCAGCCCCGGAATCATGCCCATCCCATATGCCTAGAATATATAAATTCATCGCTAAGCTGTAACCCCTGCTGGTTGCTGGTCTCTTGTCGAAGCGCAGCGGAGATCCCGACGAAGGCGGGATTGCTCGTTGTTGGTTACTCAGCACTCACTACTTTTTACTATACTTACTGCCCATATGATTTAAATGTATCAAGCACCCGCTCCATCTCTTCATCAGAGATGACCACCGGCTCACCAATACACTTTGCACGGTAGTATACTTCTGCACAATACTCTATTATTTCAGCGGTATTAAATGCTTCTTTAAGCGTAGCGCCACCGGCAATCAGGCCATGATTTGCCAGCAAAACAGCCATTCTGTCCTGCATGGCACTACAGGCATTCTCAGCAAGTTTTTCGGTTGTATTAGTAGCATATTCGGCACAACGGACGTTCTTCCCCGCAAAGCCTACCAGATAATGTACCGGCGGAATATCCCAGTGAAGACAGGCAAGCGTTGTTGCATAAGCAGAATGGGTATGCACTATAGCGCTAAGATCATCCCTTTTTTTGTACAACAGCATATGCATATCAAGTTCGCTGGAAACCTTCAGTGATCCCTCAATTATTTCTTTACGATCAACAGCTAAAACGGTTATATCCTCAGGCTCTGCCTCCCTATAATCAATTGCACTTGGAGTGATGGCTACCAGTTGTTCTTTTCTGTTGAAGATACTCAAGTTTCCGCCGGTTCCTTTAGTGAGACCATGGGTTACCAGCTTTTTTCCGTAAAGCACTAACAAGTCTCTTTCTTGTGCTAACAGCATTAACACTTCCTTCCCAATACTCTCTTTAACACTGAAAAAACGCTTTTTAGACCACCTTGCGATTAAAGCCCCAATATCCAATACTAAATTTCAAAACAAATCCAAATGACAAAAAACATACTATTATTTTTCATTTTTTAATATTTGCAATTTGTCATTTTGAATTCATAACGTCTCTGTAAGGCTACATAGAAAAGTCATGCGAGACTCTACATACCTGAGGCGCAGAAATCACATCGCTAGTGTCTTTTGTACTATACAATTGTCTGGGAAAATGTCAATAAAACCCCTCAGAAAGAGGAATATAACGAGCTCAAAGGTGTGTACCATTACGACATTCAGTTGGGTGTATTAAACTTATTAACCACATCCCTGATTTGTGCAATAGTGAATGGTTTGTTGAGAATTATGTCGACATTACTATTACTTTCAAGATGATCTTCAACCTGGGTGCCCCAGCCGGTAATAAGAGCAACAGGAATGGCTCTATTTATCTCTTTAATTTTGCTTGCCACTTCCCATCCCGACATATTACCCATGCTGAGATCGGTAAATACAAAGTCGAATTTATTTTCAGAAAGTTTTTCTACACCCTCAACCCCATCTTTTGCCAAAACCACGTTATGTCCGTCAGAAACAAGTATATCATGAAGCAGTTCACGAATATCTTCTTCATCCTCTATAACCAGGATTATATTCTTTTTTAGTGATACGGGAACATCATCATCCGGACGGCCGTCGGGTTGTGCAACCCAGCTTTTGTGGATTACAGGAAGTTGTATAGTAAACTGAGCGCCCTCTCCGGGACTGCTTTCAATGGAAATAGAACCTCTATGCCGGGAAATAATACCATAGGAAACACTTAAACCGAGTCCGCTGGACTGCGGACCTTTAGTTGTATAAAACGGATCAAAAATGTTATTAGCTACCTCTGCCGTCATACCTTCGCCGTTGTCCTGGATTTCTATGTACACCTCATTGTTTTTTCTATATGTCCTAAATATTATGTGCCCGCCTTTGGGCATTGCGTCAATTGCATTAAGAATTATATTGGTAAAAACCTCTCTGAGCTCGGCAGGACTGCCGGCTATAGGCGAAACATTCGATAGTTCTTTTATTATGTTTACCTTTAACCCCTTAGATTCCAGAGTATCTTTCCACTGTGCCCGCGTAAACTCTATGGCATTTTCTATAATTTCATTTATATCAATAATGGTAAATTCACGTTCATCTTTCCTGATTCGGGCAAATTCCTGGATACGCCTTACCGTCTCAGCTCCGTCAGAAGAGGCTTTTTCAATAACATCGAGGCCTTCATATAAAAGTGCCTTATGTTTGTCAATTTCGCTTCCAGAGGCTTTTTCAATGTTTCTTTTAAGCAGTTGTGCCCGCCCCATGATTGCTGCCAGCAGATTGTTAAAATCATGCGCCACCCCGCCTGCCATCTCTCCCAAAGAGCGTAGTTTCTCGGAGCGCAAAAGATGCTCTTCGGTGTTTTTGCGGTCGGTAATATCACGCCCCTCTGGTATCAAAAGCACCACATTACCGGCTTCATCCTTCACCGGTTTTAGTGAAAAATCTATATTCATAATTTTTCCCTCAGGATTAATATTGGTTACCTCTAAACGCACAAACTGTCCATCGGCAGCTATCTTGACTGCATCCTGAAGCTGCTTACGTTCCCGAGGAGAATGGGCCCACCAGGGGGTACCCCAGAATGGTCTGCCGATAACTTCGGATTCGTGTACCTGTATGAAATCAAGTGCTGTTTTGTTAGCCTCAAGCAGGGTGCCGTCAGGCTTCAATAGTCCGATAAACTGAAAAGTCTGATCAAAAATGGCCCGAAACTTACGTTCACTTTCACGCAAAGCTTCGGCAGTTTGTTTTCGTTCGGTTATATCCTCAGCAATAACGAATTGCCTGTCATCACCCATGAGGACAACCCGGGAAATCACATTTCTGACAGTGCCGTCTTTGCATGTTATATTAAATGTATGAGGACCGGCATCCTTATTTTTAGCATTCTGAAAATCATGTGACCATGTTGCTAAAACCTTCTGGCGATAGTGCACATCAGGATAAGCTTTCTGCAGCCATGCTTCTATGGTCGGTATGTCGTCGTGTGAATATCCGAAAATCTCTGTAAATTTGTTGTTTATATAATCAATTTTACCCTGAGCACCAATAATAGCAATAGGAAAAGGCGAAAGCTCCACAATTCTCTGAAAATGTTCCTGGCTTTTGCGTACTGCCTTTTGACTCAAAAATGTAAACAGCAGGGTTACACATACGATCAAAACCGACAAAAAAAGTGTCATAATCCGCAGCTGCTGTGACTTTGCATCAATGCGCAGGTAGATCATTTCTACCGTATCAGTGAGAGCAGAGACAAAATATTCACGCAGCGAGGAAACCATGAATTTGATATTGTCAGTCAGATTATACAGGATCATATAATCAAACTCCGGATCGCTTTCCTGCACTTGCTGCTCCACATATTCATCAATGCGCATCTGGACATATTCTATTCTGGGTACAATGGTCTGCCACAGGTTTTCAGTTTCCTGTAATTTATTCTGCAGCTTGATGTCCTGTCGACTCAGATCCTGGATAATGTCAGATTGAATAAATGCTCTGAGTCCCTTATCAAACATCTCAATTGTTACACTCCATTTCCGCCGTGCATCTTGCAGGTCATCGGTAAACATCAGGTCTTTTGTGGTTTTTTCAAGATGGTTCCACGTGCCCACCAGATTAAGTGCTTCTGCTTTTTTATCCAGCAGTCTCTGTCTCTGAAGACCATAATACTGGAACACTCCAATAACACCGGCAAAACTCACTAACACAATTGCAAAAACAAATGCCGGATTTGAAATATATCGTAATAGTTTTGTCATGAAGCTGTTCCTCGTGAATCTATACGTAAATATCGGGCTCCTGCATTATTACCACTTAAGCTATCCCTTTACGTATTACACAGGATAGCTGCCAGCCATAGTAAAATGACCGGTTAATGAGCTTTGCTGGATAGATACCGCAGATTAAATAAATCCTCGCTTAGGTTCGGGATATTGGTAAAAATATGATGATCTGCAATAGTTGTGTGTCTGTTTAGTATGTCTACAACCCAGGGATTCCAATACACGAGTTCCCCATTAACAGGGTTCCATCGCCAGCACCAATCCCATAATTTCCACAGTCGTCCTTTTTGATCAAACCACATAATTTGCTGGATTGCGAAAGTCTCTTTGTCAACATACCATATGCGTGAACCATATATATAGGTAGGTTCACGATAGGTGATTTTAACAACCCACACAGGACGACGTTCCCACCAAAAACGCTGGCACCACCCACCGTACTTGACTGAAAATTTGATAGGCTTTGGATTAAACGAAGGACACAGCACAATTTCTTCCCCAAGCAATTCATAGTCTGCAGGGTGTACTGCTATTTTACTCCAGAACCCTTTCCAATCCTCCCAGGTAACATCTGAACCTACCAGCGGATCCTGTGTATTGCTGCCGGCAAGACGGCGAATCCTTCTCAGTGAAGGAATGTAGGTTATAAAGGAATCCTCAACGTTAGGATCTCGGTAGCGTGTGCGTATTGCCGCAAATCCTTTCAGGTCATACGGATAGAGGCCGACGATTGAACCTTTTTCATATACATCTTTAAAACCCGGTATAGTAGGAGTCGGAGAAATTTTTATGCGTCCCACATAATTGCGCCAGTGAAGTTCAATTTTTTCCACCCTTTCACGCCTGCCATTCTTACCATAGAGACCAAAAGCCAGCGGCATTGAATTCAGATTGTCGGCCATGACCGTTAGCCTGTCATAATTGTGAACTATTTCAAGGGCAGTCGTTGGCTGGGGAAAAGGTATGCCTGCCACCCATCCCTGGAGGTTGCCCTGCTCGTCAAGACGGCATTCTTTTGCGTACTTTTTTGTTATCTCTAAATAGGCCCTGTCATTATATGCATGTGTTGTAGGCACGATAACCATTTCAAGCGGAGAATAATTATAATCGGCAAAAACCCCGGTACCGGTCAGCCTGTCAACCTCCCAGTCAAATCCGAAGGGAAAAAGCTGACGTAGTTCCTCTTCATACTCATGCACATTCTCAGGGGTAATAACCAGTCCCGGTTTTATGCTGGGAGCTTTTGTGTCCTGGGCCACAAGGTCCACCGCATTATAGCCCAGAAACTTTTCCCACTCTTTGCCGGTCTTAATTGCCTCAGGACTTATAAGCTTTTCAGCCCATGCAATAAACTCGGGGTTATTTGTTGTCTGAGCCCAGTCATACCACTGCCGGGCCCAGTGTGGAATATCCTGGGCTCCTGTCGGTAAAACATATATGAGACTCAATAAAAGCAATACCACTGTGTATCTGCACAGTACCACCATGCGGGCATCTCCACTTTTTTTAGTTTTTATAATAGGTTACGTGGAACAGACATCCCTGCAACCAGGTATCGTATTGTATATCGTATTTTTATCACGAAATATTAATTTTATATAAAAAGTATCAATGCGTTATAAAAGCACAATTTATTTTTTCAACCAGAACTGTAATTGATCAGATAACTTAAAATTTCTCGGTGCTAAGCACTGTACGAGTTTGATTATCGTCCCCGACATTTATTTTGTCCTTTATTATCAAGTATCAAAGTTTATTATCACAAAATATATATAACTTGATTGACAAAAGAAATTTTTTATTATATTGTATTATACAATATAGCAAATAGGGTGTAATTCCATACAGATAATAAACCATAAAATTCATTATGCAGAATGCCGGTGCATCAGATCCACGGGATTCTCTGATACATTTTTTATTAAATACAACTGAATTTAGCTATTAAGATAACATTAACCAAGCAGAAGGAGAAAAGTATGAAAAAAAAGAAAACCTTGTGTATTCTCATGGCGATCCTCATGATGGCGGTATTTGTAATTGAAGAGGCTGATGCCAGGAAAAAATGCAAAAAGAAAGGTAGGGGGAAAAACCCTAGGCGTAAACCGTTTATTGAACTGCAGGGTCAAATCATTGAGATCGAGGGTGAAATCAGTACAATTAAAGATCAGTTGGATGCCATAGTGGCTGATGTTGTTAGCATTGAAGAAAAAATAGTTGCTAATGCAGATACTATAGCATCGCTTGAAGCACAAAATGCAAGCCTGCAAAATCAGATAGATGCCAATGCCACCGATATTGACTCTGTCCAAGCACAAATAGCAGCGTTAGAGGCAGAAAATGCAAACCTTCAGGCTCAATTGGACGCTAATATTGCTGAATCAGAAAACCTTCAAGCACAAATAACTGCCCTGCAAACTGCAGAGGCATCCTTGCAAACACAGATCAATACCCTGATGACGGATATCGCATCGATAGAAACACAAATAACTGCCCTGCAGTCAGCAAACGAATCAATGGAACTGGAGATTGGAACACTAGTGGCAGAAAACATTGCCCAGCAGGATCTTATTGATGCCAATTCCACTGACATCGCATCTATTCAAACTCAAATAGCAGCGTTAGAGGCAGAAAATACAAGTCTGCAAGCGCAAATAGATGCCAATGAAGGCGATATTGCTAACCTGCAGGCCCAAATCGACGCAAATGTTGCACTCATCGCTAACTTAAATGCTAACATAGATGCCAACTCAGTCGCTATTGCTGCCGCTAATATTACCATTGATGTAAACACCACTGAAATCAATAATCTGCAAGCGCAGGTCGATACAAACACTGCTGAAATTTCCACCTTGTCTCCTCAGGTTGATGCAAACACCGCCTCAATCAGCGATTTACAGGTGCAAATCGATGATAACGTTGTACAGCGAACCGCCCTCCAGCAGTCTCTTTTAGACCTGGAATCAGATCTGCAATCTCAAATCGACACTAATAATGGACTCATTGCAGCACTGTCTCAAACCACAGGTGAACTCGGTTTACAGTTGCAGGATCAGATTGATAACAATAATGCCTTGATAAGTGCCCTCGCAGCTGAAATAGACGTGATATACACCATACTGGATAAAAAACAACAAATAGTAGACGGTACCTGCCCGGAAGGACAATCCATAAGAGAGATCAATCCTGACGGCAGTGTCGTGTGTGAGGTAGATGATATCGGATCCACTGGTATAGAGCGGGTAGTGGTATCCAATTTTCGTGTCATGGCCACGTCTACTTTTGAAGAAATTGTAACTGTTTGCCCTGCCGGATATACAGTAACCGGGGGTGGATATCTTTCCTGGCCGGATGGAACCATAATAGGCAGTTTCCCGGAAAATAATGGCTGGAGAGTAGATATCCACAACAATACAACTGCAGATACATATGTATTTACGGGTTCTAATTGTATAAAATTAACACCACAGTAGTTTGCACACCTCAAACTTATTAAATTTTAAATCCCTGTTGTATAAAAACCCCGCACGAAAGTGTGGGGTTTTTATTGCGGCTTAACTTCGATCCTTTTTGTTCACGATACAAATATTTTCGGCCTGACTACCCTGCGGCAAGTTTTTTGCCGATACTGAAAATCCTGTCCAGTTCATTCTGTTTTTTCTTTATATCACCAACGTCCCGTACGTCTGTAACCTGGATTTTCTCAACGATTTCCATCATAAATGTTTTACCGACATTATGCTCAAAAGCCTCGAAGGCGAATTCACCTATTGCGGGGTCTTTTAAATCCTGAACTAATCCGACAACAGCCTTTTTTCCTTTTGCGGGATTATTAATAAATTTAATGGCATCCATGGTGCCCAATTCACCGACAATCTCCACTTCCCACAGTGGCAGACAACGTTCAAAAAAGCGTGCCATTATAGCTGTATAGACCGCACAGTAAAGCGGTGAGACAAAAAGATTCATATCTGCTGTAGTCATTTCCTCCAGCAGCATATCCATGTCATCCCGGTGTACCGTGCACCTGAAGCCCGGTTTGGTGATGCAATTGCGAAAGCACCCCCTGCACTGATTAATCGTTTGATCAGCAAGAAATATCTTTTTTGTTTCTGCGCCTGCTGAACCAGCACCCTGAAGAAATGTATCAACCATCACATCGGAATTGCCTTTTTTCCGTGGGCTTCCTACAAATCCTAGAACCTTCATACCAGCCTCCTGTTCTTCCTCTACAGAATTAAATGTATAATTAGAGCGTGTCCCAATTCCGGCAAAATTTTCTGTTAGCGTGCCGTTACGCCATCGTTGATATGCGCCTGGCAATTGGGACTGCATCAAAATTGAG
>JANQFE010000115.1 GCA_028278025.1 Thermodesulfobacteriota bacterium | reverse complement strand
TATTTTGTACGCCGCGGCCTTTCCTTTGGCAATAAGCTGCTTAAGCTGTGCGCGTTCAGTTTTTGAAAGCTTGACAATATATTTTTTGTTCATGCCGTTCCTCCATAAAGTTATCTTTATGGTATCTTCGACACAATTGCTTAACTGCTAAATATAAATTAGACGTGGCACTAGGACAGCGTCACACTTTAATTTGTCAGTTCATCGGTGAAGGTCTTTGGTTTTGAGCAGCAAGGGCGGTGTGAGCAATTGCCTATACTATAAAGAGACAGTCGTTCCAGCGAGCACATAGCCCGCTGCAATCAAAACTAAAGATCTCGCCCAATCTTTACCTCCAAATTTAAATGTGACGCTGTCCTAGCTCATTGTCCGACGCCCTTCAAGGGCATTTTTTAAGGTCATCTGATCAACATAGCCTATATCACCGCCCGCAGGAATTCCCTGGGCTATGCGGGTAATACGAATCTCAGCAGATGTGACCTGATCGGAAATGTAGATAGCGGTTGCATTTCCATTCATTGTTGGATTGGTAGCCAGAATCACTTCCTTCACGCTGCCCTGATTGATACGCTGGATGAGTTCTTTAATACGCAACTGGTCCGGGCCGATACCGTCAAGGGGTGCAATAGCACCATGCAGCACATGGTATGTCCCCTTAAAGCTGTTTGATTTCTCTATCGACATGAGGTCGGCAGGTGTTTCGACAACACACAGAATACGTGCGTCCCTGTGGGGGTCTTTACATATCACGCACAAATCAGTTTCTGTATAATTAAAGCATTGCCTGCACAGCCGGACTTTTTCCCGGGCCTCTATGATACTCTGAGCTAACTGCCTGGCGTTTTCTTGGGGGCAGTTGATAATATACAGGGCCAGACGGGTTGCTGTCTTTTCACCAATCCCCGGAAGTTCGCAAAGACTTCCTACCAGTTTCTTAATCGAGTCTTTTGAGTGCACGGTCGGCCTCACATGGTAATGCCCGGTATACGCACGCCACCGGTAATCTTGGAAAGTTCTTCCTGTAGAAGCGCTTTAGAAGAACGCAGTGCTTCATTTACCGCCGCAGTTATTAAATCCTCAAGCATTGATAGATCCTCTGTTTTGGCAACCTCTGGGGAAACGCTTATGGATAGAATTTCCTGTTTACCGTTTGCAACGACCGTTACCATACCGCCGGCGGCGGTTGCCTCAACTGTTTTATCTGCCAGTTCTTCCTGTATCCTGGTTATTTGTTCCTGTAGTTTCTGGGCCTGTTTCATCATATTGGTTAAGTTCATTGAATCCTCCCACGGCAGCTTTAGACATATCCGTGTTAACAAGCAGGTGATGTAATGCTTATAAAAAACCCCAAAGCCGTTATAGCCGGCACGAGCCCGTCTGCTTGCGGGCACCCGCCTGATAATTTGTTCAGCGCCTGCCCGCTGTACTCGGGGTTTTAGATATCTGTATTTATTTTAACTATTTTACCATTAAATGTTTTTATTATTTTCTGAATAATCGGATTATGCAGCGTATCCTGTTCACGTTTTCTGTTCAGTTTTTTCTCCCCGCTTTCAGAAGATTCTTTTTTTGATGAAGCCTCAATTACCAGATTAACATCCTTGTTGAAAAACTCAACACCCAGCTGTCTAATCCTGTTTTCTGTGTCAGGCTCCTTTATCTTGTCAAGGAAGAAAGAACCCATCGGAAACAGGATCCTTACCTCGTTGTTCTCGCCCAGCTCGATAGATCCATGTTCTAGAATTGAAGCCGTCGGCAAATGATTCTTGCGTACAAAAGCCATAAAGGCCGCAGCGTCGCTGCTTGCTGCAGGTTGCTCCTGTACAGGTGTTTCTGCTGCTGGTGCCTGCGAAAAACCTGCGGCATTATGTTCTTCTAACCGCGACGGCTGGGGCCTGCCTGCTGAAGCATGCTTGATCTGAGATGTGCTGACAGAGCTAGCGAGGCTGGTTTGCAGCGTTTCTATCCTCGAAACAATTTCATCAATACAGATCGACCGTTTAATATATACCATTTCAAGCAAGCACATCTCAAGGGCAATCTTTGGAAAAGCAGATTTGAGCAGTTCACCTTCTGCACAGAACCACAGTCTGAAACACTGCTGAAGCTGTTCACGCGAGATGCGCTCAGCACATTCTGTAAGTTTCTTAATATCCTCGTCTGCCAGTTCTATCAGCTGCGCAGCGTTCTTGACGGTTTTGACCACCATTATGTTGCGCAGCTGCTCTAAAAAACTATAGTAAAACTGTCTCAAATCCAGCCCCAGATTATACAGTTCAGTGAAAGCTTCCATGCAGGCCTGGGCATCTTCAGAAAAAACTGCCTCAATTATGTTATAGACATGTCTGCGGTCTATATGTCCCAGCAACTCCTCTAAGCCGGAATCTGTAATCTTGCCGCCGCAATAGGAGATAGCACGCTCCAGAATTGTTTGTGCATCGCGCATACTGCCTTCGGACTCCCGGGCGATAAGTAAAAGGCCCTGTGAGCTGATCTGGACACTTTCAGACCCGACAATAGTTTCAAGGTGTTTGGCAATCTCACGGGCAGAAATTCTTTTAAAGTCGAACCGGAGGCATCTGGATATAATGGTATCAGGAATTTTATGTGGTTCTGTGGTCGCGAAGATAAAAACGATATGGCCGGGGGGCTCTTCAAGAGTTTTCAGTAGTGCATTAAAGGCAGAGGTGGAAAGCATGTGGACTTCATCAATAATATAAATTTTATACCGGTCACGGGCTGGTTGATATTTTACACTTTCTCGCAGAGCTCTGATATCGTCAACACCGGTATTTGAGGCACCGTCTATTTCATGGACATCAATTGCGTGACCGTCGGTTATCTCAGTGCAGGATATGCAGGCACCACAGGGACTGGCTGTCAGGCCCGTATGACAATTTAAAGCTTTTGCCAGTATCCGGGCCACAGACGTTTTCCCTACACCCCGTTCACCTGTAAAAAGGAAGGCATGCGCAATTCGCTCGTTTTTAAGAGCATTAGTAAGTGTCTGGGTAACATGTTTTTGGCCTATGACCTCTTCAAATGTCTGAGGCCGGCATTTGCGGGCTATTACCTGGTATGCCATTATATATATGTGAAAAAATTATTTAGAGTTTTTCATGAAGACAATAAATAGCCGGATACACCAAACACACGAACTCATCGCTACCGTTGCTTCCTTCCGGACCTGGCGGGGTTCGCAACTTATTCGTTGTCTGGGATCCGGCTAATACTTGATAAAGTCTGCCATCTCATAACTTTCTGAAGCCTGTGACAAAATACAACGGAGAGAGAGGGATTCGAACCCTCGGTCCCGTTTGTGACGGAACACACGATTTCCAATCGTGCACCTTCGGCCAGCTCGGTCATCTCTCCATACACATAGCTAACGTTTATCTTTAAAAAAATTCTGTATCAGGCTCTGACACTCCTGTGCAAGCATTCCTTTATTCACCGTAACGCTGTGGTTCAAACGGGGGTCACGGGAAAAATCAAAAACAGATCCGGCTGCACCTGTGCGGGGGTCGCAACAGCCGAAAAAAAGTTTTTTTAGCCGGGCATGCACAATAGCGCCCATGCACATAATGCATGGCTCAACCGTCACATAGAGTTCTGCGTCTGTCAGGCGATAGTTACCCAGCCTGCTGCCCGCCTGTCGGATAACGACCATTTCTGCATGGGCAGTAGGGTCCCTGGTTGTAATTGATTGATTGTGCCCCCTTGCAATAATCTCACCCTTTGTGACCAGAACAGCCCCAATGGGGACTTCGTGCTGTGTAAGGGCCGTGCAGGCCTCATCCAGGGCGGCCCGCATAAACAGTTCTTCCTGCACTTGACGCAATGTGTTGTTTATAATTGAGCTTTACAATATGTCTGCCTGCACCATAGATACTGGATCAGGCCCTTTCTGTCTATAAGGAGCAGGCTTTATTATATGCCCGCAATCAAAAAATAAAATCTAGCATATTCTCTTTGGAAAGTAAATAAAGCAAAGGCTCGTTTAAAAAAAAACGGGCCTTTGCACAGGGCTAGCCCGCATTATTCATCAGCAGGTAGTCAACGCACTATGCCCTCGTGTTTACTACAATGAAACCTGCCAGCACGCCTGCGGCATCAGGTAGGGCTGCAAAGACGGTGCGAGCGATGTCTGGTAATCAAGAAAACAACCGTTTTTGCGAGCACATAGCCTGGGCAGGCAACCTGATGCCGCAGGCTGTCTGCTAAGAGTCATGAATAATGCGGGCTAGAATATAATAGAATAAATTAGTGGATGGAAATAAGCTGGTCGACCCGTTTTTGGATATGGGCAATGTCCTTATCAGATAAGGGTGTCAGAGATTTTAAATCAGGGTCAAGCGTTTCCTGAGGATTAAAATTTTGAATGCGCAGACGGGCAGCACCATTGAGCTGCTTTGCTACCCTGTATACATCTTCGGGATAATGCAAAGACGGCACAACCGTAAATCTAAATTCATGCTGAGCCGTGCCTGTCTTTAAGATATTGATACTTTTTTTGATTGTTTTCAGCATATGCGGGGTTTGGGTAATGTTGCAATAGCTGTCTTCATCAAGAGAGGACTTAATATCCATTGCAACATAATCAACAAGCCCTTCATCTATCAGGGCCTGAAGCAGTGTGGGGCTGCTTCCGTTGGTATCCAGTTTTGTCAGAAAGCCCTGTTGCTTCAAAACAGCCAGTATGTCAGGTAAAAAAGTATGCAGCGTGGGCTCACCTCCGGATATACACACACCATCGACCCAGCCTTTCAGCTGCGCAAGCCTTTTCAGGATACTGCCGAAGTCTATATCCTGAAGCATTTCAGGCCGCAGGACCAGATCAGTATTATGGCAATAGCGGCATCTGAAATTACAGTGAGGCAGCACAATAACGGCACATAGTTTACCGTGCCAGTCAACAAAGGAGGTTTCAATAAACCCTTTAATGGGGAGGTTGTGTTGTAGTGCCATCGGCGCTGTATACTTTGTTACATTAAGATTTAAGTACAGCTTAAAAGCTGCTTAACCGTATCAAGTGAAGGAATTTTTCCCCTGAAATCTGCAACGGTATTTTCATCCTGGTCTTCCAGGATAAACGTGGGGGTTGCCTGCACACTATAAAACGAAGCTTCTGCCAGACCATCGGCAGTCTCAACATCATATTCTTCAACCCGATATCCTTCCTGTTGTAAAACAGTGCCCATCTGCTTGGCCTGTGGACACTTGACGCATGTGCTCTGCACGAAAAGTTTAATAACCCCCATAGAGACTCCTATTTTTTAACAAAACTGCCTTTGTTTTTGTTACGGGCTTTTAGCTCGCCAATTTTACCCTTGTTCCAGCTTGATATTTTAGTAAAATAGCCGGTTATGCGGGTGATTCCATCAACTTGTTCTGAACCGCACAGCGGGCATGAATCCCGCAGTCCTCTTACCGTACGTTGGCACTGCAGACAATTGGTAAATTCAGGCGAAAATGCAATTTGATCATTCTGGGTTTCCCTGAACACCTTAACCACAAAATTGGCCAGTGATTCTTTGGACGGCTTTGACTCGCCCAGCCAAATATGGGTAATTGCTCCTGCTTCGATAATGGGATGAAAAAGCCCTTCCGTTGTGACCCGGTCTATGGGGTTTTCGTGTGAGGAAACAGGCAGGCAAGTGGAATTAGTATAATAAATTTCACCAAAAGGAATGCTACCCTTAACATAGCTTTTTGCCTCCTCTGGGAAATCCCGCAGATCAAGCTTGGCAAAACGGTAGGCCGTACTCTCAGCCGGAGTCTGCTCCAGCACAAAATGCATCCCATGTTCCTTGCTGTATTTATCGCACAGAAGATTCATATGCGAAATCACTTTAAGTCCGAATTTAAGCGCCTTTTTTGATTCGTTGAGCTCTTCACCGGTATGAATCTGTACCAGCTCATTGAGACCTACCATTCCTATGAGATAGGAAGCTCTAAACATCCTGAGATAAGGATTACCATCTTTGTTCATTGTCAACAGAGCCAGCGGCCCTGTTTCACCTAGGTTAAGCAGGCTTTCAATAAAGGTCTTCTTTTCAAGATGGGCTTTGACGGCCAACTCTATCATAGATGTTAAGTGGGCAAAAAGGGCGGCATCATCTCCTTTGCTCTTCAGTCCTAAGCGGGGCAGGTTTATAGTAACATTTTGCAGAGCACAAAAACGCATCCGCCACGGCTCTTTGGCATCATTGAGATCACTTTCGTTTAATTTGAAGCTCAAGCGGCAGCACTCCGAAATTTTTGCCGTTTCTCCGCGGTCAAAAACAAAGTAGGTAGTTCCCTTCTCACTGGCCACATCACATATTTGCATAAGAAATTCTTCATGTCCGTCGGTTCTGAAAAATTTTTCTGTGATATGTACAAGCGGTTTTGGGAAAAAGAACGGTCGGCCGGTGCCGTCGCCCTCTTTATACACCTCGAACAGGGCCCGGACAAAGCGCTGGGCATCTTTTTCATAGTCCCCATATGTTTTACCGGTAAACTTGCCCCCGGGACCGATAGCAGGTACATCTTCAAAATGCTTTGGAACTTCCCAGTACAGGTTAATGTCGGTAAAAATGGCCTGTCCACCACGGGCTACCGCCTGTTGAGAAAACTCATAGACCATCATCTGGGCCAGCTGGGATACTTCCTTGTCGCTTTTTTTTACCAGATACGGTGCAAAAAACAGATTAACCGCATCCCAGCCGATCGCACCGGCAAAATGGCTTTGCAATGCAGCTGCAAATTTGACCATATGGGCCAGCAGTACTTCAGGCTGTTTGGCCGGCTTGGCATTAGACAGGGAGTTGGGCAGGTTTAAGCCGAATTTTTTTATATATTCCAGTGATTGGCCCGAACAATAGGGCCTGTCAACAAACCCGAGATCATGCAGGTGAATATCTCCACGCATGTGGGCATCGCCGACCTCAGGTGAAAAGACTTTCAGCAGAGCATACTCTTTTTTTATGCCTTCTGCCAGCGTAAGATTGGTTGCTTCAGGACCATGCGGAACATTCGCATTTTCTTTGTTGGGGTGCAGGATAAGCTGGTCCACATCATAGAGCGGAACACCCAGACGGGTATGCTTTTTGCGGGCATCTTCAAGTCCCCGTTCAATGAGCTTTGTGTCAACCAGTTCCCTGATAAGCGGTGCGGTAATATACTTGATTTTCGAATTGGTGATGATGTCCTGGACTTCTTGGCTGATCGCATCTGCTGTCTCAGAATCTACATGGGCCTCCCGTATGAGGGCATCTATTATCCTTTGGCGATCCCAGCCAGCCAAGTCTTCACTTGAAGTTCTGACAAAAAGGGCTAAATCCGTTGTTTCGCTGTGTTTTTCTGTATTGTTCTTGTGCTCTTTGAGTTCAACTATTGATCCCATATTCACCCCCTGTATTACCGTTTAATCACCTATATTGTATGAATTTGTTATATAGAATACAATATATAGTGTTGTCAAGAAAAATTAAACTTTTCGACAAAATAAATTTAATCCGAGCCATTATCGGTGGTGATTTACGAGTAAAGGACCACTCATAGATCAACATGACCTGTGACAATGAAATGCGTCTGTTTGCTGAAGACCTGCTGATAAAAAAATTTTAAGGAATTACCGAAGGATAAACCTTTCACGGACAGGCAACACAAAAGGCCGGCGTTACATGCTAGAGCATTTCTCTTTTTTCTATAGCCCGTGTGCACTGCCAAGGCTGAGGTGGTTAGCGCAGCTGCGGCGCTGCCAGCGATGGACGATATAGTAACTTCCGGATATTCCAGCGAGCACGTAGCTGCAGGCAGTTTAAACGCATCAGTCTGTGCGACTCAACTGTAAGATTAATTTCACATTTTGAAATTATTAAGTGAAGGGGTTTAAACGCATCGACCTTCGCAGCCTCGACTGTGAGGCTGCGCTTTTTTGCGAAAGGCTCTAATCGTGTTTAAAAAGCGCCGAGATTTTGCTGATTAAACTTTCCTGGCCTTTATGTGATTTCAAAAAAAGCTTAATGCGCTCTTTTGCATGGCCCTCAAACTCCAAAAAAACAACCCCAACTTGATACATAAATTCCTCAGTTTCACGCAGCACGTCATACCAGCACACTTCACCTATTACTACAACAGGCTCTTCTCCTGGAACCAGCTCAATCTCCATATTCAACAGGTTTTCCCGTGCCCCGGGAGACCCGGAAAGGATATTCACACTGTCAACGACAATCTGTCTGGTTTCAAGACAGATCCCCTGTTCAGAAATATTATTGCTCTTCAGTTTCAGAGGCCGTATGCCTCCCGGAACCCCCTCTTCGGTTAATATCCTGACCGTTACCTGCAGAGGAAGCTCAAGTCGAAAAAATTTTCTTTTTTCCACACCTTTTGATTTTATTTTTGACACATTCCCCCCTGTTAGTGACCATACTGAGTAATAATTTTTTTGATAATAGCACTTGTTGAAGCTCCCTGCCGCAGTGGAAGCGTATGGACTGTGCCACCCGCATTTTCAACAACGTCCCTGCCTACAACAGAATCAACAGCCCAGTCCCCTCCTTTTACCAGCACTTGGGGTTGTAAGGCCGTGATAACCTGCAATGGATCAAGCTCGTTAAAAATAACCACATAATCAACATGCTCAAGTGATGCCATGATTTCGGCCCTCTGCTGCTGGGGGGTTACCGGCCGCGCAGCCCCCTTTAACGCCCGTACAGAGCTGTCACTGTTTACCGCAACAACCAGCACATCCCCCAGGCTGCGGGCCTCCTGCAGCAGCTGCACATGTCCCCTATGCAGTATATCAAAACATCCATTAGTAAACACGATCTTTTTACCCTGCTCTTTCAACATGTTCACTTCCTGCTGCAACGCACCCAGGGAATATATCTTGGTGTTCAGTTCTCTTGGCTGATGCACCGTAGCACCTCATTAAAGGTTGTCCTGCCTTTTAAAATTGCTGCAAGCGCATTTTCCTTGAGCAGTTTCATGCCCTGTTTTTGCGCTATTTTTCTAATAGCATCAGTGGATTCTCTGCAGTTAATCTGCTCCTTTATGTCTTCGGTAACACGCAAAACCTCAAAAACCCCCTGCCGGCCCAAAAAACCGGTGGATCGACAGTGACGGCACCCTTGTCCTCGTTTCACCTCTACCGTATCGGACAGGTAGTCGCTCGACATAATAAAGCCCAGCTTTGTAAAATCTTCGCGGGCAAGAACAACCGTCTCCTGACAATGCGGACAAATTGTTCTGACAAGGCGCTGGGCAACTATCCCGAGCAGAGTGGAACTGATCAGGAAAGGCTCAATCTCAAGGTCGATCAGCCTGGTAACGGCTGAGGCTGCATCATTGGTATGCAGTGTGCTCAAGACCAGATGACCGGTAAGGGCTGCCTGAATAGCATTGCGGGCGGTTTCATGGTCACGTATCTCACCAATCATAATGATATCAGGATCCTGGCGCAGGATGTTTCTCAGTATTGAGGCAAAGGTGATGTCCACAGCAGGTTGCACCGCAATCTGATTATAGTCTTCACAAACCATCTCAATGGGATCTTCAACCGTCGTGATATTCTTCTCGGATGAGGCCAGGGCTTTAAGGGATGAATACAGCGTTGTTGTTTTACCGCTGCCGGTGGGGCCGGTTACCAGAATAATCCCGTGGGATTGATTAAGAAAGCTGCGATAATGAATAAGATCACTGCCCAAAAACCCCAGTTGTTCCAGATCCTGGAAAAGGATCTCAGGGTTGAGCACTCTGAGCACAGCCTTTTCGCCGAAGGCGACCGGAATTATGGAAACACGAATCTCAACATCCCTGTCCTTTTCCTTAAGCTTAAGTCTGCCGTCCTGCGGACGTCTTTTCTCAGCAATATTGAGGCGTGACAGTGTTTTAATCCTTGATATAACCGCACTGTGCACAACTATCGGCATTGAATAGGTGGTGTGCAGCACGCCATCGATCCTGAGTCTGACCATGCTTTTGTCTCTTTTAGGCTCTATGTGAATATCACTGGCCCGCTGTTCAAGGCCATAGCGAAACAGATAATCAACTGCATTCTGGATATATTTATCGGTAGATTCAATCTCGCTGACCGTTCCCAGGCGTGAGTACTGCTCCAGGTCGCCGAGGTTTACAAAGGGGGCAACCAGCTCTTTTTCCGCTTTAGCAACCGACTGCTTGAACCCGTAAAACTCTCTGATAAGCTTTACAATATCAGATTTTGTGCTGACAACCGGGACCACCCGCAGCTTTTGTACTTTCTGAATATCTTCCAGCACCTCACGGTTAAGCGGGTCAACCATGGCAACCTTCAGCTCCCCGTTTTCTATTGCGATGGGAACTGCAAGGCTTTTGATGGCAAATGCTTTGGAAACTGTTTTGGTGACAACATCCAGATCAAGCTCCAGGGGATCTATTTTTTTAAAAGCAATACCGAGCTCATCTGCAACCGCCCGCATGACGGTCTCTTCAGTGAGAAACCCTTTACCCTGTTGAGTGTCGGGAATATTCAGGGAGGTTATAATGTCTGAAGGCGTAATTTCCCGGGAGGCCAGTGTGTCATGAGACTCACCTTTGAGTTCATAGAGCTTCTTGAGCTTTATGCGCTGCTCATCTTCCTGTGCGAGAATCAGGCTTTTTTGTTCTGCTGTTATGATTTCATCTTTGAGTAGTATATTACAGACTTCCGGTAGGTCCAGTCGCTTTTCCATGGTTTTTTTACACTCCCTTGTTACCCTTCGTATCTATAACATAGAAAAAATGTTTTTAAAACTGCTGAAAGGTAAAATTGCTGCAAAAAAAGCCCCGCATAACGGGGCCTCGTTTTGCAACTGTGTATTCCATGACTGCTTTTTGTATATAAAGTATTATTCTGGATAGCGAACAAACGGTTCTTTTTGGGTAAAGCGGCTGGAAGCATCGGAATCATACTGCTTCACCTGCAGGCGTATCAACTCTGCATCAATCTCTTTTTTCTTTTTATGAAGATGTATCCGGGCCTCACAGGGAACCTTGAGCTGACTGAGAGAAATCGTTTGGCCGTCAACATCAATAATACTGGATGATGGTGTTACCAGTACATGATTTGAGGCAAGGTCAAACCGGTAGTCGGTTATAATAATGCAGTTTGGGGCTTTGCCGACAACGTGGGCCGTGTTTTTGCCTTGTGGCTCTGCCTGCAGGGCCTGCACCCCGAAAAAAATAGCCACTATGCAAAATAATACCCGTATTCCTGCTGTACTCATTCTGTTTTTTTCCATATGTTATTGCTCCTCTCTCCAGTAAATTGGTGTACCTTTGAGGGTAAATGCCGGGGTAATATCTATCTGCTCAATCACGCCGGTACTCATCTGTCCATAGAGTGTTCCGCCCTTCTCTTTACCGATATGCACACCGAAGCTTGATGACAGACCTTCACCCAAACCAATAACATCCAGAATGGTGTCCTGGTCCTCCTCACCCATGACACGGTTTTTAAAGGCCGTCCCGGTTTCGTAAAACAGAGCAAAGAGCCTGCCGTTACCCCCAAATCCGCACACGTCACTGTTGGGCGAAAAGGTTGGATACAATACAATGCCGCCCAGGATTGCCGGTTTGTTAAGCAGCCGCTCAGACGGACCGGACCCCTGGCAGATGCCGTCCGCATCGGTGGCATGCCCGCACATCTCACGGTACCATCCATCAAAGGTGGTCTGGCGGGCTTCTTCCAGAAGCTCGCCAAAATTGGTTATGCCTGATACTCCTTCAACCTCTCCGCCGGCCTTGATTTTGCCGGAAAATACTCCCGCATCAAAAAGATGTGTATCAATGTTGCCATCTGAATTTATTTCACATTCTTGATCATATTTACGATAGCAGGTCTGATCATCTCTGAAAGCATTAAAGAACGGGTCTTTAATGCCAAAAAGAATATTTTGATCTGTGGATGTTTTATCACTCTCAGCCAGGTAGCGGCCCGTACCGCCGAATATCCAGCAGTTGTCCCTTTTATCAATACTCAGGCTGAGGGGGGCCGTAATCGGTGTTGGAGAATAAAACAGCTTCTTCAGGCTCCAGTTTGCAGGATTTGTTTCATAATGTGTGCTTAAAGGGTCATACTCTGTCGGGGCGGGAGAGCCCGCTTGCGGTATGGCAATCTTATATATGCGTCCATCACCACCACTCAAGCTTGCAGCCGCATAGACGGCATCAACATTGTAGTTCATACCTTTATCAAGGGCCACAGGAGTATTCATAAAAGCATTGCTTTCGGCTGTGTCAAAATCTCTGTAAAAAATTTGGCCGCCGGTTGCCAGGTCAACTACGTAAATGTGAGCGTTTTGATCGCTGCTGCCGTCAAACTCGGTAGGGCCGGAACCAATGGCCAGATACCACTCACCGTCGCTCCAGGTGCTGCCGGTCCACTGGTTGCCCACGCTCAGCACTGTTGGCTGGTTAGAGCTAAAACCCAGTTCCGGGAATGTTCTCTCCCATAAAAATTGCGGGTTGCGCGGATTGGTTATATCCAGGGCAAAAAAGCACGGATAAAAGGTTCCGTTATCTGTATCAATCTCTTTGCCGCCCATATTAAGGCCGCCGATCAGCACGGTACCCCAGCCCCCCGGATGGGTTGCATTGTCGTCGACAAAAATCTTGGCATCAACAACCTTGGGTTTCAAATCCACATAATACACGTGGGTATAATCTTCATAGGGCAGCCACTTCAGCTGGGCCAGTAGGTTCTGAGGAACATAGGCCCACAGCTCGGTTCCCAGAGGAACATCGCCTATGCCCAGGGTGTCGGGTATCTCTGCCAGGCTGTATTCAGCATCAGCATCATGGATGCTGTAAAATTTCTGATCTTCACGCTTATAGACCCCCGAGGTAAAAGCATGCAGCATGCCGTCATTGGCCCCGACATAGATAACGGTTTCGCGGTTCCTGTACTTGAGCACATAATCCCGGTAGCTGTTGTCATCATAGAGAACATGATAACTTTCTACGGCTCCGGCAATTGACATCGGGGTCGAATAGACTATATCCCCCAGCTTCCACAGGCGGCCGTCCTCCATGGTTCTGCGTCTCAGGGCAGGGTTCCCTTCATAATCGGCGGAATCATCAGGCACCCCGCGAATAAAATGTATAAGATTGCTGGCACGATCTTCATAGGTCTGCCCAAGGTAGCTCCAGGTTGTATCGTCCAGCACGCCGAAAAAAGGTCTGATGTCGGATACGTTTGATGTTTTAAACTCAATAAACTTGTTGGGCTCTATGCTTCCGGGAAGGGCGGTAGTGCCGGTATAGGTGAATATGTTTCGATTACTGTCATCCATGCCCGCAAGAGTATCCCCGGCTTCCCATATGGCCTGCAAATCCTCAAGCGAGATGATTTCATCAGGGCTCCAGGTATTATTATCAGGATACTCTCTGTCAGTGCTTACATGAAACACCTTAACCTTGGTCTCACCGGTGGCTTCATCCAGATAAAACTGCACTATATTATCCTCACCAATGTCAAGACCGTAATTACCGTTGGTGTCCTCACGGGTATGTCCGTACTGATCCACCCAGAGCGACTGCAGGTAGCCGATCCACTTTATCTCTTCAAATCCGGTTGACAGGGAGGGTTTAAAAAATGCCTGCACAATGGTCCCCTCCCCCTCCCCCTTGGTAGCAAGAACGGACACTGCGGTTCCCGATGCCGAACGTTTCAAGATATCACTTATGGCGGCAAGCAGTTCCGCCTCCAGTTGATATCCGTCACTGGCTTCAAAGTAGGTATCCGGGACACCGTCTTCATCCGTATCCCACTCGGAATTATCCCCCAAATCATCCCAGACACCACCCCGGGCGTCACCGACAGTATCAGGCTTATTATCGCCGTCCTTGTCATAAAATCCCCCGTTCTTAGCCGCATCCTGCAGCAGTTCACGGGCATTGTCTTCGTTGCCGAAAGCATAGACCGTATACAGCAGCAGGTTTTGATCTCCCTCAAGATCATCGCGCAGGTCAGTGGTGCGCGCGTACAGGGCGACATCATCAAGATAGTCAGACCCCGAAGAATCATAAGCGCGATCAGTTTCATTTGTATCCTCATCATAGTTTTTCAGGCTGCCGGGTATATCTAAATCCTGCGTCGGCGCACCGTCGGTTAAGAATATGCAAAAGCTTTTAGCGCAGGAAAGAGCCTCTCCATCCTCATAATACGGATCATAGCTTGCACCCCTGCTGGCCTGAAAATTACCGCTGGGGTACCAGTTGTTGGAATTATAATAGGAACCGTGCTCCTGAGCGAAATACTGCATAGCAACATAATAGTTCTCTGACAGGGGCGTCCACGTGTTGCAGCCTTTGTCTTCAAGATCACCTACGATAGTTGCGAGGTTGCTGCCGATCGCATTTTCAACACCTCCGGCTGAGCTTGAGTAAAACCACTGGTTGCCCCAGCGGGCCTGGTCACCGATGCGCTGCAGAACACCGGCAATGTTTCCGTCTACAAAGCTATCAGGCTCATCTGTTTCATTTTTTCTGACCCTCAGGCGATAGCTCCACAGCGGAGATGACCACGGGCTGGTATCATCATCCACGTACAGATACCCGTTGTAGAGCCCGTAATAATAGAATCCGCTCTGAGGTGTTAGACCGGTGCCGTCCAGATATCGATAGAAGCGGCGGTTCGTTTGTGCCGGAACCTCACAGCGCAGGATAGTTGAACCGCTTCCATCGCGGGTTTCAGCCCTGCCGCCCACCAGCACCTTACGCAATACATCAATCCTGCGCATGGTGCACCAGTTAAGCCAGTTGCCGTCCCAGTCCCCGCTGGGGTCCCTTTCAAACAGCTGGTCGGTACTGTTATAGGTATATCTGGTTGCCGGATCGAAATAACCGTAATAAACCGTATCACACTCCTCTTCCTCCTCCTCTGTTTCAAGCTCTATATGCAGTAACGGCGCCTTTGCACCCGATCCGTCCTCTGCATACACATCTCGCTTACCCGTAGCGCCTGAACGCTCAAAGATAAAGACCATGGCATTCCCGCTATCCCATCCGGGGCGGTTCACCAGTTCCTGCACAATCGCGGTAATGTCGGGACTGCGCGTGTCATTATCACTCTGTTCATCAGCCCAGTCAGGAATATTATTCCAGGCAACTGAGGCGGCTGTTCTGGGGCGGCCTGAAATATCACTGTTTGAACTGTTAAACCTGCCCGGATCATCATCAGCTTGTCCGGTAATCAGAAGTGATGTGGCTTCACCGGTGTGGTCCCAGCTGCGGTTAGCGGTAAACTGGATGTAGGCCCGGCTGATTGTTTCACCCTGCGGCACTACTACATTCTGAAACCGGACTCCAACGACAGTCTGGTAGTAATTGCTGCCGCTGTAATACCCTCCAAAGTCAAGGTCACTGCTGTTGTACCAGCAACCGTTGGTATCAACTCTTTCTTCCGAGTCATCCCTGCTTTGCGAAACCGATACATTTATCACACTGCTGGTTGCGGCACAGGCAAAAGGTTCCGTTACTTCGTCGTAATCTCCAGGCCAGGTACCGTAGGCGTTATAGTTCATGCTGCCCGAGTTATCAAGGATAATCATGATATTGGGCGTCAGGGCATTGATCTGAAAGATCGGATAGTTGGTATAGTCCTCAATAACCGGCTCGGGAGTTACCGCCTGTGATGAAGGTGCTCCTAGAAAAGTAATAACACCCCATATAATTATTTTGGCTATACGTCTTTTCATAACTGCTCCTTTATAGCTTGCATATAGAGTAAACCATGATTGATTTTTCGGCAGCGTTCTATTCTATATAGAGATAGCCCCATACATGTTCGGCCCGTATTGACTTGTTTGCCGGAACTCTTCCGATGCAGTCCAAATTATACACCACACCGAACATAAAACTGCCCTGCCCGTCTGCACCGGACCCGAATTCTGCACCGGACCCGGGGTTATAATCGACATCAGCCTTGTCAATATCGCACTCTGCATAAAAATCACTGGTTTCAAACTCAAAGTCGGCTGCAGTATCAGCCCCGGCAAGCAGTGTTGCGCCCAGAGAAATGTTATCCTCAGTCTGGTTTTCGCTGCTCCATTCGCCCGTTCCCCACTGGCCTGCCTCCATCTGAATATCCCGGTCTTCCCGCAGCGCGGAAAGATCATTTATTTTAATGGTTTGGTTTGCATCAAGATAGTCACTTGCATCCACCCAGTCCTCAATCGCCCCTTCGGTACCCACACGCTCGATAATCTCGGTACCGATGGTAAGGCCCGATTCTGCCTGATAAAAAGCAATCTGGTGAAACTTTTCATTTGCGGCAATGTCTACCTCGGTGGTACTCGTCATCATGGATGCCATGCCTATCATGGAGAGCAGTGCCAGCATAAAAATTGAAAGAACCAGAACCACACCTTGTTCATTATGTATGATGGCTGTAGTATATTTCATAATACACATCCCCTTTTGGATTATCTAATTAGTTAAACCTGGCAGAACGGATATATGAAAAGGTTATTTTTCTTTTTTCCTGATATTGTGACGACATACCCCGGGGGGTCGCCACAACATCGATAGTCATCAGGTTGTTAAGGGGTGTATCTGCATTCACCCGATATGTTGCTGTAAACGTCTGGTAATCAGTACCGGTGGGCATATCCTGCCAATCTCCGTCCGGATCAATAAAGATGTCATCAACATCGTCATCAGTAGGAACAATAATACGGTTCATGAGATCCTCCATGACAAGTTCGGCTCCGGCAACACGCCCAGCCAAACGCGCTGCATTGTTATTCTCATTAACCGCTCTTGTCTGCATGGCAGCAGCACTGGCCAGGCCGATTGCAAGGACTAAAACTGCCACTAAAACTTCAATGAGGGTGAAACCTGATTCATTATTTTTCATGTGGGACATCGCTTTTTCTCCCTGTACTGGTTACACAGTATCTTACCTAATCGGCAAAAGGATCCAGACCCATATTGCGGCACTTGATCCTGGTGACAAGCAGCCTTCTTTGATATGCATCGTTAAACGGCCCCCAGGGGCTCGGTCGGGTCCCTTCCAAATCAGGTGTCAGGCTCAGGTTGTTTGATGCCTGATAGTATATATTGTTATCCGTAAAGCCCTGCAGAGGGGCTTGTGATCTTACAAGCAATGATACGAACAGTGAGCGCACATCAGCGGGATCTGCGGGTTCCAGTGTTACCGTTCCATCGGCAAGCACATAGCAGAATTCCAGGGCTTCAACATTTTCGGCCATAGTGTGCATACTGCCAGCAAGGTTGGATTGTCTGCCCAGGTTGCAGGGGAAGCGGTCCGGGATTCCGTCTTTAGCAGGATCATCCCGGGGGACGCCGGCATCTTCTGTCAGGGCGTAGCGCACGGTTTCTTTTGCGTCATCCCCTATGGTTCCGCTTATGTTTTGATCGATCTCAAACTCCAGTTCACCCCGGCGGGCAATCGTGATCGTTGCACCTGCTTCCGCTTTTGGATCATAACCGGCCATGCGGATGTCTTTTTTGAAAAAGTAGAGACCGGCCCGCAGATTCTGCTGCAAATCAACAACCTGTTCCTGTTTCAGGTAGGACTTCTGCTGGCTGTGATAGGTTTGATAAATGCCGGTCATAGCGATCGCAAATATACCGATCGCGATCATGAGTTCCAGCAAAGTAAATCCTCCAGCATCTTTAGTTTGTGCACAATAGCTCATCATGATGAACCTTTCACTGTAATAGATTGAACCATTCACTATAGGGGGTAACGCTTAATTATCTCTGCGTCCCGGCATAAGAGGCAAGCCTACGGATACCAGCCCCCCCCCGTCCAGCGTTTTACCCTGATGGCCCCACCCAGGCTGGTGACACCAACTGCATAGGCCTGACCTCGTGAATTTGTAAAATAGACATAACCCATTCCGCTGCTTATTCCCTGGGAATTAAAGCGAACACATTTATACCCATTACAGTTCCCAATATAACTTACATAATCATCCGGAAAAGTACCTCCGCCGACGGTTGCGTTGGTTGTGGCAGCGCCGGAGCCGAAAGCAACACCACTGCCATAGTAACTGCTGAGGCTCCGGGTCTGACCAGGAAACCACACTCCATCAATACTGTATCTGTTGTTGTCCGGATCAAAAACAACATGTACATCACGGTGCTTCTTAATAGCAATTGAGCGGGCCTTACGCATTTTTGAAGCCAGATCCCTGGCAGCATTCTTAATCCGGTATTTCGGCAGTCCGGTTACAATATTTGGTGTGCTTGCTAAGGCCATGACTGCTATGATGGCCACAACTACCATTAATTCAACCAGTGAAAAGCCTTTTTGTTTTCGTATCATGTCCAGCTGACTCCCTGCGTGTTGTTTGCACTGCCATAACGGGGCATAAAACATGCCATAATCCGTACCTGATCATAAGGTACCGATTAAACATATAAAATTATTTAAAACGAGTTTTGTTACACATCCCTATATCGTCTATTTATAAACTTTTTTAATAGTTCTATAAAAACAGTTAACAGTACCACCGATGCATCATTTTCTTCGGATTTCCCGTTAAAGAACTTTAGGACCCAAACCGATACAACCTAGTGCGTTTAATCACATTGTACGTACTATTGGATTCCCATGATGGCAAAATACAGCAAAGGATTAAAAGCCGACCTGCATCTCCACACCTGTGACAGCCCCAAAGAGACTCACATAAAATATGATGCCTTCAAGCTCATAGATGCGGCCATGCATCTTGGGTACGAAGTCTTGTCAATCACAAACCATGATACGCTAACATATTCTGATTTTTTAAAGGATTATGCTGAGGAAAGGGGTATTCTGCTCATTCCCGGGATGGAACTCACCCTGCATAAAAAGCATGTACTTATGTACACGACCACAAACAGTTTCAAACGGCCAACCGCCTTTGGTGATCTGGAGAAAACAATAGATAAAAATAATCTGCTTGTTGCCCCACACCCGTTTTTCCCGTCGATTCACTCTCTGGGTAAACACTTGATAAGATGGCAGAATATATTTGATGCAATTGAACTATGTCATTTCTATACTAACATCTTGGATTTCAACCAGGAAGCCTTAGCGTGGGCAAAAAACTGTAACCTGCCGGTACTGGGAACCTCAGACAGCCATTCCCTGCGGCAGCTCAACACAACCTATTCGGTTATCTATGCTGAAAAGGATAGTGAGGCAATTTTTGAGGCCATAAAATATGGAAACCTTTCTGTTGTCACGGCACCTCTGCCGACATTAAAGGCCTGCAGGATTTTGTATGACCTGTTTATACCGCCTGCGTTACAGCATGCCGGCACGGCCTGTTTTTATCTCATGTCACTGCTGCTGCGAAGTTAAAAAGGTAGGGGGAAAAAAAGAGGTAGGGGATACACAAAGCATCTAATAAAGAAAGGCCTAAAGCGGCTGGTTCCAGCACACTGTAGGCCTTTTACTGTTCTTAGAGCATTTCTCTTTTTTCTATAGCCCTTGAGCACTGCCAAGGCTGAGGTGGTAAGAGCAACTGCGGCAGTGCGAGCGAGGGACGCTATAGTTAATTCTGGATATTCCAGCGAGCACGTAGCCGCAGGCAGTCCAACCGCATCGGCCTTGGCTGCCTCAACTGTGAGGCTACGCTTTTGTGCGAAATGTTCTAGTCATGCAACCTGTAATCAGTCGGCTTTCAGCTTCTTAACCTCTTCGGTAAGCGGCGGAACAATCTTAAAAAGATCATCAACTATAGCATAATCGCATTTTGTAAGAATAGGGGCTTCCTCATCCTTGTTAATTGCCACGATCACCTTGGAGGTGCCCATACCGGCATAGTGCTGAATAGCCCCTGAGATACCGCAGGCTACATACAGGTTCGGAGAAACAACCTTGCCTGTCTGTCCAACCTGGTCGGACAGGGGTCTCCATCCGGCGTCAACCGCTGCACGGGATGCCCCGACGGTTGCACCCAGTACCTCGGCAAGATCCTCAAGCATTTTATAATTCTCCGGCCCCTTCATACCGCGTCCACCGGAAACAATAATTTCTGCCTCGGTAAGGTCTACCTTGCCGGCACCTGTCTTTTGAACCTCTACGACCTTGACGCGGATATCATCTGCGGATATCTCCGGTGTTACGTTCTCAACCTCTGCTGTTTTCGACTCATCGGGGGCAGACGCAATCAGAACATTTGGCCGTACAGACGCCATCATGATTTCAGTGTTCTGAAAACTGACTTCTGCATACGCCTTACCGGCATAGATCGGCCGTTTAACAACAAAGCTGCCGTTATCATCAAGCCTGATATCAACACAGTCCGAGGCAAGACCTGCTCCTACCCGTGCAGCGACTTTTGGTGCCAGATCTTTGCCCATCACCGTTGCACCGAAAAGTACAATCGAGGGCTGCTCTTTGGTGATAAGATCAGCCAATGCCTTTGCGTATGCATCGGTGGTATACTGTCCAAGCGCTTCGTGCTGAACCAGATATGCCTTGTCAGCACCATAAGGGGCGAACTTGTCCCCGAGTGCTGCAACATCTTTCCCCAGACATACGGCACAGAGCTGTTCGCCCTTACTGTCAGCAATCTTTCTGGCGTTGCTTAATATCTCAAAAGTAACCTTTCTCAGGGTACCTTCTTCTTGTTCTGCAAATACCCAAATTCCTTTTCCCATTGTATATATCTCCTCTGAATCTAAATTTATTTTCAGTTTTAAAATTATATAGCTTTAGCCTCTTCGCGCAAGGCCTTTGCAAGGTTGGCCGCTTTTTCCTCAGGGCTCTCACCTGTGATAATTTTAGCTGCAGTTCGCGCAGCAGGAGATGTAAAATTACCGCCTTTTGTCTTTGAACCGGCTGCTCCCACAGTACCTGCATCGATTCCGATATCTGCTGCTTTTACCGGTGTTAACGGTTTCTTTTTAGCCTTCATTATTCCCGGCAGAGAAGCATAGCGGGGTTCATTAAGACCTTTCTGGCAGGTGAGCACGCAGGGCATAGGTATTTCAAGTATTTCTTCACCGCCAACTATCTGGCGATTGACTTTGACACTCTTTTTATCTGCAGCAACTTCAACTTTTGTCACCAGAGAAGCATGCGGTATCCCCAGGTATTCAGCCAGAGCACCTCCCACCTGGGCCTGATCATCATCTATTGCCTGACGGCCGCAAAAAATGAGGTCATACTCCATTTTCTTGATCTGTTCGGCAAGCGCCTGCGCGGTTGCCAGGGCATCGCTGCCGTCAAAAGCAGGATCATCAAGATGTGTAGCCTTATCGGCCCCCATGGCCAGACCTGTCCGTATAGCTTCAACACATCGCTGCGGTCCAAGGCATACAAGGTTAACCTCACCTGCACCAGCTTTTTCCTTCTGCAGCAAAGCTTCTTCAATACCAAATTCGTCATACGGGCTGATAACAAACTTCACCCCTTCGGTTACGATCTCGTCGGTTTTTACCCGCAGTTGTGCTTCTGTATCAGGCACCTGTTTTAAACATACAATACTATTCACGTTGTCCTCCCTCACGCTATTGTTGTTGGTTCACAAAATTGTATCTATACTCAAATAGATCATTTTTTTAGACATTGAATCTATTTTTTAAAGATTTTATTGATAACATATCAGTTTTCTTTGTGTCAAGATAATTTTCCCGTTGACAGTTCCTAACCCATGAAATTTTATATAGTTATTACTTCTCACTGCTTATAGTAAGAGAAGGGGGGTACGGCAGCCGGTCTCAATGAATAAGGGTAACAATGAGGGGATATTTGAGGTTGTTTAATTGGGGTTGTCAAGACCGGCTGCCAATTTAAACAAATGATATTCTTTTTTTAGTTATCCTCAATACGAGGAAGGCAACTGGCAATAATGTAAGCTATTCTCATACCGCAGTTAGGGGGCCTTCACCTTGTGTTCAGCTACCAGTTACTATCATATATTGCAATTCATATGCCATTATGTATACTTATTGTGCATCAATACGTAACATATTAATAAAACTATATTTTACAACACATGACCTACTGAAACAATCCTCCTGAAAGGATACTATAAAGGTATATTTTTGACATTTTGACAAAAAATGAAAGCAGCCTGGCTATGCTGTTCAGTATTGACAATTACAGACTTCCAAAAACATATCATAGAGACATTTTGGCAGAAGATAGAAAGGGCTGGGATATAATAAGCATTAATGTACCGTATCAGTTTTCATCCATCCTGCGGTACAATGTACGGGTGGAAATGCCCAGTATTTTTGCAGCAACGTTTTTATTACCCTTGGCCTGTTTTAAGGTTTCTTCCATAACCATTTTTTCAATTTCCTTGAGGGGAACTTTACCTACCGGTATGTTCAATACGCGCTCACCAGCGGCAATATCAACCGTTCCTTTTATCGAACTGACCAGCTCCTCGGGCAGGTCCGCAGGGGAAATCACCTGCTCACGGGTCAGCACTACAGCACGTTCAACCGTATTCTCAAGCTCACGCACATTGCCGGGCCAGTGGTATTTCAACATAATATCCATGACTTCCTTGGAAATTCCTTCTATCTTTTTATCATTCTTACTGCTGTACAACCGCAAGAAATGATTTGCCAGCAGGGGGATATCTTCCTTTCTTTCACGCAGTTGGGGCAGTTTAATATTTATCACATTAAGACGATAATACAGGTCCTCACGAAACTGTTTTTGCTTTACAAGCTCCTTGAGAGAAGCATTTGTAGCAGCAATAAGGCGGGCATCCGTCTTCAGGGTTCTATTGCCGCCCAGGCGTTCAAACTCACCGCTCTGCAGCACCCGCAACAGCTTTACCTGAACGGTAGGATTGATATCGCCTACTTCATCCAGAAAAAGGGTCCCGCCATTGGCAAGTTCAAAACGGCCCTCCCTTCTGCTTACTGCTCCGGTAAAAGCTCCCTTTTCATAGCCAAAAAGTTCCGCTTCCAAAAGGGTCTCAGGCAGTGCTGCACAACTTACCTTTATAAAATTACTTTCTCTGCGCGGGCCAAGATCATGTATGGCCTTGGCAATGACTTCCTTGCCGGCACCACTTTCACCGGTGATAAGTATGGTGGCTGAGCTTGAAGCAACCTGAGACACAAGTTCCATAACCTTGCCCATCGCCGGGCTTTTGCCGATCACATTTGCAGTGCCCTGGGCATCCTTCAAGCGCTCATGTAAAATTTTATTTTCCAATACCAGGGAACGCTTTTCCAGCGCTTTTTTGATGATTTTCAGTACGGTTACCTTGTTAAACGGTTTCTGAATAAAGTCATAAGCACCCTCCTTCATTACCTCTACAGCAATATCAACGGTCCCATGGCCGGTGATGAGCAGTACCTCTACATCGGGTGATATGGTTTTAACTATTTTCAACAGTTCAGCACCATCGATTTTGGGCATTTTCAGATCTGTCAGAACCAGATCTACAGGGTCCTTTTGCACTATGTCGACAGCCTCTTCTCCGTTACAGGCAGTAAGCACCTGGTAGCCTTCTTTGCTGAGAATCTTTGCCATGGCATCTCGTATGCCCTGTTCATCCTCAACCACTAAAACAGTCTTGTTCCCCGGAAAATCCAACGTTTTTACTCCTTATTTATTATATAAACATTATCTTTACTGCTGCCTGTCACTCTGCGGAATGCGTACGATAAAACGGGTTGCTGCATCGGGAGAACTTTCGCAGGTGATCTGCCCCTTATGCTCCGTGATAATATGTTGTGAAATAGAAAGACCCAGGCCGGTACCGCCGCTTTTGGTTGTATAGAAGGGGGTAAATATTTTATCAATCCGATCATCAGGGATTCCGACACCGGTATCTGCAAAGATAATTTCTATCCACGTGTCTACGGAACGTGTTGTAACCTCGATTGTTCCCCCCTGCTCCATTGCCTCAACAGCATTGAGAACCAGATTGAGAAATGCCCGCCGAATCTGGTCCTGATCAACCTCTGTAGCAGGTAAATCATATTCAAAACTTGTTTTAAAAACAATTTTTTTTCGGCGAAATTCTTCTTCCATCAGGCTGAACATTTCCCTGAGAATCGCATTAATATAGTGTTTTTCAGGCCTTATTGTGGGGAACCGGGCACATTCAAGATATTCATTCAACACCCTATGCAAGCCTTCAAGCTCAGCTCTTATTGTGGCAAGCAGGTTCTTTGACTCGGCATCGTCAACATCGTTGTAGCTGTCGATTTCATCTTCAAGAAGGTCAATGTTCAGCGTCAGCGTGCCCAGGGGATTACGGATTTCATGGGCAATCTGGGCCGACATTTTTACAATCATGGATTTCTGCTCATGCTGAATAAGCTCAGCCTGCAGGTTCATTTCGCGGGTCACATCCCTTACGCACTCGGCAACCTTCACCGTGTCTCCTTTTTCATCCTTTAAAGGGAAGGTGTTCAGGTGAAAATAATATTTTTTTCCGCCCAGGGTGGTACTGACCCGTTCTCTAAAAGCCGGCTTGCCGGTCATAAAAGTCTCTTTAGCCGGACAGCCGACACAAGTTTCCTGCTGCTGTTGAAACACTTCATAACAGGGCTTACCCTTAAAATAATCAGGCGGTTTGCCCTGCCAGGCACAAACAGACCTGTTGACCATGAGTACCCGGTAATTTCGGTCAATAATGGAAATGCCGTCGGTAATACTATCAAAAACCTCCTGACTCCATCGGAGTTCCTGGTCGACCAGTTGTTTCCGGCGCTCTCCCATTATAAGCAAAAAGGCCCCCACTATAATTACTATGATAAAACAGGTCAGAAACACAAACGGTCCTGTCAGGCTGTCCATCAAGGGCATCATTACTTCATGATAGGGAGCTGAAATCCCGACCGACCATAACTTGTCTTTATAATGTATCGGACAAAAGGCAATCAGTTTTTTGGTAAGCTGCTTTTCACCCAGATGCCAGCCGGTATACTCACCCTTGCCTTCCACACCCTTTGCCATTTCCCGTTTGATAATTGCCTCAAGATTAAATCCTGAATATTCCGGCCAGAGTTCTTTAAGGATATCAAGAGCCTTGTGTCCCTCCATCTCCTTATTGGGGTGTGCAAGCAGTACACCCTGGCTGTCTATCATCCAGGCATACCCGGTTTCTCCCGACCTGATGGGATACATATATTTTTCTTTAATGACATTTGAGTTGGGTATACAGCAAATCCACTGGTAGGTCCCGGCAATGGATACGCCTAAGACAAATGTCAGGTTTGTTGCATTGCCGTCCCCCAAAAGCATAAAATCCGTAAGGAGCACATCCCGCTGCCGCTCTTCAGCCTGCCTGACTGCTTGCTGCAGGTCAAGTCCGCTTTCAGGAAACGCTGAAAAGGATGGCGGATATTTATACAGTATCTCACCATTGTGATTAATGATAAAAAGCGCCTGGATGTGCTCTTGCTGATTATGAAAAAAGGTCTCATATATGCGTTCATTGGGATAAAACGCCAGGATGTCTGCTGCGGTTCTCAGAGTGGTTTCTAAATCGTTAACAACCCGCTCTATACCCAGGGCAGCTTTTCTGGCCAGAAACAGCTGCTGGCGATTGAAGGCTTCGGCCGTATTCTTCACGATCACACGCTGACTGGCAACCGCAACAGCCAGGATTCCAACAATAATAAGTATGGTTGCAAACCAAATGTTCTGCTCTGGTGTGAATTTCTTTTTCATTACCCTTATTTTCTGCCCAGGCGCTCATCTGCGTGACAACTCCCGTCACATAAGGCGCTTAGAGTACCACCCCGGGGGAAATACATAATCTTGTAATTTTACTTAAAAAAAAATAAAAAATCAATCTGATTCATAACAGGATGATTTAGGTCACACTGGAAAGACTTGTGAAACGCAAAAAAAGACAAGCAGTATATTTAAAAAACAGCAGCAATAAAAAAGGCTTATGGCCGGTATCAATCCGGCCATAAGCCTTTGTGCATTATGCGTATTTAACCGTAACTACTGCTTGTTTTTGATAAGATCATCAACAACGGTCGGATCTGCCAGGGTGGAGGTATCGCCCAGGTCTCCGGTCTCGCCTGCCGCAATCTTCTTCAGGATTCTGCGCATGATCTTACCGCTGCGGGTCTTGGGCAGCCCCGGTGCAAATTGAATTTTATCGGGAGTGGCGATCGGGCCGATTTCGGTACGCACGTGCTTAACAAGCTCTTTTTTAAGATCATCAGTAGCTTCAACACCAACGTTCAGCGTAACAAATGCATAGATGCCCTGCCCCTTGATATCGTGGGGCATACCGACAACTGCGGCCTCGGCAACTTTGTCGTGGGATACCAGGGCACTTTCGACCTCGGCGGTACCCATCCGGTGACCTGATACGTTAATAACATCATCGAGGCGGCCCATCAGCACAAAGTCACCATCGGCATCACGTTTGGCACCGTCACCGGTATAATAGCGGCCGGGGAACTGGCTGAAATAGGTTTCCTTAAACCGTTCGGGATCACCGTATACGGTCCTCATCATCCCGGGCCACGGCTGTGTAATCGTGAGATAGCCGCCCTCATCAACATCAACCGGGCTGCCGTCCTCGCGAATAATCTCGGGCTTCACGCCGAAAAACGGCAGGTTGGCTGAACCGGGTTTAATCTTCATGGCGCCCGGCAGGGGCGTAATCAAAAACCCGCCGGTCTCGGTTTGCCAGTAGGTATCAACGATCGGGCAGCGCCCGCCGCCGATCTTAGTGTAATACCACATCCAGGCTTCCGGATTAATGGGCTCGCCCACCGTGCCGAGAATTCTGAGGCTGCTCATATCGCAGCCCTCAACCCACTGGTCGCCCTGGGCAGCACAGGCACGAATAGCTGTCGGTGCAGTGTAGAACTGGTTGACTTTGTATTTTTCAACAATCTGCCAGAACCGGGCATAGTCGGGGTAGCTCGGCACGCCTTCAAACATAACACTTGCGGCCCCGTTTGACAGCGGTCCGTAAACAATATAACTGTGACCGGTTACCCAGCCGATATCAGCAGTACACCAGAAGGTGTCTTCTTCTTTAAGATCAAATACATACTTCAGGGTCACATTAGTGTAGAGCAGGTAGCCAGCCGTGGTGTGCAGCACGCCCTTGGGCTTGCCAGTGCTGCCGCTGGTATAGAGAATAAACAGCGGGTCTTCGGCATCCATCTGCTCGGGTTCACAGTAGGACTTAATGTCTTTAGCGGCCATCTCTTCGTGCCACCACACATCGCGACCTTCCTGCATAGAGATGTCAGCGTTTGCCCGGTTGACGACAAAATTGGTTTCAATCGTGGGGCATTCAGCCAGTGCCTGATCAGCATTGCCCTTTAAAGGTATGACCTTGCCGCTACGGTAACTGGCATCACTGGTGATCAGGACCTTGGCTTCGCAATCCTGGATTCTGTCTCTCAGGGCCTCGGCACTGAACCCGCCAAACACGATGCTGTGAATAGCGCCAATGCGTGCGCAGGCCAGCATGGCAATCGGAAGCTCAGGTATCATGGGCAGATAAATCGAAACGCGATCACCCTTTTTGACGCCTTTTTTCTTCAGGACATTGGCAAATTTATTAACCTCATGGTAGAGCTCAATATAGGTATAGGTGCGGGCATCATCAACCGGCTCACCCTGCCACATAAGGGCTGCCTTATTCTTGCGGGCGGTTTTAATATGCCGGTCAAGGCAGTTATAGGACACGTTGAGCTTGGCACCCTTAAACCATTCTATATTGATCTTTTCGCCCCACTCATAGTTAAGTACCTTGTCCCATTTCTTAAAGAAATCCAGGTTTTCCTCTGCCATTTCACTCCAGAATCCTTCAGGATCATCAATGGAGCGCTTATACATCTCCTCATACTGCTGCAGGCTCTTCACATGAGCTGTATCCTGGAGTTCTTTGGGGATATCAAATACTCGTTTGTATCCGTCCGATGATAGCGATTGCATTGTTTTTTTCTCTTCAGCCATTCCTTCCTCCTTCTAACGTTAATCTATGCCTTGAAGATTATGTTCTGTTCAAGGGGTAATCTTTTTTCTAAAATATTAATTTACTGAATTACTATAGTGAAACCATGAACCTTTTATGTATATCAAGTTGTATGCCAAAGTAAACACTAAAAAAAAATAGCCTGAAAGGAAATTTATTATGTTATTTCAAATACTTTTGTTTGATAATGTTTTTGTTGCCGGAACATAGTTTGCCATAATGTCACAGTTTGCTTATGCCTATTAAGGTGAATTACAAAAAATTGCTGCCAAAAAAATAAAATAAATAAAAATTTAATAACATTCAAGACCAAAAACAGGGAAAAATAGCAATATGACATTTTGGCAAAACAATCTACCGATACAGACAGAAAAGAGCCAAGAGAAAAAAGACAAAAAAATGTTTTTTTATGTTAAACAATGTTATTTATAGCATATGAAAAAACAATAACAATACTCATTAATGGCTTCATTTTTGCTTATTACAACGCTGTGGATAACAATATAACTCTATGTAAGGAGTGCGTCTGTATGTGCTTTCCAACAGCAGCATGAACAGACAGACTAAAGAAAAACCGAAAATGGACTCAGAATACAAAACAAATATTCATCCCCTGGAAGAATCGGTTTTAGCGCTGGCATCCGGGAAATTGGAGCAGTCAGCCACCGACAGCAAAGATAACCTGCTCAAAATACCGGGCATTGAAGAAAAAACCAAGGTTGAGCCGGCCGTTGCTGAGAGTGCCTCTCTGCCAAAACTAAACGCTATTGCAGGTCTGATCAATGAGTGCATCCATTTTATAGGCAAGCAGGTCCTGGGCCGGCACGATATTATCAAACAGTCTTTTTTTGCCCTGATGACCGGTGAACACCAGCTGTTGATAAGCAGGACCGGTATGGCGAAATCACTGCTTGCCCGCCAGATCTTTGCCTGTTTCTATAATGCCCAGATTTTCGAAAAACAGCTTACCAAAGACAGCATGCCTGAGAATCTTTTTGGTGCGTATGATATCGAAGCAATGAAAAAAGGCAAAATGATTCATAATGTAGAAGGTTCTCTGGTGCTTTCCCATTTTGCCTTTCTCGATGAAATTTTTGATGCCAATGATATGCTGCTGCGATCCTTACTTTCTATCCTGAACGAAAAGCAGCTGGTTAACGGCGAGCAGATTGTGCGCTCCACCCTGCACAGCGCTATAGCAGCTGCAAACTATATCCGGGTAACCGAGGTGCTGGAGGCCGTGATTGACCGGTTTTTATATAAAAGTTATATCCCTGAGGATAAAGCACCATACTTTCAATACTCAATTGATCAGATTTATCAGCAACATTTCGGCAGGGTCTGCATACCGGAAAAACGTCTAACCCTGGGAGAGCTCTCCTTTATTAAAAAATTGATCCAAAGCAGACAAATTGTAATACCCGGTTATGTTCTTTTTCTGAAAAACTATATTCTGAAAAAATACATTGAAGAGATCCAAAACACTGTCTCAGACCGTAAGGAGTACACAATCAGTGATAGAAAAAGTGTAAAAACACAGGATACCTTGCGGGCCTCCGCAATACTTGACGGCAGAACGCACGTGGAGGAAAAAGACCTCGACAGTCTGTATTACGTTGTGTGCACCCTGGGCAAACAAGATGATAAAACCCGTCTTGCCAAAATCACCGGTGCTGCCAAGAATTATTTCAGGCAGGACCGTGAGATACTTGATAATATTTTTGATGCCATCGGTGTTTTTACTATTATTAAAACATCGCACAGCAATGAAACCCTCCGTTCAGACAAGACATTTATGGATATTAAAGATCGCCTTGAAAAAATCACCCGCTCAGAAGGCTCACTGTTAAGAGAATATGTTAACAAGGCAAAACACAAGATATTATCACTCACCCGCGACACACTTTTACCGGAAACATGTAACCTGCTTGAAAATCTCTGTGATACCTATATAAAAAATGCCGGGGCAAAGGAAACCCGTGAAATTATTACAGGCTTCCGTGAAGATCTGTTTAATGAAAAAAAAATCTTATCACTGTAACTTCCTATGACGGCAACCTCATTCCAGGCCCATCTTGATTTTTATCTGCCTCCCTGCAATGTCTGCAATACACAGGCACTGTACTTTACGCCTGAACTGCTGAAAATTTTTTATCTTGCTCGGGTTCTTTTCAGCGAAACGAGCACCCATAAAATAAAATCTCAAATCGCACCGCTATTAAATAGAGAGCAGGTTTTCAGCTCATCGGCGACCCGGCCTGAGCAGCCCAGGTCGAGTATTCAAAAAGTTCATCTGGATAATTTTATTAACCTCGGCAAAATAAGCTCAATCAGTGATATTGCCCATCTACTGCCCCGCGAACACGTCATTTATGAAGAAAATATTTTTTATAAAAAAGTCGCCAATCGGGAGCTGATCAAAATTGATTATGAAGGGTTTTCTGAAACCACCGTTTCAGTTGATAATTTTCTGCACCCTGAGCAGACCGAACTGAACAGAAGCCAGAAGCTGTATATCCTGTTTGACAACTCTACGTCTATGAACGGCGAAAAATTTAAAAAGTTCTTTGTGTCCAAGGCGATAGCCCTAGAGTATCTTCGCACCGTTTCCGGAGAGCAGCCCCAGATATACTTTCGTTCATTTCACAGCGAGGTGGGAGAACTGGTCAAGGTAGGCACCCAGCAGGAAATCCACACACTCATCAATCACATTACCCGGCTGCACACCGGCGGCGGTCACATAACCAACATCGGCGATGCCGTACTGCAGGCAATTGATGACATTACCGGTGACCCGGAAATGCACGCAGCAGAAATTCTGGTTATAACTGATGGTTTCGGCTCCATCCCGCCGGACCTGGCAGAACGGCTCGGGGTAATAAAATTGCATGTACTGCTGATACCTGATCTGGATATAGAAAAAATCCTGCAGATGTATCCCAACCGGAAATCCTGGGAACAGGGTGGTCCGGACGGCAGTCGGCCGATGCCGGCTTTCTGGAAATACCACGGCAACAAGCCGCCCCCGCGCTTTCTCGACGGGGATGAGCTTCTCAACGACAAAGTTCTCTCCTATGAAACCGCTTCTAAATCCATCAAAGAGCTCAAAGTTCTTGAGATACTGCAGGGGCTCAATCAGATCTATACGCTCCAGGAAGTCTGTGTAAACTTCATTTTTGTGGTAATAGCATCGATATTAGGAGAAACATTCAAATGCTCTCTTGATGACTTGGCCGGCATTGAAGCCTGCGTGCGGGAACTGGAACAGCGCTCAAAAGAAGAAATTCAGAAGATGGCCAACAACGAAAAGCTCCAGTTGTTGCAGACCGTGCTGTTCCTCACGGAGTTTTTAACGGTTGTAAAAACTAATGCCACCGATAGTGCTGTAAAACAAAAAACAAAACAGCTGATGAGTATTCTTGCAGCGCTGCAGGCACGCATACTTGAAGACCCCTGGACCCGCACCATGCTCAAAATCGACAGTATTCGCTTTGATGTCTCCTTTGATAGTGCCCTGCAGCACAAAGATAAGCAGATGCGGCTGTTGGAAGCATTCGCGTTCTTGATGAAATTTCTGTGGAAGAGACTGCGCGAATCCCTGCAAAGCCTGCAGTATAAATATAAGATTTAGACACTATTGATATTCATAATGTAGCTTGACAGTCATCACAAAAGTTGCTTATAATCCCAAGCTGTCGGGGCGTAGCGCAGCCTGGTAGCGCACTTGAATGGGGTTCAAGTGGTCGCTGGTTCAAATCCAGTCGCCCCGACCATAGAGAATGACAGGGGGACTGATACCAAAAAGGTGTCTGTCCCCTTTTTTGCGTCAAACACACCCATTGACAAAAAATCAATAATGATGTCAGCATCAAGAAGCCATAATTTCAATAGGATACCCCTCTGATTCCATCAATCCCTTAGCTTCAATAAAATCATCCACATCACATCTCTCTATTCCGGCGACCTCGGCAAACTTTCCTCTGGAAATCAATCCTTTTCTCAAACAGCGAATCGCAAGCTCATAGAAGCGCTTGGACATTTTCGGGACTTCTCCCCACTCACTGCTTTTTTTCTCTCTGTTCAATGCATTAAGCTCTTCATCCTCTGCAAGTTTTTTGGCAATGTCCCACTTGATGTATCTCAGGTTAGCCATCCGGTAAATAAGCGCTTTGGTAGATACACCAAATTCCAAGGAGATGTCGACCAAGTCTGAAGATGTTAGGTGCTTTTGTGAATCAATTCTGCTCTCGAGTGCTTTTGCAACTTCGCTATCAGGCAACAAAAACATTGAAGCAAATGCGTCTGCTTTTTTTTCAATATCCTCGAAAAATATTTTATCTGATTTTAATTCCTGAAGCGAAACAGTATTCCATGAAAGCAAATGGAACAACTCATGCGCTAAATCATAGTTCCGCCGCCACGGTGCTTCGTTAGAATTAATAACGACTACACCGCCAAAATCAGGATGAAGCATGGAAACAGCAGACCCATCTTCAAAACTTCGGAATAATATTTTAATATTAAAATCCTGCTCTAAAACTTGTTGTAAAATAAATGACGGCCTATTTCCTAACCCCAAGAAAGTCCTCAGATTATCTGCTAAGTTTTTAATGGAGTAATTGTTTCTAATCTCATCCTGAGTAATGGCAGGCAACCTTTTCTTCGGTTTTAATCTGAGCAACTTCTCAAACAAAGCATACTGCCGGCAAATATTAGTCATCTCCCCTTCAGTCTCTTTCTTTGTGCCCTCATCTTCAGGCGGATTGCGCCACAGAAAATCATAAGAAGCATCCTCTTCACTTTGCCCAAGAAGACTGCTGATACTACAATAGTATACCTTGGCAAATACACCTAATTCGGAAACCTTTACCTCTCGTTGACCTGCTTCAATATTACGTAACGTTTGATAATTTGGAAAATTAAGTCTTTTTGCAGCATCTTTCAAACTCAACCCTAAAGAAACACGGATTTCTTCTAAACGGCTAGCAAGTATTTTGTCTGCCATTCCCTTCATCTCTCCTTAAAAAATATTGACCGGTGTGTTTCGCGGAAACTCCGCGCTGTGCAAAGGGGAGCTTCACTTTGGGGCACACTTATATATATATTTTTTTTATATAATTTGTCAATAGATATAATCTTTTCTTATCTGCTTATCGACTTTAATAACAGAATCGAGAAGAGAAATTTACATACAAAGAACAAAAAATGAACTGCTATCCGATAATTATGAAATGTATCGGGATCTTCATTCTTGCAACAATATGATATTACTTTATATTTCTAAAATGTGGTTAACTTTTGGCACAAAAGTTGACAAGTCGCTTTTCAGCGTCGTTTTAGTGGCAGCACATAGCCCACAAAAAAGCCCATGCTGAAATCAAAATAATGGCTTAAAACGGCATCTGAAGCGTCTCAGTAACCAATATTTCAACTCATAGACTGGCGAAAACATTAAAAATAAGCATAACTTGTTGAAAATACAGATGTATTATTGATCGGACTGTGGTAACGTTAAACGAATCAAAACGTATATATAACGGTGGATAGATGGAGTCATTGCATCATGGAATTAGGAATTATTGGAATTATTCTTGCCTTTGAGACTCCAAGACTAAAGTTGGTTTCTTGGTTCTCTCGGCTCCGAGGTTCGCAAACAATAATTCAGATATTCAAAGTCCATACTGTTTTTCATGCCCACAATAATGGTAAACCACTTAGTTCCACTGCTGCTGAAAACACGACTGATAAAAAATATTTGCTCATATGGGAGATACAAAACAAAACAGGATCTGTTTTACAGCTAGAAGAGTCCATAATAATGCGTCGAAGGAATAGTAACTCTGTAATGTCTCTTACTGTCCCAGGGTTCTCTGCTGCACCAAACCTATTTCCAAACCATAAACTTCAGCTTCTATCGCTGGAGTTGACCCCTGAAGAAGTAGACCATTACCGCCATTGGATAAAAGAATGTGATGCGTTTGGACTAAAAGACTCTTCAGGATGCGTGTATTGGATTGATGATATGCAATTTAAGGAATTCCAAAATTGCTTACAATCTATTGCAAAAGAATATGGTTTGACCGAAAGTGTACCAGAGGGGAAAAAAGTATTTCTTCGTGTTAATTCTGAACTGCGCCCTCAACGACTTATTCTTTATAACAAAACAAAAGAATTCCTACATTATTGTTCGACTTATGAAACAATGCAGCATGCAAATATGGTCAACGGCACCCGTGATTTGATAGCCAAATTAGATAGCTACAAAAAAGCAGTTGATGAACTTGGCCCTTTAAGTATGCCTGATGTCGAAAATAAAATAGGAGAAATAATAAAAAATGTATGGCGCCTGCAAAGAGTTCTCGATAGATTACCTGGCCCAAATCCATTGCCTATACAGTCCGAGTATGATACTGCTGAGGAAAATTTGGATGGCTTGATTGACTGGTTTGCCTCTTCAGAAAAAAGTTTAAAAGGACTATTTGAACCATTTTTGAAACTTGCTTGACCATACGAATTACAGCCGTATATATTTTTAATAAAAATCATCTCTCCCGGTCTTTTTGATATTAAGCAGAACAAATCAACTAGGTTGCAACATGACAAAAGATGAAGAGATAATGACCTTCCTGCATGAAAATGTGTTCGACCCGATTCTTAATTCCTCGACTGCCTCAAACAGTCTAAAACAAGGTGTTCGTTACACTATTATGAGAATGAACGAAAGAGATGCTATGGGTAAGATCCAGTATTATTGGTCTGCAATTATTGGCACAGAGCGAAGCACAGCATTTGCTAGAAATATGCGCAACGAGGGCTTTACACGCTTTGAGGAAGTGATTGACGAATTTAGAGACCGTTTCAATGATGCTTGGATTAGGTCATAGAAATCACCGTCAAAAATACAATTCAACAAATATTCAGCTATGAACTGGTCTGATACTAAGGGGCAAAAGTTATGCGGGGTTTCTAACCCAAAGGAGATTTTAGAAACACTGAACACCTGTGTCCAGTCAAAAGGAATAGCGAATAACCAATATTATTTCCGCATTGATAAAGCTGACAAAACTGTCATCTCAAATGTTCCGGCCATTGTTTATGAAGGACTACAGCTCAAAAAATATGTTGGCCCAAAGAACGTTAATCAATATATCGAGTCCTTCATTTTGAATTTACAGGAGAATATTAATATCCTTCATAACAACCATCCTGATGGAAAAGTATTTCAACTCAATCAGTGCTATTACAACAGTAGTAGAATTTTTCAGTTTATGAGTTATTTAGTCGTTACTGAAAAAGTGGTTTTTAAGCAGCAAACGAAACCGATTTGGCGGTCAGACCAAAACGGTTTTGGCTTTTTTGACCCCAAAAGAGCC
>JANQFE010000087.1 GCA_028278025.1 Thermodesulfobacteriota bacterium | reverse complement strand
GCCTGCGGCATCGGGTTGCGTGCTACAGGCTATATGCTCGCAAAAACGGCTACTTTCTTGATTACCAGACATCGCTCGCACCGCCTTTGCAGCCCAACCTGATGCCGCAGGCTGCAGGCGTGCCGTAAAGTTTTTTTGCAGTAAACACCAGAGGATAGTGCGTTCACTACATGCTGATGAATAATGCGGGCTAGACTTCCTACTTTAATGTGCCTTTTAACCGCCTGCTAAAAGCCTCATGGGGGCTCCCATTCTGCAGGGAAGATTAGTACTTAAGCAAATTTTTTTTTGATCGATACGTGTGTAGCGGATACTTTTGGAGGGGTAATATGTTTTGTGCGGCGTTATCCCCGGAACAATTATTAAGATTTGAAATATATGTCGATTTAATATATAATTATATGTTATTTTATTCATGTTTTTAACAAAATCCACTTCTCAGTGTTTTATGCAACGGGGTGCTTCACGTAAGGGTTAGTTTCATGAACAAAGAAATAATGCTGGTAAAGGTCGGTCAGAAGTCCAAATATGATTTGTGGACGCTGCCGCCAATCGGCATTTGCTATCTTGGGGCAATCCTCATGCAGGATGGCTATACTGTCCAGCTTGTTGACATGAAAGTCCAAAAGCTGGATGCCCGAAAATTGGCGGAAAAGGTTGCCGCCGAAAAACCGGCTATCGTGGGCCTGAGCACCCTTACTGTTGATGCAGATCTGATGGTTGCAAGTGCCCGGGAAATAAAAAAGCTCAGCCCGGGGGTTAAAATAGTTGTGGGGGGGCCCCATGCGACCATTCACTATGATCTGTTGACAGCTGATTCGGCCATTGATGTAGCTGCAGTCGGGGAATCCGATGATACGATCAGGCAGCTCGTACCGGCGCTGTTCAACGGGGGCAAACTGGATGATATTCAGGGAATTGCTTTTAAAAACGGTGATGAGGACGGCTATACCTTCACCGGTCATCCCGAGCCGATTGAAGACCTGGACAGGCTGCCGTTTCCGGCATTTGAGCTGCTGGATATGTCCGTGTATTTTAAACAGCTGAGCATGGCCCCGCTGGGTACCAGAAAGTATCTGCCCATTTTTACCTCACGAGGCTGCCCATATCATTGTGCCTACTGCCATAAGGTCTTTGGCAAGCGTTTCAGGGCTCGCTCACCGGAAAATCTTATAGCCGAGATCAAAAAACGCAAAGAGCAGTTCGGTGTTACAGAGTTCGAAATCCTTGATGACATATTTAACTTTGATAAGAATCGCATGCATACCGTGCTTGATCAGATTATTGAAGAAGATCTGGGCATACGGTTTTCATTTCCCAACGGGGTACGCGCTGATCTGCTGGATGAGCAGGACATCAAAAAACTTAAAAAAGCAGGCTGCATCCATATCACCTATGCCGTAGAAGCTGCCAGTCCCCGTATTCAGAAGCTCATCAAGAAGTTTAATAAACTTGAAAAGATTAAAGAAAATATAGAGGTTGCCCGGCGTTATAACATTTATACCCAGGGCTATTTCATGATGGGCTTTCCCGGTGAAACCGAAGAAGAGCTTCAGATGACCAGGGATTTTGCATTATCATCAAAGCTGAACCAGGCCAGTTTTTTCCTGGTGGTTCCTTTTGAAAAAACAGATCTGTGGGACATCGTGCAGCAGTATTGCGATTTTTCACCGGATCAGTATTACAGCAAAGACTTTAATATCAATGATTTCAATCTGACGGCTGTTGACCTTAAGGTGCTGCATAAATACCACCGGGAGAGTTATCGACGGTTTTATTTTGATCCCGCACGAATATGGGGCATCATTGCAACCCACCCGTATAAGCGTGCTCTGTTCAGCTATATCTATCTGCTTATTCGCAGAACATTCGGTTTTTAGATAAAGAAAAGAGGCTTTATGCTTAGAGTTGCTCTTATATGGCCCTATGGTTATAATCCCGGCAGCGGTATGCCGCTGTCTCTGGCTTATTTGAAAAGCAATCTCGGCCTGGCAGCCCAAACCTGTGATGTGCGTTTTTTTGACTGTGCCCTGCATAATATCAGGCCTGAAGATGAAGCCCTCCAGGTATTTCTCAGCGATTTTAAGCCGCACATTGTCGGGGTTACTGCGTGGGCCCGAGAGTCTGTCTATGCGCTTGACATCCTGAAGCGGGCCAAGCAGTTAGACCCGGCAGTTACCACCCTGATCGGCGGCTATCATGCTACCTGTTATGCGGATAAGATCATGGACTCCTGCGGGGAGGTTGACTTTCTTTTCAGAGGGGAGGGCGAGCGGGCCTTCCCGCAGTTTCTGGAACAGTTTCAGTGCAGCAGCCCTGATTATGCGGGCATAAAGGGTCTTGTATTCCGCAACTCAAGCGGGGAATGTATTACAAATGAGATGGAGTATATTAATGATCTGGACTCAATAGCCTGGCCTGATTATGATGCAATGGACATCGAGGGGTATTTCAAGTTCGGATACAGAAATATGAGCTATCACCGACGCAATATACCCCTGATTGCGACCCGGGGCTGTCCCTACCGTTGCGAATTCTGTTCGGCCCCGCTGTCGATCGGCAAACGCATTCGCAAACACAGTGTAGATTATTTAAAAGAGCAGATCAGGCACCTGTATTATGACCGTAACATCAGGTGGTTTAATTTCATTGATGATAATTTCACTAATGATGTCGAGTTTGCCAAACAGCTGTGCCGTGAGATTATTAATATGAACCTTAAAGGAGCCGGGTTTGGAACACCAAGCGGTGTGCGTATGAAAAAAGATGCCGGAGAGCTGTGGCAGCTTATGAAACGCGCGGGCTGGAAATTTCTGGTTATCGCACCGGAGAGTGGTTCGCAGAGCGTTCTGGATAGTATGAAAAAGGATGTTAAGATTGATACGGTTCCGGGTATTATCAGTGATATACAGAAGGCCGGCCTCAGGGTGATGGGTTTTATGATGGTCGGCTATCCCGGTGAGACCACCAAGGACCTTGAGCAAACCGTTACCTTTATAAAGAAAAGCGGCATTGATTTTGTCAGCATGCATAATTTCCAGCCGATCCCCGGAACCCCTGTCTATGACGAGCTTGTTGCCCGGGGTGAGATTGAGGAGGGTATCCTGCCGCAAAAATATGGTCACGGTGAGCGGCCTTATACACCCCGAGAGCTGCAGTCAGTCAATTTTCAGCTGTTGTTTGTAAAGATCTATCTCCATTTTTTACTGTTCAGACCAACCATGTTTGTTACCCTTGTGAGGGGCGCAAACCTGTATCATATTTTCAGGTCATTTATCCAAAATATTATTGTAGGCACGGCACGTACGCTGAAAAGAGTTTTCCAAAAGCCTGCTGCCTCACAATAGTTATTATGCGGATGCCCTGCCCAGAGCGTTGCAAACAGATACTTTCGCAAAAATATACTCCCCAAATAAGTGTTGCTGCAACAGCAGGTGAACGCTATAATTTTGCCTGACTTGACAAAAAAGCATCTCCCGTAAGGTTGAAAACTCTGACATATTGTAAACGGGAAGAAGTAGTTATGACACAACACCTTGTACTTGTGGGCGGCGGGCATGCCCATCTGACCGTGCTTGTCAATCTACAGGAGTTTGTCCGGCGCGGGCATCAGGTAACCCTGATAAGTTCATCAGCCTACCACTATTATTCCGGTATGGGACCCGGCATGCTCGGCGGGGTTTACACTCCCGAGGAAATCAGATTTCATATTAAGGGTATTGCTGAAAGCCGCAAAGCCCGGTTTGTAGAAGCCCGTGTGGAGCGGGTTGACCCGGTAGAGCGCAAAGTTTTTTTAAGCACCGGTGACAGCATTTCATATGATGTTATTTCATTTAATACCGGCAGCTATATTCCAATGGAGCAGCTGGGATACAGCAGAGACAGTATCTATACGGTAAAACCGATTGAGATGCTTCTTAAAGGACAACAGCATCTGCGCAGCCTGCTTGCTCAAAAAAATCCGTCCGTAGTGGTAATCGGCGGCGGGCCTGCCGGGCTTGAAATAACGGGAAATGTGTGGAGGCTGGCACATGACAGCGGGGGCCGTGCCGATATCACCATGGTGGCCGGACGTAAATTGCTGGGTCGTTTTCCTGAGAAGGTCGGAGATCTGGCCCGGGCCTCTCTTATGTCGCGCGGTATTGATGTAGTGGAGAACAGTCATGTAGAAAAGCTTGAACAGGGGCGGGCTTTGCTGACAGACGGCAGGACGATACACTGGGATTGTTGTTTCATTGCCCTTGGAATCAAACCGTCACCCCTGTTCAAAAAATCCGGCATTACAACCGGCAGTGACGGCGGCTTGCTGGTAAACGAATTTTTGCAGAGCGTAAATTATCCGGAAATATTCGGCGGGGGAGACTGTATCAGTTTCAAGGCTCGGCCGCTGGATAAAGTCGGGGTCTATGCAGTACGGCAAAATCCCATATTGTATCATAATCTGCTGGCGGCACTGGAGGGCAGGGCCCTGACTCCTTTTATCCCGCAGGAAACCTATCTTCTGCTTTTTAACCTGGGTAATGGCCGGGCAATCTACTGGCGCAACAACAGCGTGCGTGAAGGCAGGCTGTTGTTCTGGTTGAAGAATTATATAGACAAAAAATTTATAAAGAAGTTTCAAACAGCCTGATTGCATAAAAACAAAAAAGGGGTTTGTTTTCTGTATTTTTTCTGTTGAAATAATCTTTTACCGTGCTAGTATTTCCATAACTTTAGAGGGGTGAGAGATGAGCAGAAAAGGGAAATAGTAAAGATTAACTAAAAGGTTTATGCAGTATAAGCGTACTGCATAAACCTTTTTTGTTTTAGTAATAAGAAGGCAAGGAATTAAAGGTGCCTTTAATTTCGGTATTTTTTAATATATGAGAAGTGCTTCTCGTTTTTTCAATATGATCAGCGGCGTTAATATTAATATTATGGAGGGTTCCCGTGGAGATCAAATTTAGAAATGTATTATTTTTATTTATTGTTTTGATGCTCATGTCTTCAATGTTTTTGCCTGTTGCTGGTGTAGCGGATAATGAAACTGCAGGGTATCAGTTAGCCGTTGGCAAACTTGTCTGTGATGCAAACCCCTGCACTTCTGAGCCATGTTTACCCGGTATGATTATGTATATTGAAAGGTTGAATGGCAGCCTGCAGGCATTAACCATAGATGGATCGTGGGTTACAGACTGTTTTTTTGATTGGAATGGATTTGAATTTGAAGATGGTGATTCCGTAATACTGATTGGACAAGCATCTGATATAGAATTGGAAATTAAATTTATTTTTCATTTACGTTTTTTACAAGCAGTCTTAAACTAACCATCCAGTCTTGGGGTCAAATATGGGGTCTACGTTTGACTTATGCTAACCGGTATGCTCGGATGCAGGCATGTCACGACCACTGAGAATTCACTATGCCAATGCCTGGTATCATATCATGAACCGGGGGCAACGCGGGGAGACGGTCTTTGGTGAACCCGCAGACTACACCTATTTCATTAAGCTGCTTAAAGACACTGCTGAAATGTGGCATATCAGAATTGCTGCCTACTGTTTGATGACCAACCACTACCATCTGCTTGTACAGACCCCAGAGGCAAATCTTTCCCGCTGTATGCGCCATATTAATGGACTGTATACCCAACGCTATAACCGCCTCCATCACGCAGATGGACAACTATTTCGAGGTCGTTACAAATCAATGCTTGTTGATGCAGACAGTTATCTGCTTGAGCTGGTAAAATATATCCACCGCAACCCTGTGCGTGCCGGCATTGTTGCTGCGGTGGATACCTATGCCTGGAGCAGCCACAAGGGATATCTCTCACCAGCAGCAAAATGGGACTGGCTCTATAAGGATGTTGTTTTATCGATGCTGACACAAAGCAAGCAAAAACAAAAGAAGTCCTATAGTGCTTTTATAAGAGAAGGAGAGGCCGGGAGCATAATAGATATTTTCAACAAAGGCAAATTGCCGGCAATACTGGGCAGTGAAGAATTTATTGACTGGATACGCAAGACGTTCTATAAGCAACGTTGTGACCGGCGAGTTCCGCAAAGCAAAATACTGGCAGTACCGATTGCCGATATCAAGCAGCTTGTTGCGGGGCAGTATCAGACGAGCCGGGAGGGGTTGACGGTTTCACGCAGAGGTGTTGGTAATGAAGCACGCGATGTGGCGATATACCTGGCAAGGAAGTACAGCGGCAAAACACTGCTGGAAATCGGCGCTGAATTCAACATGATTCAATATAGCAGCGTCAGTAGCGTTGTTAATAAAATGATACAAACTATTGCAAAGGATAGCAAGATAAGACAGCGGGTACAGAAGATTGAAAAAATAAT
>JANQFE010000040.1 GCA_028278025.1 Thermodesulfobacteriota bacterium | reverse complement strand
TTGATATGCGCCTGGCAATTGGGACTGCATCAAAATTGAGCAGTTCGGTTGCTTTCAGCTCTAGAGCCTGTATTCCAGACGCAGTTGCCCTGTGGTTTTTTATCCCAGCGTCTTTTTTATGCGTTAAGCTGCCTGCAGCTGCCGTTGCGTCTCTGTCCGTGGCAGCCGGGCAATCACCCACAGATTGTGCGCCAGCACTGCCCAAGCCACCCTCATCTGCCGAGAAGCAAAACCCTTGCTCTTAAGCGGATTGCCTAAAAACCGGTTTTTCAGGATGCCGATGCGTGCCTCGGTCTGGCCCCGCCGTTTCTGATTCTCACAAAAGGATGCCTGTTGCGTCCTCTCCTGCAGCTGCGCTACCGATCTGGGGCAGATGTTGTTTTCAATTGCCTGTTTTCTCAGATACCGGCGGTTGGCTGCACTGTCAAAGCCACGGTCCCCTGTCACCGACACCGGGTGGCAGCCATAGCGGGTGACCATCCTTTCAAGGCTTTGCCTGAGAAGACCACTGTCTGACGGGACTTTATCTTTGTATAACTGCCAGTCCACAATGATTCCATCAGCCTGTTCTCCCACAAGCAGGCTGTTGCCGAACTCGGCTTCTGTATCGGCCTTGCCCCGCACGATTACCTGAATATCCTTTTCATAAAGACTCAAAAGCTTGGTGCGGTTCGGCACCTGCCGCTCACCTATAATCCGCTCATGGGCCTGATAAATAGCTCTGGGCAATTGCTCCAAAACAGAGTCAATCCGCCCTATAATCTGAGCTGCCTGCTTTTCCGTAAAGCGGGTCTGCTCTCGACGCTTCATCAAAAGTTCTCGGTGAACCACCGCATGCCGGGCCACTTTGGCCATCAGCTTCTTCATCAACCGCAACACCCTCTTGCGGCACCGTTTAGCCTCTTTTTGTCGGCGGGTATTTGTCATTTGGATGCAAAGCCGGTTCATCTGACCAATAAAAACCTGAGGCCCCTGCATCCGGTTTAAAAGCCCTTCAGCACGGATAAGCCTCACGGCTTTCATCAGCGTACGCGTTGCATCCCGCAACAGCACCCAGTCCACCGGAAAGTGAATGTTGGCCTTCAGGCAGGTCGTGTCCAGAAAATACTGCTCCAGACTGACTGCCTCGGCAAGCCCCAGGCGTTGCCTATCCTGCGGGCTTTCCGGTGCCTGGGCTGCCTGCCCAGTCACCTCAGCGATGATCTCTTGCACAAACCCTTGCTCAAACAGGGCCTCGTCCCTTTGCAGTTTGCTTTTGCTCGGCACCTTGATCTGGTGCAGTCGGTCGATTAAACAAAAATTCTGCAATAGCGCACTGTCTGCCAGCCGGCAACTGAACTCCCGGTAGGCATCCCCGGTTAAATGCCGTGCAATCCCACACCGCAAAACCTGCCGGGCACGATGCTGAATCCTTGTTTTCTCCTTATTTGTAAGCTCTTTCGGCCGCTGGCCCGCGGCCTGCCGCTTAAGATCGTATTGCTGCTGACTCACCCGCACGGCTTCGGCCATCACCAATCGGTCTATTTTTGACAGCTTGATCAGTTCTGTTATCCGAGCAAGCGTTTTACGAAATATTTTATAATCTGCATTACCGGTGACGTTTGGTAATGCTTGACGAATTTCCTCCTGAAATGCTACTATCTCTCCCATAAGGCATGCCTCCTATAATATGTTTTTTTGGCTGAAAACAAATTATAGCATGCCTTATTTTCTTTTTGTCTCAAATTGTGTTGCTATAGTTCTCTTCTGTTCCTTTTTCCCTCTGTAAACAAAGGCCGTGCTGCCACGGGACAGGCTCTAGTATAGTTCAGGCTGAGGCTCGCACTGCCCTTGCTGCCCAAACAGGTGCGAGCCCAACCTCCGAATCCACACAGTTTTAATTGTTGGTCAGTACTAAATCAATGCCCTGTTATAACCATTCGGTTACTGCTTCTATCGGCAAACGCTTTCGGGGGATTTGATTTAGGGCAGATCCATCTGCCGGGTATCCAACCGCTACACCATCTACAAGGATAAGCTCGGGTGACAGTTTAAGAGCTGCCTTGATATATTCCTGACAGATCGAAACTGCATTCATCCAGCAGGTTCCCAGCCCCTGGGCTGTGGCTGCAAGCAGAAAGTTTTGCATTGCCGCAACAGTAGATTTCAAGTAATTGTTATCCTTGCAGGGGTAGGTTGCGAACAATATACCCATAGGGGCATGGTGAAAGGCGAAGTTGCCTGCGCCAACAGATTGCAGATCAACCCCTTCAGCCTTAAGGAACGCCAGCATTTCACTGAATGTTGCATCTTTGCGCTCCAGCAGAACTTGTACCATTCCCGTTTGCTCAGCAGCAATAGAATGTTCAGCCTCTTTTGATAAGGCGGTTGCATAGTTTTCTTCAATTGCCCGGCATGTTTTTTTCAGCTCTTCACCGGTAAGCACAATGAATTTCCAGGGCTGCTGGCTGGTGGGGTTGGGAGCCCATGAGGCGGCCTCAAGGCATGCCAGGACGGTTTCGCGTGAGGGCACCTCAGTTGTAAAATGGCGAATGCTTTTGCGTTCTTTAATAAGGCCTAAAAGATCCATAGTTGGTCCTCCCGGTTCAAGGCATTAAACGGTGCAGTTCCACTGCTTGAACTGATAAAATTAATTGTGAAGCTGTACTACCCGCAATAGTGACAATCTATCAAATTATAATTAAAAAAATCACAAAAAAAGGGGACATAGTCAGGCCCCCTTCGGTTTTTTGAGGTTTGCAATAATCACTCGACCTGAACATCTATGTTACCGGCATCAACCGTGCCTGTTATAGAGCCTTCACCTTCATTGAGCGTGAAGCCGACACGCTCATTGATTCCCTCAATGTCGGCTTCTTCCTGAACATCATCAGCACCCTCTACCGAGATGGTGCCGGTATCTGTTGAGAGTTCAACCCTGCATGAAAGATCTTTTGAAAGACCCAGAGCCATTGAACCCGTACTTGTAACAGCTGTGCCGTCAACCTTGCCGGCACCGAAAACGTTGATTCCGATATTGCCTGTTGACGACTGCAGGGTAAACCGGCGGCCTGTTAATTCGCCAACTTCGACATTGCCGGCGTCAGTAGCGATTTCTATTGCAGCACTCGCTTCACCCAGGGTAATATTGCCTGTAGCTGTATTAAGTGTTATTGCATCGGTTGCCTTGTCAACGCTGATATTGCCGACATCTGTAGCTATTGTGCCGCCTGCGATCTCCTCGCAGTCTATATTGCCGACATCCCCGTCTATTACTATCTGTTTCTCCCGGACATTGTTAAAGGTGAGGTTCGCTCCACCATTAAAGGCAGGATCGTTAAAGGGCGCTTCAACAACAACTTTATAGGTGTCGCCGTCAAGTTCATGGGTAACGGTTATTTTATCGATATCCTCCTGGGCCTCCTGTTCGGTTTCTCCCAGGGCCCACTTTTCTACGGTTACATCTATAACTGAAGCATTGTCAGTGCCGTTATCACCGTTGGCCGGTTTGTTGATATCAATGTTGCCGACAGGAGATGTGATATCAAGAATTTTAAAGACTTCCTCAATGGTAAAGGTTTCCTCTTCAGTAACCTTTATAAGACCCGGGTTACAGGAAACAAAAAACAGTACGGCAAGTAATGATGCAGCTATTTGTTTCATACTATCCTCTCCTTAATGGTGTTGTTAAATTTTTTAAACTATAGTATATTAAAAAAATAATTTCAATGTTGATAGACCTCTTTTTTTATAATTAAAAATCCTAACGTATCCTGTGGAGGCAATGTATCATGAGCATACTGGCCGGAATCGGTAATACACCGTTGGTTGAATTGAATGGTATTAAACACAATTCAAAAGTCAGGATTTTGGGCAAACTTGAAGGCAATAACCCCGGAGGCTCTGTTAAAGACCGCCCGGCATACTACATGATCAAGAATGCCGAAGAATCCGGAGCACTTACCTCTGATAAGATAATACTTGAACCGACATCGGGCAATACCGGCATTGCTTTAGCTATGATAGGGGCGGCCAAAGGTTATAAGGTTGAACTTTGCATGCCGGCATGTGTGAGTGTTGAACGGCAGCGTGTGCTTGAAGCCTATGGTGCCCAGGTTCTGCTCACCTGTGCACAGGAGGCAACCGATGGTGCCATTAGAAAGGCACATCGGATGTTTGAAGAACATCCCGAGAAATATTTCATGCCGAACCAGTTTGAGAATGAAAGTAATATACTTTCTCACTATGAAACAACCGGCCCGGAGATTTTTTCACAAGCAAACGGTGATATTGACGTATTTGTTGCCGGGCTTGGTACAACCGGAACGCTTATGGGCACTTCAAAATATTTGAAAGAGAAAAATCCGCATATCAAAATAATTGCGGTAGAGCCTACTATGGGCCACAACATTCAGGGCCTTAAAAACATGCATGAAGCAATTGTGCCGCACATTTATAATCCTGATGTGTGGGATGAAAAGATTGTAATTGAGGATGATGAAGCCTTTGAAACAACACGGACTCTGGCGATACAGGAAGGAATTTTTGCCGGTATGTCAAGCGGTGCAGCGGTAGCCGGCGCTTTGCAGATAGCAAAGCAGATGGATTCCGGAACGATTGTCGTGATTTTACCTGACCGTGGCGACAGATATTTGAGCACAACTTTGTTCAAACCTATATGTTCAAAATGTCCTCCCTAAATTACAACAATTCAGGACAGAACATGTTTTTTTCCCGGCGGGCGGCAACGGCCGGTTTATAAAATGAATCTTTGCGTACGGCCTGAATCAGCCGCAGCAGGTTTGCCCCTGCAATGGTTCCACCCTGGCGGTTGCGCATCATTTCATCTGCCACCTCATCGATCTTAAAATTCCCCGTTTCAAGAAAATGGGCATAACCAGCTGCATCGATCTTAAACACTCCGGCTCCAAGCAAGCCTTCAAGCAGCTCACTTCCGCCGTCTTTGCTCGGTCTGGTTTCAATAACCCCCCGGTTGTGCATCTCTGCGAGGATGTCATCAGCATGTTTGCTGCGGCATACCACATCGTTCCAGCCCCACTCAACAGACATGGTTTTGCCGAAGGTCACATCCGAAAGCCGGGCTGTGTAGGAGGGGTAGCACAGCAGACAGCCCAGGTTCAGCACAGCGAAATTCTGGTTTGCACACGGTACCGGCTTGATAGTGCCGTCGGGAAGCTCAACCGTGGGATTGCCATAATCATAAAACCATCTTTTTATAGTGGCTTCAGTGAGGCCCATATTTTTTAGCAGGATGTCCACGCCATCGGGTCGGTTGGCAAAAAAGCAGTTCAGCCCAACCAGGAATGTGATATTGTCGGTCAGCTTTCGGGCTTGTTTCTTTGACACCGTGCCGTGTTCGGCCAGAAATTGTGCTTTGCGGACAGCTTCGATGTGGCAGGAGCAGCCCGCCAGGGCGGCTCGTTCAGCCTGAATCGGCAAATGTGACAAGAGGGGGTTAACCGTCGGCTTGGTGTAGGCGCAGGCAACAGCTTCATCCGGGGTGGTCACAACGTGTGCTTTGGGATGGGCACAGTAGGTCAACGCATGGGTTTTATCCGTGAGCAGGGCGGCATCTATCACACCCTGCTGCAGCAGGTAGCAGATGAATGCAGTTGTTGATCCTCCACTGTAAGATGCTTTGAAAGTTTTATCATCAGTTGAGCGGGCTAAAAAAATCCTTCGGTAGCACCCCAAAAGATCGTCACGGGTTAGGGTCTCGTATTTTTTGGCAAACTTTACCTCAATGTCGGTGTACGGCATGACAACCCGCGGGCACATCTCATAACAGATACCACAGTCGGTACATTCTTCCAGGACATGCGGCCTGAACCCGTTACGGATTTCAATCGCTCCCACAGGGCAAGCAGCCGCGCACAGGCCGCACCCGCTGCAGGCATAGGTTTCTACGACTTCGGCAATAGTGCTCATAGAGGGACCCGCCACTATTTAAAAAACAAACCTTACCGGAGAGATTGCGAATCGGGTAAATTCATATTATAGTTATTCCGCGAAGGATATTTTTATGCAAGAAGAATATTGTATGTAATCCATTATTTTGAAAGGAAACAACTTTATGGACGCATCATTAATTAAAACACACCTGAAAAACGAACTGGGCATGCATGATGAAATCATTGCCCTGAAGCAGCTTAAAGAAAAGCCCCCAGACATACCGGCATATAATGATAAAAACAATATATGCTACATGATGGGCGAGGTCTTGGAGGAGGGCAAAGCCTTTTACACAACCCTGCAGGATCATGTATGTCTTTTGGGCTGTGCAGCAACAGGACTTGATCCGGACCTGCAAACCCTGGGGGACGCAGAGCGGCAGGAGAGTGAGCAGTTTCACATAAGCGGGATTAATATATTCCCCACAGCTGAGCTTCAGGCTAGAGCTGAGCAGGAAGCAGATAGACTCTTCCCGAAGTTTCAGGATGCCTGCCGGGCCGTAGTCATCGGCCCCTTTGGAGATGTTGTCGAACCTGATGTGCTGATCATGCTGGGTACTCCCGATCAGGTGCACCTTTTGACACGGGCTTACTGCTACGGCACGGGAAGTATTGTCAGGGGGTATGCGGGTATGGGTGTGTGCCGTATGCTTTTGCCTTATGGTATCCTGAATAAAGAGCCCGTATTTACGGTAAGCGATCGGGCATGGCGGCGGGCTCTGAAGCTGGCCCCGGCTCAACTCACCCTGGTCACACCGCCTGATAAACTGCTGATTATGCTGGAAAGCCTGGAGGCGTGCCGATGATCACGGTGAAGGGTGAAAGCACAATTTGATAAGACCTTGGGAATTTACCGGGACCGAAATTTGCCCACAGATTTTATTAATGAAACATTATTTTTCATCACGGTTTTTGCAACGTAAACTTATTCCTTCCCGAGATTAGCGATTTATGATAAAAATTATCCAATAAGGGTAAATGAGTTTGCTGGACATTGTCACTGCAGAACCTGGAGTGCGTTGGTGTAATTCAGGTTCTGCTTTGTTGCCGGGGATATTCGGTTTTCGCATGGAAAAGGGTTTGATCAGCGGCATTATGCAGAGGGCAAATCTTGAGGCTCTCATGGTTGCTTCTATTAGTAACGGAGGGGATGTCGGTCAGATTTTTCGCGTCTTAGGTCATAACCGCATTAATATCGAGTTTATCAATCAGATTGCTTATACCAATGGAGATGCGAGCGTTATTCTCTGTGTGGACAGTAAAGATCTGAGTTCCGCCCTGGCACTGCTTGAGGAAAAGAAACTGCACATTAAGGCCCGGGATATTGTCTTCCTGGCAAAAGCCGGTATTCTTTCTGTTTTTCCGCACCGCGAGCATGCATTGGTTGTCGGTGCAACTATCAAAGCCTTATCTGCCGGTGCAATTCCCCTTATTGCTATGGGCAGTTCCATTTCGGCTGTCTCCTGCGTTATTAATGAGGAAAAAGTGCCGGATGCTATCCGACTGCTCAGCAACGAATTCGGGTTGTCATAATCTTATAAAGTAATGAGTAATGAGCAGCCAACAACCAGAAACGAGCATGGAACGCATAAAAATCTACGACATTTTACACCATGAGCATCTTTGCCAGATATGTCTTGTATTGGTTGATCACTGCAGTATGAAAAAAATGTTTGATCAATTGGAGCATAAGGCAATCAAAATAAAATTTTTTGCTTTTCACCAGGTGGACCAAAACGGATTCCATTGTACTTTTTGTGTAGATCGAAGCTATTTAAAAACTACTCAGAACATACTCATGAATCTCGCAATCAGCGAGGAAAATATTAACATTAACGATGCGGCCGGTATGGTCGCTATCTATGGGCCCCATTTTGTAGAGCGGCCCGGTATCATCGATGCCATGCATCAGGCATTGACTTCTCAAGGTGTCCATGTGCTTGCAATCAGCACGACACTTTCGACCTCCTATTTTATTATCCCGGCTGCCGAGGTTGTCAGAGCTATTGCTATTCTAAAAGAGGCATTTGAAATTCCTCAGGGCAAAGTATAGTTCAATAGCAGTTTTTTTAGTGAAAATATACGGATTTTTGTGATTCGGTAGGAGAACAATAATCTAGTTTGTTTTTTACAATAAATTGTTATATATTAAACAATTTTTGCATGAGATCAATTTGAGATCTCACAAAAAAAGCTGCCAGAGAGATGCCATGTGCTGCACTGCAAGCAAGGATGTTCCTTAACCCCAAAAGTTTTGCAGTACTATAGTACAGTGTCACATGTACATGTAGGGGTAAAGATTTAGCGAGGTCTTTAGTTTTGATTGCTGCGGGCTACGTGCTCGCTGGAACGAGTGTCTTTATAGATAGGCAATTGTTCGCAGCGCCCTTGCTACCTGTCCCGAGCTTGTCGCGGGGCTCAAAACCAAAGACCCTCACCGATGAACTGACAAATTAACGTGTGACGCTGTAATAGTATCTTAACTGAAACCAGGCAGCAGGAGTGGCCATGAAAGTTGCGATTGTAGGCGCTGGAAGGAATAGAAACGGTATTGGCCGGTTCATCGGGAAATATTTTCAGAACAATAATGCTGATGTCATTTCAGTTCTGGGAACAACCGCTGAAACTGCCGGCAGTGCGGCAGCAGCACTACAGCAATATGGGGTTCAGGCTGCGGCTTATACGAATTTTGCTGCGATGATGAGTGCTCAAAAACCTGATATAATAGTTATTGCTTCGCCGCATGCATCTCATTATGAATATCTTATAAAATGTATCGAAGCGAGAACCCATATTTTTTGCGAAAAACCGTTTGTATGGCCCCCGGCAGTACGTGGGCGGGATGCTGTTGCTACGCTTTTCAGGCAGGCTGCGGCTGCAAATATACGCATCGGTATGAATTCCCAGTGGCCGTTTATACTGCCGTATTATGAAACGCTGTGCGGGCCGCTTGGCAGCCTGAGAAAAGAAAAATTTTTTATCAGTATGCGTCCGATAAGCAGCGGCAGTGATATGATTCCGGATGCTGTGCCGCATGCCCTCAGTATTGTGTATGCGGCCCTGGGCGGAGGGGCCATCGAGAATCCATATGTTGAGACTGAACGCACCGCAATGCACATACAGTTTCTATACCGTTCTGCCGGCAACGACTGTGACGTTAGGATTGAACTGATACACCAGCAGCAACAGCCGCGGGATTTTTTATTCGGGTTCGACAACAAACTTGTTGAACGAGTTATTGATGTGCAGGACTACACTATTGCATTTAAATATCAGGATAACATCGTGAGCACACCTGATCCGCTTGAGCTTTCTGTAAAGGATTTCCTTACAGCTGTCAGAGGACAGCGGGAACCGCGTATCGGCAAACAGCATATTCTGGATACAGCAGCTCAGCTGCAAACAATTTATGACACCTGTAAGTCAAGGTGAAAGCAGACCATGGAAAAACTTAAAAATAAAGAATATGACTTCAGCGCAAAACTGAGACAGACATCTATGCTCGACCGGCTTAAAGACTATATCACCTGGCGCCGCAGCCTGACAGCAAAGCAGCCTGATCAACCGATGCCGGCATGTGGTCCGGTATCGATCAACCTGGACCTAACCTCAGCCTGTAATTTTGTCTGTCCGCACTGTGTTGATGAAGAGATCATCAATACCGGTGAGTATATTCCACTGGATGATATCCTGCGCACTATCGACTGCCTGCATTCACACGGTTTGCTTTCCATTATACTGCTTGGCGGAGGAGAGCCGACCCTGCACAAAGACTTTGAGACAATTGTCCGGCATATTAAGAGTAAGGGACTGCAGCTGGGCATTGTTACAAACGGCACAAAACTCGATCGGATATTATGTGTAGCTGATTTGTTAAGCAAACATGACTGGGTGCGGCTCTCCATAGATGCCGCTACCCAGGAGACCTTCAACAAAGCCCACTGTCCCAGGACGAATGTAGACTTGGCTACTATACTGCACAAGGCCCGGGAGCTGAAACGGGTCAACAGGCAGCTTCAGCTTGGTTATTCCTTTGTCATAGTATGGGAAGGTCTTAGCCTGAACGGCTGTGACCTTTATCCGAATGTAGCCGAGATGTCTCAAGTAGTTATGCTGGCAAAGGAATATGATTTTGATTATGTTTCCTTTAAACCATGTCTCATCCGTTTGCAGGATACTCATAAAGAATCCCTGCTGGACAGTGTTGATCGAAAAAATGAGCAAAGAATCATTACAGACATTCAATCTAATTTGCAGGAAGCATATCAGTTTGCCAATGGATACCCCAGGATCCTTGAAAGCGTGAACCTGCGTGCAATGCTGGATGACAGTGTTAATGATCTAAAAACACAGCCGCAGGTATGTCACATGCAATTTTTCAATACGGTGGTTGCACCCTCCGGCATCTTTCACTGTCCGGCCTTCAGAGGGGTTGCAAAGGCCAGAATTGCCGAGCATAACGGTTATACAGCAGCAGATAGCTTATATGAAACTCAGCAGCGGGTAGAGCGCAGTCTGGCAGGTTTTAATGCTCAAGAAGAGTGCCGTGTTGTGGGGTGCTTTTACCATCATGTCAACTGGTGGCTGGAAAATTTTATTTGTTCCGAAAAGAGCGTTGATGAAATCGAAGCAGTTGAAGACGATAACTTCTTTTTATAACAATGGGCAATGGATTTCAAAAAATTTGTGTTATTCACCTTAATCAAATAGGTGACTTGGTTTTTTCACTACCGCTGCTGAAGGCCCTCAAAGATAACTTTCCGCAGGCATCCGTTCATTCGGTTGTAAGACCATATCTGCAGGAGCTGCTTGAAAGTGTTTCCTGGGTTGACCGGATCCTGCTGCGGCCGAGGCCCTTATCCCAAAAGCTCAGTCTTTTACAGACTATTCGCCGTAACCGGTATGATCTGCTCATTGCGCTTCCGCGGTCGGAAGAATGCCTTATTATGACAGCTTTAAGCCGGGCCAGGGTAAAAGCGGGTTTTGCCCACTTTCCCTGGGATGTGAGCCTTGACATAAAAGAGACGATTGAGGGCCATAACGGCTGGCATAACAATGCCAAGCTGCTTAAGCAACTGAACCTAAGCGTTGCGAAAAATGATTATGTCGGGCTGCTTGCTATTGAGGCTGATACGGCCGGTCTTGATCTTCCGGCAGACTATGCAGTCATTTCACCGGGGGCGTCGCGCAGAAGGCTGGCAAAAACATGGGACCAGGAAAAATTTATTGAAGTGATGGTGGGGCTGCATAAAAAATATAATCTGACCCCTGTGCTGGTTGGCGGTAAAGATAATGAAGCAGCCCACAAAATAATACAGCACAGTGTTGATAATAGAAATATTCCGGTTCTTAATCTCACCGGTAAAATCAGCCTGCGTGTGCTCTGTGCGGTTATACGAAAGGCTGCCCTGTTTGTAGGAATTGATTCAGGGGTGATGCATTTGGCGGCATGTATGGATATTCCGGTTGTGGCCCTGTATGGACCTACTGATCCTTTCTATGTCGGTCCGCATAACAGAAAAAGTATTGTGGTAAGAGAAGATTCGCTTGCGTGTGTGCCCTGCTACCTCAAGGATTGTGATCATCTTGACTGCATGCGTACACTTTCTGCCGAAAAAGTGCTGCATGCCTGTGATGAGCTTTTGACGTGCCGACCGGTTATGAGATAGTGCCTATCAAACGTTTGCGCATGGTGACCAGCCGGCTGTCTATGAGGCCGGCAATTTTTTTCATAAAGGTGAGCCCCAGACCGGGATCAGATGTAAAAACTTTTTCAAGCTCCTCCCCATTTATTGAAACTACTCCGGTCTCCTCCAAACATTTTACCGTAGACGTATAGGTGTGAGGCTCGACCACAGCAGACCAGCCGAAAAGTGCTCCTTTTTCATTGATTGTACTGATAATAATATCCTGATATTTTTTTACACGAATCTGTATCGCAATAGATCCTTCATGCAGGATATAGAGCTTATGGGCTTTGTCGCCTTCCTGCAGGATAGTCTCCTGGGACCGGTGAGTTTCCTCATGACAAATCCCGGCAATTCTCTGTAGGTGTTCATCCCCCCAACCGGAAAAGAAACTGCTTTCTTTCAACAGTGCAAGTACTGTCATAAAACCTCCTCTTTCACGTTGTGGTATGCTGTGGTTACCCTCGGGCAGGTGTGACTGCATAATAGGAAAAGTGAGTTTTTATGTCAAGCAAAAGCTGTTTTATCTAAAAGGGTTAATACGGTTGCCATGATTAAAGAGCACCGGCAAAATTGCAGAGATAGTACCGAATATAGTACAGATACGTTGAGAAGTGTCGATAAGGTAATTACTGAAGCAGCAGTTGCCTCCTAAAAGAATAGGAGGGAATGATAGTAGGTACAAGCAGTCTACTTGATTTACCTGTCTTTAACTTCATTTGTTTTTATTGTCGGCAAACAGGGTTAAACAGAGGTTATTTAAATAAATAGAATTAATAGATAAAAAGAGAAGGGGTAATGATTATGTTTTCACGCAGAGATTTTTTAAAAATTTCCGGCATGACCGCAGCCGCGGCGCTCACCAGATGGGAATGCCCTGCCCTGGCAGGCAACATAGCGGAGCTTCGCGACGGAGAGTATCACGCTGTTATAATAGGATCCGGTCTGGGGGGGCTCACCTGCGCGGCTTTTCTTGCCGTGAATGGATTTAAACCTCTGGTGATAGAAAAGCACAACATCCCCGGAGGTTATGCTACCTCATTTACCCGCACAGGTGACGGGCAGACATTTCCGTGTGAGGTTTCACTGCACGGAACGAGTGCGTCAAGCCCTGATACAAAGCCGGTTCTTGAACAGCTCGAGGTGTGGGAAAAGGTTGAATTTGTCGATCATAAACATGTCTGGACATCGATTTTCCCCGACTTCACGCTGGATATGGAGGACTGCAGCCTGGATTGTTTTGAAAAAATCCTTATAGAACAGTTCCCGGAGGAGCAGGCCGGCATTTCCGAATATATGGGCTACTGGAAAAAACTGATTTCTGAGTATGAAATTTTTGCAGAAGGTATTCCCAGGTGGAAGTATCTTGCGTTTCCCCGTTTCTTCCCGACAATGTGGGACGTCAGGGACAAAACCCTTGCCGACATACAGGACAGATACATCAGCAACGACAGGATTAAGGCGATACTCAGCCAGCACTGGAACTACTACGGACTTCCGCCTTCAAAGATGTCTGCTTTTTATTATTTGGAGCCCACAGGCTTTTACCATAGCTACAAATCGTCTTATATCGTCGGCACATCCCAGAGCCTGAGCAATGCCATGGTTGAGGTCATCGAAAGCAGGGGCGGCAACGTGCTGCTCAGCACAAAAGCAACAGAAATTATATTAAAAAAGCGCCGGGCTGTCGGTGTAAAAACCGAAAACGGCGATGTCTATTACGGCAAGGCTGTCGTTAGTAATGCTTCAGTCCCTCAGACCTTTGGTGAGCTGATTCCGGAGGCTGATGTGCCGGCGGATTACATGGACAAGATTTCAGCATATGAGCCTGCCATAAGCTTCTTTAATATCTGGCTCGGACTCAATCAGGATATAAGCAGCATAATACCGCAGGAAAGCCTGTGTTATTACCCAAACTACGACTTAGAGGAGCAGTACCAGGCCGCGCTGGATGCCGACCCGGAAAAAGCCACTATCGGAATGATGATCTACAGCAACCTTGACAAGGGCAATTATCCCGCGGGTTACTCAACGGTCAGTCTGCTGTTTTGTAACGGATATGATCACTGGAAATCGTTTGAGGCAGACTACTTTGCAGGCAATAAGGAAGCCTACTACGAGGAAAAGAACCGTATTACCGAAGCACTTATCAGGGTGGCCGAGGAACATATGCTGCCGGGCCTTTCAGAAATGATAGTGATGAAAGAGGCTTCAACCCCGCTTACGAACAAGCGCTATACCCTGAACACCGGTGGTTCGGTGTACGGATATGAGCAGATAGTCGGCAATTCATTCATGACCAGGCTTGACAACCGTGCGGATATCAAGCGCCTTTACCTTGCAAGTGCATGGTCGGACCCTGGGGGAGGCTATACCGGTGTCATTCTCAGCGGCAAAAACGCTTTTAAAAACATGATTGAAGACCGTTTTTGGTTGTTTTAAGAACGGCAAAAAAAGGGTCTTTGCTTGACTCATGACATGATACTACTACTGAAAATGCCCATGATCCTCTACCCCTTGATGTCAAATTTCTAACATTATAATTTTGCCGCGTCCAGGAATTTGGGTATCTTATCCTCCCACCCCACGGGTATAAGATGCACGCCCTGGCAGATATCCTTCAGTCCTTTTATAATATCAGTAAAGATCTCAATGCTGGCCTTTTCCTTTTCAGGAGCCTTGGCCAGGGTCTGAATGATATCAGGCGGGACAAGACCTTTTTTAACGTACTTGTTAATAAAGTGTGCCATCCCGGCGGTTCTTACCAGGATCACTTCAGCGATGACGGGAATTCCAAAAGGTTCGACGCGTTTCATAAATTTCTGGAATTCATCCAGATTGAATACCGGGGTTGTCAGAAAGTAGCCGTTGCCCAGTTTAATCATCTCCTCCATTTCCTTGAGTTCAAGATCAGGCACATTCTTGCCCCAGCCGGCATCAATTCCCGAGCCGACAAAAAAGTCTGCCTTCTGCTGCACTTCTTTGCCCGAGACATCATGGCCTTCCTGCAGGCTTTCCACTACGGTGAAGAGCTTGCTTGAGTCCACATGAAAGAACATCATTTCCTGCAGGCTGTCGCCGGTAATGCGGTAATCGGCAGTGAAAGCCAGGATATTTTTCACCCCCTTTTCAGAAGCTTTCAGAAGGTGTGACTGAATGTCCAGTCTGTTTTTTTCCCGGCAGGATGTTTGCAGGATAGGGTCAAATTTGTTTTCCCGCAATATTTTGCAGGTGCCCAGAGTATCCGCTACGACACCTTCAAGCTCAACCTCGGAGACGGTTACGCCATCGAGCCGGCCCCGGATTTTTTGAATATTGCCGAGAAGCTCCTGCATGTCTGCTTCTATGGGCGGCTGAATTTCTGAGGTAACAACAAACTGTTTTTTGGTTAATGACTCTTTTAAATCCATAGAAATATCCTTTTTGTCTGCCATGCAATTAATGTTTGGAAACACTGTTATATTTTCTTAGAAATAAACACTACTACCTAACCAGCCCTGACCACCGGGTCCTATTTCTATTCCAGCAGTTTTGCTACCTGACCTTTGAGCTCAGGCAGCGGCAGGGGCTTAGAGAAACAGGCATCCGCACCGTACTCTTTCATCTTCTTATAATTTTCATCATCAAGATAAGCTGACAGCACAATGATCTTAATGTGCCGGGTTTCAGGTGCTGATTTAATCTGCTTGCACACTTCATAGCCGTTAATATCGGGCATCATGATGTCCAGCAGCAGCAGATCCGGCTTAAAATGCTGTATCTGGGACTGAGCTTCAAAACCATCGGCAGCCGAAATAAGCTCGTAGCCGTGCTCATCTTCTTCCAATGCCTGTACGATTGTTTCAACAACAATTTTATCGTCATCAACGACCAGGATTTTTTTACGGGCATCCTGGACGGATTGCTCAGGGAGCGGCATATTGTGCTGCTTTAAAAAGCTGTCAAGGTCTTCCTGTTTAATACCGCGATGACCACCAACAGTTTTTTCAGCAGGGATGTGCCCCTCATCAATCCACTTAAGCAGTGTTTCTTGAGCAACATTACAGTATTGGCTTGCTTGAGAAATGGTAAATACCTTCATAGCGACTCTCTTCTAAAGGTTATTGTTGCATTATGCCTGGGCCTGCTGCAATGGGCGTGTTTTGGGTAGTATAATGGAAAAGGTTGAGCCCTTTCCCTGTCGGCTTTGCACCCGGATATCACCGCCATGGTCTTTTATAATGCCATAGCAGACCGAGAGCCCGAGACCGACTCCCTTGACTTCCTGTTTCGTGGTAACAAAAGCCTCAAAAATTTTATCCTTTATATGTTCTGGGATGCCGATGCCCGTATCCGTAATCTTGATAACAAGATCTGAATTATTTTCCGTAGTTTCAAGGGTCAATATTCCGCCTTTGGGCATGGCATCCTTGGCATTTGCAATGATATTCAGCAAGACCTGCCTGAGCTGATTGGGAGAGACCAGAATGGGGGCAAGATCGGAATTGAAATTGGTCTTGGCCGTAATGTTGGACTCCCAGAGCTGCTTTTCAAGAAACAGCAGGATATCCTCTAGGAGCTTGTTGATATGAACCTCGCGCCGTTCCTCTTCTTTTGGCTTGGAAAAGCTCAGCATGTTACGCAGCATTTCAGTGACCCGCACTGTTTCCGACAGGGACATATCAAGGATTCGGCGGCGTTTGCTGTCCGGGGAAATTTCGGTTTTGAGTAGCTCCAGGGTGTTCATAATGCCGTACAGGGGGTTGTTGAGTTCGTGGGCTATCTGGGAGGTAAGCCTGCCCATGGCAGCCAGCTTTTCTGATTGCAGCAGCTGCTGCTGAGTATCCCGCAGTTTTTTCTCAATGTTCAGTCTCGGGCGCAGATCGGTAAAAATGCCTACCGTAGCCATTTCTCGCCCTGTTTCATCATAAAGAATACAGGCTGAAAGATTACCGTCGATAACCTCGCCGTATCTGTTTTTGTGGACCATGGGCAGGGATTTCAGCTTACCGACGCCGCCGTTTTCCGAACTCCGCATCTTTGCCATAACTTCTTTGGCAACCCCCGGGGGATAGATATTCCTGATGTGCATCTTGCCGATGACTTCTGAAGCATCATATCCGAGGAGTTCTTCTGCGCCCTTGTTGAAGATAATGATGTCGCCCTCCATGTCGGTAACAACAATACAGTCAACCGAGCTTTCAATAAGCTTGGACAAAAACTGATTTGCTTCCCGCAGCTCCCGTTCCATTTTTTTACGCTGGGTAATATCCCTGATATAGGCATAGGTTTTGACGTGACCGTCTTCACCTTTGGCAATCGTGATGCACACTTCAGCTTCCTTGGTTGTCTTTTTGGCGGTAATGATCTCCATTTCAACACATACACGCCGGCTTTCATCCTCACCCACCTCGGAATGCATGCCTTTGAGAAATATGCGGTCCCTTTCATTCAGCAGTATATTAAAGTCCATGCCGATGAGTTCATCACGGGAATAACCGCTGATATCGGTTGCCAAAGAATTGCAGAATTCAATACGGTAGTGTTCGTCAAACACGATAATACCATCATCGCCCATTTCTGCAATTTTCTGAAACCGCTGGGTGGCATTGTCCAGTTCCTTTTCCATGAGGCGCTGTTCGGTAATATCGATGATGATTCCCTGGTAGCCGATGATTTTCCCCTTGCCGTCAAAGCGTGAATTGCTGGTAATCAGCACTAAAATAACTGCGCCCGACTTTTTTTTGAACCGGGCTTCAAAGTCTTTAACATATCCGTTTTTCTCAACCTGTCTTTGAAACTCTTTTCTGTCCTCGGGGTCGAGATACAATTCGGTGGTAATATCAATGTTGAGAAAGTCTTGCTTACTTGTGTAGCCCAGCATATCAAGCATGGCCTGGTTGCAGTCGACCACACGGCCTTCTTTTCTGGTAATCAGCAGCCCATGGTGCACTCCTTCAAACAGGTCCCGGTAGAGTTTTTCAGCCGCCTTGAGCTCTTCAGCCAGGACGGTTTTTTCACGGTCCTCTTGTCGTCTGCTCTGTTGCCTGCGTTCTTGCATAAAAAAAATTTTTTTGTTTTGAAAATTTTACTTTAAGATTTTTTAGTAATGAGTAACGAGTCCTCAGTCCTGAGAAAGTACTCATTGCTCATTACTTTAACTTATTCCCGCAATTTCCAGTATCTCCGGCACGACTTCTTCTTTGCCGATGGCCATGATATGAACCCCGGCACACATATTCTCTTCCTTGATTTGGCGTACCATGCGGCCGGCGATTTCAATACCCTTTTTCAGGGCGGTTCCTTTGGGTGCGCCGGCAAGTTCATCAATCAGAGCCTGGGGAACAAAAATGCCGGGCACATTACCATTCATAAATTTTGCCATCCGTGCTGAGACCAGCAGCACAATGCCCGCAAGTATTTTAACGTTGAACTTCCCGGCAAAATCCATAAAGCGCCGAAAATTATCCAGGTCATAAATAGCCTGGGTCTGGATGAACTCTGCACCAGCGGCAACCTTTTTTTCAAACTTGATCAGCTGGGGTCCCGGCGGGTCCGCCTCGGGCGTTACAATGGCCCCGGCATAGAACTCCACGTTACCGTCCAGTTCATTATCGCCCATATCTTTACCGGATTCGAGCTGCCTGATTGTGCGCAGCAGCTGGCATGAGTCAATATCAAAAACCCCTTTTGCAGCTTTGTGATCGCCTACCACGGTAGAATCGCCGGTCAGGCACAGGACGTTTCTGATGCCCCGGGTATAGGCAAACATGAGGTCCGCCTGGAGGGCCAGCCGGTTGCGGTCCCTGCAGGTCATCTGCAGGATAGGCTCGCCACCGCGCTCTTTTACTATCAATGCACTTCCAAGGGAAGGAAATCGCATGACAGAGCTCTGGTGATCCGTGAGGTTCAGGGCGTCAACCTTGTCTTTGAGCAGATCGATGTGGTGGATCATCGGCTCCAGGTTTGTTCCCTTTGGGGGACCAATCTCACTTGTCACGACAAATTTGCCAGAATTAAGAGCTTCTTTAAGGCTGCGTGCCATCTTCTTCACTCCTTTCCTCAAAAGGGATTAAAACTTTGCCTGGTTGGGGTTCAACATGATAATTTTTAGGATCCTGGTACCTGCGCATTACGTCCAGGCTGCCCAGTGCTTCAAGCTTGTTATAAATAAGCGTCCACACACAATCCTTTTTGGCATCAACCTCGCATTTGCCCTTGTCGGTTCCGCCGCAGGGGCCGTTTACCAGGCCCTTGTGGCAGCCGGCAACCGGGCAGATACCCCCTGTTTCACCCAGAACGCACTCACCGCATTGAATACAGATTTCATCAAAGGTTCCCGGCTGTTTCTCCTTGCCGATAAAGAGGGTGTCCAGGGCAGGCACAACCGGCTTATCCATGAAATGCAGTGCAATGGTCTGTACACCGAAAGCGCAGGTCATGATAAGCAGCACATCCGCGCCCGCAATGGCCTGTTTGTTCTCCTCTAGGGCTTCATGGGTCAGCTCATCACAGGCAACCGGAATCATCATCGTACCGGTTATTTCCTTGCCGGCTTCCTGCAGGCTCTTAGCCATGCGCACAACCTCCGGCTGTCCGCCGGTCCTGGCCATAGTGGTACAGGTGCCGCAGCCGACAATAAATATTTTTGTGAACGGTTCCAGCAGCCCGGAGATTTCTTCCGGTGTTTTTTGCCGAGTAATGGATCTAATCATATTTCTCTCCTTTAATAAGCTGTGCGTTTGTAAGCAGGGCAGCTTAACTGCTTAAAACTGATATTATTATTCATTTTGTTCCAGGTCGCACCGCAAACATCGTTTGGCCTCCTCCAGGGCTTCCGCTTCGCTAAAACCCAGTTCAATTTCTCGAAAATCCTTAACCCGTTTTTCAACAGGCGCGGTGGGCATTTTTCTTCTGCATTTTTCTTCAGCAACGTCTTCAAGCGTTTCTTCCATGGCAGCGGCAGGAATTTCTTCGCGAGCATCAATAAATACAACTCGTGAAGCGTCGCCCCTGATATGCTTGTCAATGGCAACCGCTGCTCTTCGTCCGGCTGCAATGGCTTCGATAAGATATGTCGGCCCGGTAACAAAATCTCCGCCGGCGAAGATGCCGGGGATATTGGTCACAAGTGTATTGGTGTCAACCTGCAGGGTTTCCCACTTTGTCCGCTCCAGGGCGCTGTCAGGTGGCAGGAAGGAAAGATCAGGTGCCTGGCCTACTGCCGGCACAACCATGTCAGCTTCAAGAGTGAATTCAGTTCCTGTAACGGGCCCAGGCAGTCTTCGGCCGCTTTCATCATAGTCGCCCAGTTTCATGCGAATACATTCCACAGAGGTAACGCTGCCATGTGATGAATTTATGCAGGTTGGAGCAGTAAGGCACTCAATCTTAATGCCTTCATGCTCGGCTTCCTCGATTTCTTCTACGCTGGCAGGCATTTCGTCCTTTGATCGGCGATATATTATGGTTACATCTTGAGAGCCAAGTCGAAGCAGTGTACGGGCCGCATCAATAGCCACGTTGCCGCCGCCGATAACAACTGCTTGTTTTCCTATTTCAATTCTGTGTTCAAGTTTTGCATCCCGCAGAAACGATAGACCGTAAAGAAGACCTTTCAGGCTTTCATCTTCACCCGGAATTTTGATTTTCTGACTCTTTTGCGCCCCGGCCGCGATAAAAATGGCATCGTAGCCCTGTTTTTTAATATCCTCAAGGGTGAAGTTGACGTTAACCGGGGTATTGTATTGTATTTCGACACCGCGATGCTGGATATATTCAATCTCTTTCTGAATAATGTCTTTTGGCAAACGAAACTCGGGCACACCCACCATCAGCATGCCGCCCCCGACCGGCAGGGCCTCAAACACCGTCACCGGATATCCCATCCTGCGCAGGTAGAAGGCACAGGTAAGTCCGGTTGGTCCTCCACCGACTACAGCAACTTTATGAGTTTTTGTTTGTGGAAACGGCGGCGGCGGCTTCTGTTCACCTTCAAAATATTTGTCGGCGGCAAAGCGTTTCAGAGAGCGAATTGCCAAAGCTTCATCGAGTTCACCTCTGCGGCATTTGATTTCACAGGGGTGGTGGCAAATTCGACCGCAGATGGCGGGGAAGGGGTTTTTCTCTCTAATAATTTCGGCTGCTTCGATATATTTACCCTCACCAATAGCTGCGATATACCTGGGTACATTTATGCCCACCGGGCAGGTATGGTGACAGGCCGAGACCACTAACGATTCACAGACTGCACCAGGGCAGCGCTTATCCTTGATGTGGGCCTCATACTCATTTCTGAAATACGCAAGGGTTGACAGAGCAGGTTTTGGACATGTCTGCCCAAGACCGCACAGAGAACTTTGTATGACGGTTCGGCCGACCTGTTCTAATATGCCAATATCAGTTTCACGACCCTGTCCCTGGGTTATCCTGGTGAGAATTTCAAGCATCTGTTTTGTGCCCAATCGGCAGGGTGTGCATTTGCCGCAAGATTCAGTGCGAGTGAAATCAAGAAAAAATCGAGCAATTTCAACCATGCAATTATTCTCATCCATAACAACCATACCACCGGAGCCCATGATAGCTCCGATGGTCTGAAGAGATTCATAGTCTATAGGCAGTTCAAGATATTGCTCAGGGACGCAGCCCCCCGAGGGACCGCCCATTTGAACAGCTTTGAATTTTCTATCCTTGGGGATACCACCCCCAATGTCAAAAATAACCTTACGGATGGAAATGCCGATCGGCACTTCAACGAGTCCGGTGTTGTTAACCTTGCCGGCCAGGGAAAAAACCTTTGTGCCTTTGCTTTTTTCAGTGCCGACTCCCGCAAACCACTCGGCGCCGTTTTTAATAATCATAGCAATGTTTGCAAAGGTTTCTACGTTATTGATATTGGTTGGCTTACCGTCGAGACCTGATTGGGCCGGAAAGGGTGGCCGTGGTCGCGGCATTCCGCGTTTTCCTTCAATTGAAGCAATCAGTGCTGTTTCCTCGCCGCAGACAAAAGCACCTGCTCCCTGCTTTAACTGCAGGTTAAAGCTGAAGGATGAGCCCAGGATGTTTTCTCCCAGAAGGCCTTTTTCCTGAGCCTGCTTAATAGCAATGCTCAAATGTTCAACGGCTATGGGATATTCTTCACGGACATAAATATACCCAAAACGTGCTCCAATAGCATAAGCTCCAATAAGCATACCCTCGATGACCCGATGTGGATCGCCTTCAAGCACTGCTCTGTCCATAAAAGCACCCGGATCGCCTTCATCTGCATTGCAGATAATGTATTTTGGCTGAGCAGGGGATGAATGTGCAAATTTCCATTTCGTTCCGGTTGGGAAACCCGCACCGCCCCTGCCGCGCAGTCCGGAGGCCTCAACTTCAGCAATTACGTTTTCGGGTGTTAACCCATTAAGCACTTTAGACAGAGCAGCGTAGCCGCCGGTGCCTATGTAGTGAGAGAGCTTTTTAGGATCAATTGTGCCGCAGTTTTCCAATACACGGCGGTTTTGCAGTTTGAAAAAGGGAATTTCATTTTTAGCAGAGATCTTCTCTTTGGTGCGAATATCCTCATAGAGAAGATGCTGAAGGATTTCACCTTTTTTAATTGTTTCAGCAATAATATCTTTAGCATCTGCAGGGGTGACCTCCTGGTAGAAAATTTTCAGAGGATCGATAGTCAAAACAGGTGCTTTAGCACAGAAACCATGACAGCCGGTCTCACGCACTTCAACGGTTTTATCGAGCCCCTGGGTTGTAATCTCTTTTTTTAATGCTTGTTTTACTTCCTCGGCACCGTAGGCTTTACAGCCGGTCATGCAGATGCGGATACAATAGGCATGTGCAGATAATTCTTTTGCACAGTTATCTCTGAATTTTTCGAGGTTCTGTAAGGAATTGAATTTTGACATGTTACATTTCCTTTATGGGCTATTTTTTATACTGTTTCACAATAGATCCAATTTTTGGTGGGGATAATTTTCCAAAATAATTTTGATTTACCATCATGGTTGGTGCCAGAAAGCAGGCACCCAGACACGCTACGGTATCTAAAGTAAATTGATAGTCTTCCGTTGTTTGTCCCTCCTCCAGTTCCAGTTCCTTTTTTAACAGTCTCAGTATGCTGCGTCCGCCCCTTACATGGCAGGCAGTTCCTTTACAGACCCTGATTATGTATTTACCCTTAGGTTCAAGAGAAAACTGGGAATAGAATGTTATTACTCCCTGCACCTCACTGGGAAACAGTTGTAAGGCTTTTGCAATATCGGGAATAGTCTCAGGAGGAATAAAGCCGTATTCCTCCTGCACTTTTTGCAGCAGCGGGATCAGGGCCCATTTCTGACCTTTGAATTCTTCCAGAATAGGATCGAGTTTTTGCAAGTCTATTTCTTTTTTTTTCATGGTGTGATCCTTTCTATTTTTACCTGACAGGTTTTGCGGCCCAGACCCGGATCAGTCATGGGCAGCAGTGTTGAGCCCGTCGTAAAGGGTAGCGGCAGGAAAAGCACACCACTGGGAACTCGGTCGGTTATGCACACTTTAGTAGTTGCTTCTCCTGAAGCAGAGATAAGTTTGATTGCATCTTTTTGCTGAATTCCCAGCTGCCGGGCATCCGCAGGGTTTATTTCAACATAGGCCTCATCCACAATGCCGTCCAACTTGCGGGAATGTTTAGTCTGATAGCCGCGGCCAAGCTGGAACAGAATGCTGCCGGTCATGGCTTTATACGGGTATTTTTTATCCGGTGGAGGCATCTCGGGATTACCGTCCGGTATATATACGGAGGTCTTCTTGCGAGATGATGGTAGCGGCAGATAGTGACAAATATATTCAGCACTATCCAGCACTGAGGTAATACCTGCATAGAGCGGCACACGTTTGTTTATTTCTTCAGTGATTTCCTGAGCGGATGTAAACTTCAGGGGGGCGCCAAGCTGCTCGGCAATCTGCAGTATAATTAACCAGTCCGGCCGGCTTTGTCCGACACAGCCGATTGCAGGACGAACCGGCTGGACCCGCCCGTCCAGGCTGGTTAGCGTGCCTGCTTTTTCTGCAAACGTGGCTGAAGGCAGGACAATATGAGCCCGTCCGGCAGTGCTGTTCAGGAAATGGTCAGATACAATAAGCACCTCAAGTTTGTCCAGGGCTTTTTCAAATTCTTTGCCACCGGTCATGCTTTCAAGGGGGTCATCTCCAATGATCCAAAGACCTTTAATGGTACCCTGCATGATTTTAGCAGTGAGTTCCTCGGGTGTTTCCCGGTTTGTCAGTCCCATGTGAAGACAACCCAGGGTATTACTCTGTTTGAGCAGCGGTATCAGGGTAGTTTGTTTGTTTGCAAGCTGTGCTATGGTACTGATAATTTTAACGAGATGTTTACCGCGTGGCTGTTGAATGATGCCGTTACCGAAAACAACAGCTCTTTTCTCCGCTGTACAAAAGGTTTCTGCCGCCTGTCTGAGAGTGTCGGGAGAGACTCCTGTTGTAGTCTGCAGCTTGTCTAACGGAAAATTGTTCAAACGCTTTTCGATTTCTTTAACCTCTTTTGTATACTGATCCGGCAGGGCTTTTTTAAAACGATCATTTTCTAAAAGAAGTTTGAGAAAGCCTGTCAGCACAAACTCATCAGTATTGATGAAAGGCTGCAGCCACAGTGCGGCATGCTTTGTCAATTTAATCTCAAGGGGGTCAATAATAATAAGTTTGGCCTGCCTGTTACGTATGCCCCTTTTAATGCCGTATCCGGCAACCGGAGCAGTTTCCGTGGGGTTTGCACCGATTAGTAAAATGGTTTCAGCCGTTTCCAGATTTTCAAGTGACGTGTTTGCACCGACAAACCCGAGGGTTTCTTCCATTCCCTCTGTCAGGTTGGAAATATCCATTCCGGTATTGCAGAGCACGTGATCGGTATTCAGGGCATGAGAAGCAAAATGCCTCATTACATAGGCTTCTTCATTGGTACAGTGCGGACCGGTCAGCAGGGCCAGGCTTCCTTTACCCTTTTTTTTCTTGATGCTGTCCAGAGCCTGTCCGGCAGCCTGCAGGGCTTCATCCCAGGAAACTTCTGCAAGCTCACCGTCTTTTCTGATAAGGGGCGTCCGCAGCCGGTCCGGATGATTGATATAATCATAGCCGTAATGCCCCTTTGCACACAGCGCAGCGGGTCTTTTTGGGTCTGAAACAGCCGGCTGCACTCCTACCACATTGTTATGTGCTACTCCAAGCCAGAGCGAGCATCCGCAGCCGCAAAAAGAGCAGGTTGTCGGTACGCGGTTTGTTGCTGTTCCGCGCAGGGGCTTGTCGCGCTCAAAAAGAGCCCCGGTGGGGCACATCTCCACACAGGTACCGCAAAACGTACACTCAGAAATCTCCAACGGTCCGTCTGTCAGGGTAGCGGGACGGGCATCAAAACCGCGGTCCATGTAATCAATTGCACCTTCCACGACCAGTTCATGGTCTGCCCGGATGCACTTCGCGCAAAGAATACATTTGCTCAGATCCCTGCGTATGAAGGGGTTAAGCTCCTGCGAGCCGGTAAAGCTGGGCATATCATAATACTCAACAATGCCTACCCCGAGGTCCGCGGCAATTTGTCTTAATGTGCACCTGTTGCCTTTTTCACAGAGTATGCAGGACTCGGGATGACTGGCTATCATGAGCTTTACCACTACCTTGCGTGCTTCAAGCACTTTTTCCGAGTCGGTTCTGATAGCCATCCCGGAAGCAATCGGGGTTACACATGAAGCTGTCAGCGTTCCCCGCTTTTCGTCTTCTACCAAGCAAACCCGGCATGCTCCTACAGGGATCAGGCAGGGATCATGGCACAGGGTTGGAATAGGGATGCCGTGGGCCTGGGCAACATCGATGATGCTGTCTCCTGCCTTTCCATTTACCTGTTGGCCGTTGATTGTAAGTGTTATTTCTTTCAATGTGTTTCTCCTTATGGGTGCTGTGTTTACAACAAAAGAAACTACCGTATTGTCAGCTATCCCGATTCCACACTACGTAAGCTGGCAAGCGGATACTGAATAATAGCATGAAAAACACAATCCTTATCCGTAAGCACGTATGAGCGCAGCAGGTGAGATGCTGTATGTCTAAAAAAAAATTATATAAAAAAGGATTATTACCCTGTTAATTTACCCCTCGTGGTAACAGTACCGTAAAAGCAGTTCCCTTGTCAGGTTGACTTTCTACCGTAATAGTTCCCAGATGGGCCTCAACGAGAGCCTTTACAAGAGGAAGGCCAAGTCCGCTGCCGACGACTTGTCGAGTGTATTCATTCCGAATACGATAAAACTTGTCAAATATTCGGGGGAGGTTTTCAGGGGATATGCCGACCCCGGTGTCTGCAACCTGCAGTTCAACAAAATCCCCCCGGTTTCCTGCGTTAATAGTGATTTGTCCCTTTTCGCGGTTATATTTTATTGCGTTGCTTATAAGGTTTGTCACAACTGTTTCCATGCTCTGCCGGTCAGCGTGGATGGTATACATCTGTGAATCTATGGTTACATTTAACCGCAAGCCTTTGGCCTCAGCATCCTGGGCCAGAAGCTCGACGGCACTTTCGATAATTTCAGGCATTACTATGCGCTCTTTTTGTTGTATAAGACGGCCCGCTTCAATGCGAGAAATGTCCAGCAGGTTTTTTATCATGCCGATAAGCCCGTCTATGCGGGTCTGTACGCGCTGCACGATTTTGTTCTGTTCCTCGGTTACGTCTCCGACAAATCCGTCAACAATCAGGGACAGTTTTTGCCGGATGGAGCCCAGGGGAGAGCGCAACTCGTGTGAAACCATGTTGACAAAGTCGGATTTCATCTGGTCAAGCTCTTTAAGCCAGGTAACATCATTAAAAATTGTGACAGACCCGACCACAGATCCTGCTTCCGTGCGGACCGGTGCCGAATGGGCAACAAAAAATACTGCGGGCGGATCACCACGGGCAAGCTCCTGCGACAGGCCCTGGTCCTGTGAGCCCTGCATAGTAAGGACTTTACCAATCATATCGGCAAGCTCCTCATTGCCGGTCCACTCAAGAATAGTTTTCCCCAGCGGAGACTGCTCCTCCAAACCCAGCATACGGGTTACGGCCGGGTTGTGCAGTACAATGCTGCCGCTATGATCGGTTACCAGAACACCATCGGCCATGTGGTTAATGATAGTGCTGGTCTTGCTCTTTTCGTTAGCAATGTCCTGCAGGCTTTGTTCCTGCTGCAGGCGCAGCTGCTCGGTTTCATATTTAAGCTTTAGCTTATCAATAGCCCGGCGTACAACAATGCGGAGCTGGTCAGGCGTGAACGGTTTGGGAATGAAATCGTATGCACCGCTCTTCATAGCTTCTACAGCATTTTCAATAGTGGCATAGCCGGTAATGACGATTACCAAAAGGTCCGGATGCGTTTCCTGAACCGATTTTAACACCTCCATACCGCCAATGCCGGGCATCATAAGGTCGAGCAGCAAAATATGAAAGCTGTTTTTTTTCAGCAGTTCCAGCCCGCTTTCACCGGTATCGGTAGTAGTGGCTTGCCAGCCTTCTTTGGTGATAATGCGTTCAGCGCCCTCACGGATTATTTTTTCATCATCAATAATCAGGAAATGTATGGCATCTGTGTTCATGGCTGCTTTCTGTTTTTAACAGATTGTCTGTTGCCAGTTGTCCGTCGTGGGTTGTATAAAACTAACGATCTATGTGATCTGTACAGCTTCCACCAACTGACTACGCGCAACTAACTATTACATGCACACAATTATTTAAATTATATTATCATCAACCAGTATTACACCGGATAATTCATTCAGGGTGTCAAGAGCCGCTCAACCAGCCGAACAAGTTCGCTGGGCTCAACCGGCTTGTCAACATAGTCATCAGCCTCCGTTTCCATTCCCATACGCGTAGTATAAGTAGTGTTAGGAATTTGTGAAACCACTGCAGTCAAAAGCAAAACAGGGATATCCTGACAGTTCGGGTCTGCTTTAAGTTCTTTGCATACCTCATAGCCATCCTTATCAGGCATCATAACGTCCAAAACTATTGCATCGGGTTTTTCCGTGCGGGCCTTCTCAAGGCCTTCAATACCACCGTAAGCCTGAACTACCTTGTGGTTTTTGTTTTGCAAAATTGTTGATACTGATTCCACCAGATCAGGGTCATCATCGACTACTAGGATTTTTGCCATGTACGTCACCTCCTCTTGATATTTTGTGTTTAATATAGAAATTTTGTTTATTTTCTCAATTCATAACGCTTTAGTGACGTTTTGTCCATTATAAATTGGTTGCTGATACTGGATACTGGATATTTAAAAACAACCTCCGAAAACAGTCGTATCGCTAATTAACCTGCGGTCGCGGCAGCAGACCGGCTGCTTCAGCAATCTTGGGGACCATCTCTTCCCACTCTATGGCCATGATGTGCACGCCGTGGATGCCCTCAATCTCCTTGAGCTGCTGAATAGTCTCTATGGCAATCTTAATACCCTCTTGTGCCCGCTTTTCCTTATCAACGCCTTTTATCCGTTCAATCAGTTCATCAGGCACATCCATACCGGGAACCATATTTTTCATGTACTTGGCCATACCTATAGATTTCATGGGTGTTACACCGCCCAGGATGTGAACTTTTTCATGCAGGCCGCGTTCCCGCACCTGCTCCATCCATGTTTTAAACCGCTCAATATTAAAAATACACTGGGTCTGAATAAACTGGGCGCCGGCCGCAACCTTTTTTGCCAGACGTGTAACCCGAAACTCGAAAGGATCTGCAAAAGGATTTGCTGCGGCCCCTATGAACAAACGGGGCACACCCTTGAGCTCATCGCCGCCCAGGAATTTGCCCTCATCACGCATATGTTTTACGGTCTGGATTAAATGAATGGAATCCAGATCATAAACATTTTTCGCTGCGCCATGATCGCCGAACTTCTGGTGGTCTCCGGACAGGCAGAGAATGTTATTAAAGCCGAGTGCTGCAGCCCCCAGGATATCACTTTGAATGGCAATCCGGTTGCGATCGCGAGTCACCATTTGCAGTACAGGATCTATACCCAACTGTTTGAGGATTACGCATGCTGAAAGGCTTGACATACGCACCACAGAGGTCTGATTATCGGTAATGTTGACCACATCAACACTGTCTTTGAGCAACTCACCCTTGTCGCGGATTGAATCCGGGTCCACTCCGCGGGGCGGGCCGCACTCTGAAGTAACTGCAAACTCTCCCTGTGCAAGTACTTTTTCCAAGCGACTGTCGGATGTCATAATTTCAAATCCTCTCTAATTATTTTTCGCGGACCTCCGTCACGGCTGGTGGTCCAATCGTTTAGGGGAATAATGACTTCCAGCTGGTCCAGTCTTCCCTGCTCTTTGAGGTTATCTATGATGAGCTGCCAGGCGCAGGGCACCTCGGGATCAATCTCACATTTTCCGTCCGCAGAACCGCCGCAGGGACCGTTGAGAATACTTTTAGAACAGCGGGCTATGGGGCAAATTCCTCCGGTCATGTGCAGCTTGCAATTACCGCAGGCCTGGCAGCGTTCCGACCAGACACCCTGCTCTTCTGTTACGCCTATAAAGTTGGTATTAATTCCGGGGCAAATAGGAATCTTGGGGTATTTTTCCGCCATGAACTGTATGCCGGCTCCGCAGGCGATTGAAACAACGGCCTCGTACTCGTCAATATAACTGCGCATCTGTTCGAGATACTCCGGATCACACTGGCGCTCCAGGGTAACTTCCTTTATTTCAAGGGGTTTGTCTTCGTTTTCCCGCGCCATGGCCAGCGCCGAGGACAACACTTCCACCTCCTTCTCACCACCGGCTGAGCAGACCGTAACGCATCCCCGGCATCCCGCGACAATAACTTTGGAATAGTTTTGAATCATAAACAGGATATCCTTAATTGGTTTACCCTCACCGATAATCATTTCCAGTCTCCTTATATTTATGTGAAGTGCCTAAATTTTCCCGATGTTAGCCCGCGTTACACTTTAGTCACTCCTTTGTGCTAATTTTGTTCTGCCTGTTTCTCAGGGACTACAGCATCGGCTGTCTGTTTTTTGTTAAGAGGACTTGGCCCTAAATTTCTTATTTTCTCATTCATTTCATTGGCAACCTCTACAAAACGGGGTGCCTGGGCCGCTGACATGTTGTACATTTCCAGCCGGTCACCCCCGACCCCGACTTCATCAAGTATTTTTTTTACATACTCAACCCGCTTGCGTGCCCGCAGGTTGCCTGTCAGGTAGTGACAGTCGCCTTCCATGCAGCCGGCCACATAGACCCCGTCGGCACCGTTCTGAAATGTTTTGAGCAGGTACACCGCATCAATTTTTCCCGTGCAGGGAAGCTTTACAATCTTGATGTTTGTCGGGTATGAGAGCCTCATCGAACCTGCCAGGTCCGCTGCTGAGTAGGCTCAGTACTTGCAGCAGAAAGCAACAATTTCGGGCTGAAACTCACTCATTATACATGCCTTGTTTGAGAAAACGTTAACCATTTACAGGGGTATTTATTTTGTGGAGTAACGGAGTAGCGGAAAAACTGCTGTTGCATTTTTTCACCACTACTCCTTCACACCACTGCTCCCCGTTTAACAACCTCGAGGGTCTTTATTTCCCCCCGTCGTGTTCATGCTGTTTTAAACAACGCGGTCGCTTTTGCCACAATCTGACCGTCAGTGCTGTGCTGCAGCTGAATCGCTCTGCCGGGGCACTCCGCAGCACAGCTGCCGCAGCCCTGGCACATGGCTGCATCGATCTGGGCGGCACCCTCATCATTTATGAACGGAACATCATAGGGGCAGACCCGCACACAGGTAAGACACACGGCGCATTTTTCCGCTTCCACCCGTGCTACCATGCCACCCACTGTTATGCTGTCATGGGACAGCAGGGTGCAGGTGCGCGATACTGCTGCGGCGGCCTGCGATAGGCTCTCGCCCAGGGGTTTGGGTGAATGAGCCAGCCCGCACAGATAGATACCATCTGTTGCCAGATCAACCGGCCGCAGCTTCATATGGGCTTCCAGGAAGAAACCCTCCTGGGTTCGCTGCAGTTTCATCAAAGATGAGAACTCATCATTTTCCCGCGGGATAACAGCACTGCTCAGGATCAGGGCCTGCGGCTGCATAATGACCTTTTCCTCCAGCACAGGGTCATCCGCGCTCACCTGCAGCACACCCTTTTCAAGGCTGACTTCAGGTGGGTGTTCAAGGTCGTAGCGGATGAACATGATGCCGGCCTTACGGGCTTGCGTGTAGTAATCTTCCAGCAGGCCGTAGGTCCTGATGTCGCGGTAGAGGATATAAATATTTACCTCAGGCTTCTTCTCCTTTATCTTCAGGGCATTCTTGATGGCAGTACTACAGCAGAGCCTGCTGCAGTAGGGCCTTTCCGGTATCCGTGAGCCGACACACTGAATCATCACAACTTCGTTGACACTGTCCAGGCTGATCGTATCAGTGCTGATCCTGCCCTCCAGTTCCTGCTGGGTCATAATCCGCTCATCCTGACCGTAGAGATATTCGGAGGGCTTGTATTCTTCGCCGCCGGTTGCAATTATGGCAGCACCGTGCTCAATCTGGCGATAGGCCATGCCGGGGCCGGACATAATGCCGGTTTTGAAATTGCCTTTGAATCCGGTGAAGTCGACAATCATCCCGTCAAGTATCACCTGGATGGAGGGGTGGTTGCGGACCCGTTCAATCAACGCATTCATGCGGGGCTGCACATCACAGCCCTCGATGGTGTAATACAGCTTGTGCAGGTTGCCGCCCAGCCGGCTTTCTTTTTCCACCAGTACAACCTCAAAACCCTGATCGGCCAGACCCACCGCAGCGGTCATGCCTGAAGCTCCTCCGCCGACTACCAGGGCCCTTTTATTAATATCCAGAGTCTGCTCCTGCAGGGGCTCTATATAGCCGGAGGTGGCGATGGCCATGCGTACCAGGTCCTTGGCCTTGTCGGTTGCTTCTTCTTTTTTATCCATATGCACCCAGGAGCACTGGTCGCGGATGTTTGCCATCTCAAACAGGTATTTGTTTAAACCGGCCTCCTTGATTGTTTCCTGGAAAAGCGGTTCATGGGTGCGGGGTGAGCAGGAGGCCACAACCACCCGGTTCAGGTTATGCTCCTGGATGATCTCTTTTATTTTAGCCTGGGTATCCTGAGAGCAGGTGTACAGGTTTTCATCTACATAGGCCACATTGGGTAGTGACCGGGCATATTCACGGACTGCCGGCACGTCCACGACACCGCCGATATTGATGCCGCAGTGGCAGACAAAAACCCCGATACGCGGTTCCTCTGCACTGATATCCTTTTCCGGAGGAAACTCTGCCGTGCGCATGAGTGTGCCCCGTGACTCTGCCAGAATCTCTGATGCATAGGCGGCGGCTCCGCTGGCCTGGGACACTGTTTCGGGGATGTCTTTGGGAGACTCAAAGGCCCCGCACACATAAATCCCGCGGCGTGATGTAGCCATCGGTTTTAAAGGGTCTGTTTGACAAAATCCGTAGGTGTCAATGTCAATGTCGAGGCGCTCGGCCAGGGCCTGCGTGCTTCTGGTGGTACTCATCCCGATTGAGAGCACCACCAGATCAAATTCTTCCTCCACGACTTTGCCCGATTCATCAATATAGGCGATGAGGAGGTTTTTAGACTTCGGCTTTTCTACAATTTTTGAAATCTGGCAGCGGATATAGCGTACACCGTAGTCATAGCGGGCCCGTTCGTAATATTGATCAAAGCCCTTGCCATGGGCCCGGATATCCATATAGAAAATAGTCGGCTGCACCTCAGGAGAATGCTCCCTGGCAATAATAGCTTCCTTGGTCGCATACATGCAGCATACTGAAGAGCAGTATCCCTTGCCGCAGGAAACATCGCGGGACCCGACACACTGGATCCAGGCAATGCGTTTGGGCTCAGACTCGTCTGAGGGCCGCTTAATATGGCCCTGGTAGGGGCCGGATGCCGACAGGATGCGTTCAAACTCCACACTGGTGATTACATTGGGGTAGTGTTTATAGCCATACTCCTCCCTTACCAGGGGATCAGTTAATTCAAATCCGGGAGCCAGCAGAATTGACCCCACGGAGAGTTCAGTCTGTTTTGCGGTATCATCATGGTTCACAGCCTTGGCCATGCAGGCCTCCACGCACTGCAGGCACTCGCTGCAGACTCCGCAATTCAGGCAGCGTTTGGCCTCGGCAACGGCCTCATCTTCGGAAAATCCCTGCTGTACTTCACGAAAATCCTGCAGGCGTTCTGCTACTGAAACCTTGCGGGGATTATGACGGGGAACTTTCCGTTCTCCTTCGGGTTCCAGTTCCACTACGGGAAGATTTTTCTCACGGCCGGCCGTCATGTCGGTGCCCTGCAGGTAGCGTGCTATCGAAACAGCAGCCTCGCGGCCGGCCCCTACGGCTTCAACCACGGTTGCCGGCCCGGTTACCATGTCACCGCCGGCAAAAACCCCCTCAATAGTGGTCGCACAGGTTACGGGGTCGATCTCAAGGGTGCCTCGTTTGCTGATCTGCCATTGCCTGTCCCGGGGCAGTAGCGACAGATCAATTGTCTGACCGATAGCCGGCACAACGGCATCCACCTCAAGCGTAAACTCTGAGCCGGGGATGGGAACAGGCCGGCGACGTCCGCTTGCATCAGGCTCGCCCAGCTGCATGCGCATGCATTCGATACCCACGACCCTGCCGTCCCTGCCCAGGATGCGCTCGGGAGCCACCAGGTAGTTGATCTGAACGCCTTCTTCCTCGGCTTCTTCAATCTCTTCATCCAGGGCCGGCATTTCATCGCGGCCGCGGCGATAGATAATAAAGGCTTCCCGGGAGCCTTTTCGCATAGCGGTGCGCACGACGTCAATTGCCACGTTACCGCCGCCGATTACCGCAACGCGGTCGCCCAGCTGTACATCTTTACCGCCGTTAATGTCGCGCAGGTAGTCCACACCATGCACAACGCCTTTAAGCTCTTCACCCTCGATACCAAGCTTCATCCCCTTTTGAGCCCCAACCCCCAGAAAGACAGCCTTAAACCCGTGTGTTTGCAGAAGGTCATCAAGGCTCAGATCTGATCCGATCGGTGTGCTGGTTTTGATTTGCACTCCGAGGCGCTCAATGTAGGCGATATCTTTATTGAGGATTTCCCGGGGAAGGCGATAATCGGGGATGCCCCAGCTCATCATGCCGCCCGGGGTTGGCAGGGCTTCAAAAATTGTGACGGGATAGCCTTCCAGGGCAAGATAATAGGCCGCCGATAGACCGGCGGGTCCGGAGCCGATAACCGCCACTTTTTCTTCACGTTTTTGCTCAACAGCAGGCAGATCCTGTTCTTCCTGGGTGTATTCCCAGTCGGTCACAAAGCGCTTGAGCGGCATGATGGCAATCGGATCCTCCACTTTCTGGCGTGTGCAGGCGCTTTCACACGGATGGGTGCACACCCGTCCGCAGATTGCAGGCAGCGGATTATTTTTTCTTATAAGAGCCAGGGCTTCCTTGAATTTGCCCTGCGCGATCAGGGCGACATAGCCCTGGACATGGATACCGGCCGGACAGCCGTCTTTGCACGGGGAAATTCCCCGCTTGTCAATGGCAAAGGCATTCGGTATAGCCTGGGGGTAGCGTTTGTAGGCGGCCTGGCGGTTTATCAGACCTGCATCAAACTCGCTGGGAACCTCCACGGGGCATACCTTGGCACAGTCCCCGCAGCCGGTACAGGCATCCAGATCAATGAACCGGGGTTTCTGCTTTATGTGCACTGTAAAGTTGCCGGCCGGCCCCTCGACTTTTTCCACATCGGCATAGGAGAAGATATCAATATTGAGATGCCTGCCGACCTCCACCAGCTTGGGGGAAATGATGCACATGGAGCAGTCATTTGTAGGGAATGTCTTATCCAGTTGAGCCATGATGCCGCCGATAGCCGACTGTTCTTCAACCAGATATACCCGAAATCCGCTTTCTGCCAGATCAAGCGAAGACTGAAT
>JANQFE010000012.1 GCA_028278025.1 Thermodesulfobacteriota bacterium | reverse complement strand
GCCTTATTTTCTTTTTGTCTCAAATTGTGTTGCTATAGTTCTCTTCTGTTCCTTTTTCCCTCTGTAAACAAAGGCTGTGCTGCCACGGGACAGGCTCTAATTATCATGATATGTAATTGATGTCCAACAGGAATTTCGAAATCACCGGTTTGGGGCGGGGCATGGGGAAGCCTTATGAAAGGGGATCACTTCCCTAAAAATCCAGGAACATCCATGATACGTTTAGGTCAAGGAGAAAAGGGGAATTTTCCTAAAAAAGTCTTAAACTTTATAGTGCGCTTTTTCGTATCAAAAAGGTTGTCTAAAGCATTCTTTATGTATTAAATAATTATATGGAAATACTATTTAACCACCAAAACAACTGTTTTTCAGTTCGTGCAGAGTTCATTAAATACATACCCTGCCCATGCGGGAGCATACTCTGGAGGCAATATGTTCACAAGAAAATGTACAAGCGTTAGTAGCCAAGGAGAAACGATATGAGTGATAAGAATTATGCTCCTGTTTGTGGAACTTATTGCGGCAATTGTAGTTTTCTTGGAAAACAATGCAAGGGTTGTGGTTATGTAGACGGCAAACCATTCTGGACAACTCAAATCCCTTCGGGTGTGTGTCCTCTCCATGATTGTTGCCGGAACCAGAAACAGATTGAGCATTGTGGCCTATGCGCAGACCTTCCTTGCAAGATCTTTCTGGAGCTGAGAGACCCTAATATGAGTGACAAGAATTTCCAGAAATCTCTTCAAATAAGGCAAGAAGCTCTTAAAAGACGAACGGAGATTGGCACAGAAGAATGGTTGCTGGAGGTTTCCAGTAACCAGCAAGACAAACGTGGCTGATTTATGACGTTGAAAACAAAACAACCATATAAAGGATACTCCTGATGCCTGGATATGAAATAAGATGCGAGGCTATAAAAGTGTCCACTGAAACAAATACTTGTCCCGGTTCGGCCACATGCAAGCAGGGTGAGATCTACACCATGGGGGCAAGGACACCGGAACCGGAAGGAATGTGCGGAAGAGCATTCCATGCAATACATCCTATTGCATTCTCGATGAGATTCAGCGAGAGACTGCCGTTTGAAAGCAAAGAAGGACATTATGATGTAGTATGTCCCGATGGATTCGTTACTTATAGATTATCAAGGATCAGCGGAGGCTAAACAGCTTCCGACAAAACGGTCCAGGCGACGGCGAGTAACTTTTGCGGATTTATGGACTGGAAGCCTGGGAGTGCCGCGTCCGGCCTCCACGCTAGCCGTCATCTGTGACAGAGATCGACTTTGTGTCTGAAGTTTCAATTTCCATACGTCTGATGGCACCTGGTGAGGAGGAACGCGTCTGCCGCCTGGTCCGCCAAGTATTCAACGATTTTGTGGCTCCACTTTATGCGCAGGAGGGTGTAGAGGAGTTCCTACGGTACGCAGATCCAGACCTGATGGCCGAGAGGGCGCAAAGCAACCATGTAACGTTGATCGCTGAGACAAATGGAGAGTTGATCGGAGTAATTGAAATGAAGGATTTTAATCATATATCTCTCCTGTTTGTCACACGTGAAAGACAGCGCCAGGGCATCGGGAGACAGCTTTTGCAGGTGGTTCTTACAATTGCACGGCAATATGATCCGGTCCTATCTGAAGTGGATATGCATTCTTCGCCGAACGCAGTCGATGCCTATGAAAGGCTCGGCTTCCAAGCCGTAGGACCCGATAAACGGGAGCATGGCATTTGCTTCATTCCCATGAAAATGCGTATCGAAAATGTCGATGATGGCTAACAAACCGTTGAGCAAATCGCTGGAGGCGACTGGTGGATTGGCGGTAAGCTATTGATTACCCAAAATGTGAAGAATCTTCGGGCGAACCAGTAACTACAATCTTTTGACCGCAGACATTCGCCGACTATCGCACTTCGGCCAGCTCAGTACAAGCGGACCAACAGCCGGGCGACCTTCCCGGCTGCTACACGCCATGCCCTTCGGGCATAAAAAATCATCAATAAAATTTGTCCTAATATGCTGTTTGTTTTCTCTACTCACATAGCACCCAGAGTCTATTTAAAGAAAAGCATTCCCTATTGCGAAGCAATGACACCTTTTGTTCTGTCAGGTTGACAGAACAAAACGTCTGCGTCCGTCTGCGTGGTTCTGCGGTTAATTTCCTTTTTTGCCGTAGACTCGTCGACTGACGCACTTCGGCAAGTTCAGTACAAGCGGATCAACCTTCTAACGACTTGTCCGGCTGGTATACCCGTATACCCCTGTCCCCTCATAGAAACTTCGTGATGGAATCTGCAAATATATCCTCACCTGTTTTGTTACGTAATCAAATTTAATTATTTGTTATATCTTTTGTTTTGCATCTATAATAGTTTTACTTTATTTTTTACTGTTTTGAATTAAAAACTTGTTGTAACAATTACTTATGTATTAAAATAATTAACCATTGCAGAGATCACTCAACACATACCCTGCCCTACCCGCGCGGAGGTGTGCCCTGGAGAAACTATGTCTACAAATAAATGTAAAAGCATTCTTTTATTTTTCCTACTTTTAGTGTGTACGGTGGCGCTGATTAACTGCGCAGCAAAACGGGATGAAGATGCCCCCTACAGCAGCGGTTATGACAATGCATCGCTTGTAACCATCACGCAGAGCGAGGGCTATCCCGACATCCGGTTCCCGGTCAACCAGCTTGTTGTGTACACCGAAGACAACATGACCCGCACAGAATTTCTGGATTTACTGAGGGGCCGGCGTGACGTGCAGGTGATCGGCCAGCTGCCTTCAGTCGGATTGTACCAGCTTGAGGTTGAGGCAGAAACTGTTGAAGAGCTTGATACCATTAAGGAAGATCTTACTGCTATAGAGGGCATCAGCGGGGCTGCTTACAACATTCTCCGCTCAGATCTTGCAGAAATAGGAAGTTGTCCGGTACAGCCGGATATAGGGCTTTCCGATGTGAGCGAATACGATAAGCTGCCTTATTACCAGATCAACTACTACACCGCCCTTGAAATCATGCAGGGACTGCGTGAGAAATTGACCCTGAACCAGGTCACTGTAGGCATTGTAGAACTGGGCTATGACCAAAATGTTGAGTTTGATGATATTGTTATAGAAAACGTCAGTGAGCGGGCCGATAACGGCACCCGCCGGGAACTTTCCACTGACACGGTACTCAACTCCCACGGTACATCGGTGGCAGGCATCATCTGTGCGGATAATGACGGTATCGACGTTAACGGCCTTGCGAACACGCTCATCGGTAACAAGCTGCGGGTAGTCATGGCAAATTCAGGTTTTGAAGACCCCTTATGGATGGGAGACTGTATTGCCATGGCAATGACGGTTATTGACGGAGGTGCTGATGTTGTAAACTCGAGCTTCGGTTACGGACCTTTTGATAATGCTACCTCAGAGCTGGCACGTGATATTATTGCCGGGTTTACACATGTTATGAACCGTTTTCCTGATGTGCTGTTTGTGAACGCAGCTCCCAATCAAAACGTAGAGCTCACCGGCAACAACCATGCTCCGGCAGGAATCAGGCTCAGCAACAGCCTGACCGTTTCACGCTGGTACCATGAACATCCCGGGCGCAGGATGGAGCATGCCGGCTATGGCGACCCTGTGGACATATCAGCTCCGGGCGATAACCTTAAAACCGTTTTCCCCCATGGACTGGTAACCTCCCGCAGCGGCACCTCATTTGCCGCTCCCATGGTCACCTCCGCAGCAGCGCTGCTTAAGGCAATCGGCGGTCCTGGTTTGTCTCCTGCTGAAATTAAGAATCTTTTGCTTGACCCGTCATTTCACGGCGAGCGGTGCGAGCCCGGGGGCGGCATTCAGCTCAATTTTGCCTTTCCACTTGTAGACCTGCTCTGGCAGGAATACCAGGGTGAGCAGTGGGCAGAGCAGTACCTGGCAGGTGAATCCGGTGAGCAGCATACCATTCCCGAAATTGTTTCATCACGGCTCTGTGAAAGCACCTGGCTTACTGTTGATTATTACGGCACCTTTGAGCTTGCTGACGACGGAGACTGCCCCAGCGGCCTCTCCATGATTTTAGACCCTCAAGGCACCCAGTGGAGCATCTTTGCCTCACATTTGTCCAATGATGCAAATGATCTTGCCGAATTAACTGTAGCCGGTACCCCGGCCGTATTTGCCCTGGATACCAACTATGACCTATCCCAGGACACCCTTTCTGTTGCTATCATTGATGACGATATGATTAATGAAGAGTGCGAGAGCGTCGACGCCCAGGACGGTGATTTTTTCTTTCGAGGTACCTCCAACGGCGGCTCATACCGCTTTACGCGCTGTACCATTACTGAGCGCACAAGCGACGGCAAACCCAAATATCTGCGGGTAGATGTTGATTTCAGCGGTACCATGGTCGGTTATGTCACCACCTATTACCCCTCTGATCCGGTTTTACCTATTGTAACTGATGAACTGGGCACCTCGTTCAGCGGTCTAATTAAGGATGTCCGGGTTGCAACCCTTGACCCGTTCGGCACCTTCAGCCAGGCCGTGGAGGAAGCCTGCCTCCGTCAAAACACGGATTTTTAACACTGCATAGCGGCAACAGGAAATTTGGATATGAAAATACTCTTTACCGATGGAAACCTGAACACCGTTTTAATGGACAGTATTTCATATGTAACTGATGAGAACCGCGGAGATATTATTATATCAGGATCACACGGCGGCACATCCTCTGCCGGCTATGCGATTAAGGTTAAGGTCGGTGCGGCTTTTTTAAATGACGCAGGTGTCGGTAAAAATGCGGCCGGCATAAAAGGTCTTGAGCAGCTTCAATCAAAAAACATAATTGCGGTTGCTGTACATCACACAACAGCGGAAATAGCCGATGCTGCCGATACTTACAAAAACGGTATCATTTCTCATATCAATGCATGTGCCCAAAACGCCGGCATACAGCCGGATATGCCAGTTTCTAAAGCGGTAGATATTTTAAGGTCATATTTACAAGGTTAGGAAGCTACTATGAAAAAAGAACTGCTTTTTATCACTGTAATCGGTAAAGACACCAAAGGTATTGTTGCCAAAATATCAAACTATCTCTACCGGCATGACATAAACATTGAAGACATCAGTCAGCGCATTATGGGTGAAGGCTATTTCGTTATGACAATGCTGGTTGATATGCAAGATACAAAAACACCCCTAGACAAGCTTACCAAAGAACTTGATAAGATCGGCAACAGCCTGGGAGTCAACATTCAGCTCCAGCATGAAAACATCTTTAAAATGATGCACAGGATTTAATCATGACTATCAGCGTAGATGAAGTCTTTGAAACCGCTCGCATGATCCTGTATCACAACCTTGATATCAGGACAACAACACTGGGTATAAATTTAAAGGACTGTATACATTCAGACTTTAAAACTTTTAAGCATAATGTGTATCAAAAGGTTCGTACAAAAGCTGTAAAACTGATTGGTGAAGCAAAAAAGCTGGAAGTGAAATACGGCATACCGATTGTCAACAAACGCATAGCGGTAACACCGGTAAGCCTGATCATGGAAAGCCACTGCACAAAAAGCAAATACCTGCAGATGGCCAAAACACTTGACCGGGCTGCCGCCGATGCAGGGGTTGACTTTATCGGCGGATTTGGCGCTCTGGTGCAAAAGGGGCTGACAAAATCCGACAGCATGCTGATCGAAGTGCTTCCCGACGTGCTTTCTCAAACCCGGCGGGTATGTTCATTTTTAAACGTGGGGTCTACAGCCGCAGGGCTCAACCTTGATGCGGTAAATCTCCTGGGTGCAATGCTTAAAGAGACTGCTCAAAAAAGCAAAAACGCTGTCGGCTGTGCTAAATTTGTCGTCTTTTCAAATGCCCCCGAGGACAACCCTTTTATGGCCGGTGCATTCCATGGTGTCGGGGAGCCGGATATCACTTTAAATATAGGTATCAGCGGGCCCGGTGTTGTTAAAAGCGTGGTAGAAAAAAACAGTGAATGTGATTTGACGGAACTCTCCGAAATTATTAAGCGTACGGTTTTTAAAATTACCCGGGCCGGTGAGCTGGTTGGCCGCGAGCTGGCCGCAGTCCTGAAAATACCCTTTGGTATTGTTGATATTTCGCTGGCCTCCACAACCGCTACCGGTGATTCCGTTGCCAATGTGATTGAGGCGTTCGGTATTGAGCATGTGGGAACACATGGTTCTACGCTGGCGGTGGCCCTTCTGATGGATGCTGTGAAAAAAGGCGGTGCCATGGCCAGCGGTAATGTCGGCGGGCTGAGCGGCACCTTTATTCCGGTAAGTGAGGATACCGGTATGATTGAAGCTGTTAAAAAAGGCGCGCTTGGCCTTGACAAGCTGGAAGCCCTTACAGCTGTCTGCTCAGTGGGGCTTGACATGTTTGCAATCCCCGGTGACACACCACCGGAGACCATCAACGCTATTATTGCCGATGAACTGGCAATTGGTATTATCAATAACAAAACAACCGGCGTGCGGGTAGTACCTGCCCCGGGTAAAAAGGCTGGTGACCAAGTTTCCTTCGGTGGGCTTCTTGGCACCGTACCTGTTATGAAAGTGAATAGATTTTCATCCCGGGAGTTCCTGCAAAGAGGTGGACGCCTCCCGGCACCGCTCACCAGTCTTCGCAACTAACATTAACAGTGCATAAAGGAGAAACAATGAAGATTCTTATCATTCATTTTCGTTCCGCCCCTGCCGTTGGCTGGAAGCCCCGGGAAGATTCTGTCGATCAAAGCGAGACGGATTCCGCGGGCACTGATGGTGTCTCGCTGGAGATGAAAAAGCGTCGATTCCTGCTTGAAAAGATGGGGCACACCGTAGCAATTTGTTCTGCGTATGAATGGGCCGAGTTTCCGCTGCCTGAGCTGGAGTTTGACACAGCAGAAACCAGGAAATTGATGCGTAATATGTTTGAGGACTTGCAAGACTTTTCAGGCGAAAAAGAGCTTCACAATGTATTTGACAAAACCGTAGCAGCATTACAGCAGGGATTTGCTAGGGCGGTCAGTGATTTTTCTCCGGACATGATCTTTGTGCACAATATTCTTTGCCTTCCGATTCACCCCGCAGCAACCGTAGCACTTACCGAATTGCTCAAACAGACAAAGATACCCTGTACCGCTATTAACCATGACATCCTGAGTGAAGGCGCCTATAAGTTCAGGCCGACATGCGATTTTGCTCAGTCGGTTTTACAAGAATATTTCCCGCCCACTCTGCCTACCCTTGTACATTGGACGATCAATACCCGCAACAAAAAAGCTCTTGAGAAAAAGGGTATTGAGGTCGGTATAATTCATGATACCATGGATTTTGATGAACAGCTCGATCCTGCCGATTATTGCAGGCTGCGAAATGAGCTTCGCTCAAAACACGATATTCAGCCCTGTGATGTTGTCCTGCTTGTCGGAGCCCGCATTGTTCCGAACAAACAGATTGAGGTAGCCGGTGAGCTGACTGCTGCAGTGCAGAAGCTCTGCCTTAATAAACCCGAACAGAAACTTTATAATAATGAATTACTATCCAATCAGAGTCGGATAGTACTGGTACTTGCCGGCCGCCCCGAGGCTGCTTTTAGCAACTACCAGCAGAAACTGTTTGATCTTCTGGACTCATTGAAAATATCATGGATATATGCAGGAGATATTGTCCGGCCCCTGCGCTCCGAGCAAGAAGGTTTGTATGCCCTGTACCCTGACATGTACAGCATGGCAGACTTTGTCCTGTATCCCACCGGTTGGGAGGGGTTCGGCAACCAGTTGCTGGAAGCTTTTGCCGCAGGTCTGCCGGTGTCAGTGTTTGAGTATCCGGTTTTTAAGGAAGATATTGCCCCGAAAGGTGTCAGTATCGTATCGCTCGGTGATACGATAGAAAAAAAATCAGGGGACCTGGTCCGGATACCAGAAAAAACCCTTCACAGTGCCGCACAAGAAATTTTAGATGTACTTTTAGATTCTGAAAAATATTCCGGCATAGCCTCCAACAATATCGCTGTCTGCAAAAAACACTTTAGCTTTGATGTACTGCGTGCACACCTAAAAGATTCTCTAAACTGGGCCTCGTCCATAGAAGACAAACTGACTACATAGCCGGAGGACTCGGATTACATGAAAATTACACGTCTCTATACCGGTGCTGATGGTGAATCACACTTTGAAGATGCTGACATACCACTGGAAGATAAAGGGGATATCGGCAAGTTATCCAAACATCTAAAAGCTACCGGGATACTGTTTCGCGAGACAGCTGCGGATTACAACTATGGCTGGCACAATGCCCCCTGCCGTCAATTTGTAATTATGCTTGAAGGTGAGGTTGAAATAGAAGTCGGCAGCGGAACAATACGCCGATTCGGGCCGGGTGACATCCTGCTGGCCGAAGACACCAGTGGGCATGGACATATCAGCCGAACGGTGAACAATCAACCGCGAAAATCACTCTTTGTAACTCTGGATTGAAGTGAACAACCGACTGCTTCAGGCACATTCTTTTTATGTGATATGAAAGATTTTTTTTATTATGCGCAAATTCCTTTTAAAACGTTTTCCTTTCATTAATTATAAAATTCTATTAGGGTACTACTATGCTGTTTTTAATAAATCAAACCATCACATGTAATACAAAGGAGGTATAGCTATGAAGCTTTTTTATAATTTCTTGTTAGCAGTCCTTTGCTTATTTTTTTTGAGCGGATGTATTTCAGGCCAACATGAACTCAGGGTAAATCCCGACTATTTTTCTGAAAACAGTATATCTGTCGGATCAAAACTAATTCAATCAGGAATAATCTACACAACAAAGGAAGATGATGGTTTCGTGTATCAGAGTGGAGCTGACAGCTCTATCGGCAGAAGTGCTCAATTTGATATCCCCGTTGGGGCAATGACTAAAGCAATCGCCTCAACGGTAATGAGTGTCAAATTTAAAAAAGGCTGTAAAAACACGAATTCTTTTACAACTGCCGCGCAACACAGCATCATCATGCATCCCCGGATTGCATCCTATGTGCATAAATTCAGAATGGGCTTGATTGGAATAAATGTGGTACCCCAGATAGATTTGGTTTTACAATTTGATCTTCTTAATCCTGCAAAAAAGGTAATATATTCTAAAAAGTATAAATCCGGTCTCAGGAGCGGGGAAACATTCTTATCTAATGCACAAGCAACAGAAGCAATCAATAAATTAACACACGAAACTATTCTGAATATGATGAAGAGAGCTGCCCGCGAGCTGGAAGACATATTAAATGAAGTAAAGTAATGATCCATGTATCACCTATTGTGACACAGCCCCGGTGGGTGCGGATTTAGAAATTTAACGAAAAAGCATCCTGCTGTATATGTAAAATTTTACTCTACTACAGTATCATCTCCTAATTTCCTAATGCATATAAAGCTTCCCGGATGCTATTGTCGTTCTTTTTATTGACACAAGAATGACTTTCTCTTATACTTTTTGGCGGTAAACGGAGATAGATAGCATTATTTCTTTAGAACACCATGAAAGACTATACGGACATACAACGCTTATTCAAAGAAGATGAAACGCTAAAAAAGCTTTACAAACAGCAGGAATCTCTGCAGGAAAAGATTAAACAAAGGAAAATCCGGGTCGCTCAAGACAAGCAGATTGTCACTGAGTGTTTGGAAGGCTTAACCTGCGATGATCATAATAAACATCTTTCCATCAGCGGGGTTATTGCCGGCTCTGAAATGCTTATTGCGTGGAAAGGATACAAAACCTCCAAGAAGGAATTCAATACGTATGCATGCAGTGATGGTACAGAAAAGATTGAGGCTTTTGATTGCCCTTACTGCGGGATTGTGCTCGGCACATATCATGTTGAGCCATACAAACTAAAGTCTAAATCATTAAGACAACAAGGTGCTAAGGCCGGGTACTTTATTAAGTGTTCTGTATGCGACACCTTGATCGGCGCCGGTGCTAAAGGTGCATTCGGCGAAATAAAGTTAACAGGAAAAACTGCCTGATTGACAGACCCTTAAAATTTTGATGCGTACATTCAACAGCTTTTCTTTTTAACGGCTCTTAATAGTTTTATAGACATAAGAGAGAGCTCTTCCGGCCCTCTCTTTTTTTTAGTTCTTCGTAATAAAATCGGGGGATACCAACCCCCGTTTCCATAATACAACGAGGTCTTGTAACACTAACATAACACTGCACACCTGTTACTATGGCAAATGAACTGAAATTCAACAATAAGCACCGCTGGAACTATAAAAAATTTATGCCGCCTGACAGACTTCCGGAACCGGTTCTGCAGGCAGAAATTTATAAACGGCTGCAGGAGAAAGGTATCAATTGTACGGTTGGCTGTCCCCTTTTTTGCGAGGCCTATGACGGCGAGTTGTCTCCTGACATTGCTATCTTGCATGAAGGCTATGTAATCGGCATTATTGAAATAAAATCCTTCAAAAAGGTTAAAGCACTTTCAAATCAAATCATCAACAACCTTGATCCCGTTTATATAAAAAGCAAACAGCTAAAAAGATATCTATTGTATAACCTGCCCTTGTATTATTGCACTACCTGGAATGATATTCCGCGTGCAGCGGCATTTGCAGAGTTATGCGTTCAGGAATTTGAAGAACATTCATTTTATTAATTTTTTAACAAATCGATGGGGTAAAAATGGCTGCTGAAAAAAACAGATGTTTAGAGTGTGATGCCCCCTGCTGTCGTAATTTAGTCATGCCTATAACAAGGCCAAAAAACAGATATGAGCTTGATCTGTTAAAATGGTATTTACATTACGACACCGTTCAGATATTTATTAGTAATCACAGGTGGCATCTGCTTATAGAAGGAAAATGTATTTACTTATCAAAAAGCAATAACTGCACACAATATGCCCTGCGCCCTGAAGTGTGCCGTGAACATTCTTCAGATTCATGTGAAACAACAGGCAAATGGTATGACAAAATATTTTCCACGCCCGAACAGCTTGAAAAATTTATGAAGCAAAAAAAGACAAAGCGCAGGAAGTAACGCAAACACTGCCTACGAGGACTCTTGATAAAGGAGCACATCATGATACTTGGAATCTGCGGAAGCGGCAGGAAGGAGGGCAACACCGGTGCCCTTGTTGAAGAGGTTTTAAAGCAGACCGGATCAGAAACAGAGCTTGTATGGCTTATAGACCTTAATGTCGGCTATTGCACAGGATGTATGCGCTGCACCTTCGAGGGCAACTGCTGGCAGCAAGACGGGATGACCGAGCTGTATAAAAAAATGATAGACTCTGAAGCTATTGTCATAGGCTCCCCCTGTTATTACGGTGATGTGTCCGGTCTTGTAAAAAGCATGATGGACCGCAGCATAGCCCTGGGCTACATGGGAATCGGGAAGGAATCCGAAACGCCCATGCACGGCAGGAAACCTCTGGCAGATAAACCTGCTGCTGTTGTATCGGCAGTGGCAGGTCATGGAGTCGAACGTGCGCTTGAAACCATGGAAAGATTCGTTAGTTACAATGAGATGAAACTCGTTGGAAAATTCGGGGCTGTTGCGGGGATGCAGGACGTCAGGGAGCATGCAAATATCATGACTGAAGCCGGGGAGCTTGGTGCCCGCATCAAGGAAATGCTACGGTAAACTGCAATACAAAAAATAGCTCTAGCAATAATTACCAGGGGGACAGGATTCTAAAAAATACTGCTCAATAAAGGTGTAATACCGTGAACCTGACCATTTCAATTGCTCAAATTGATGTTTCCACCTCCCAGCCTGAAATGAATCTCAAAAAGGGTGAGGTCTTGATCGACGAAGCTGCTCGCCGCGGTTCTGACCTGATCTGTTTTCCTGAAATGTGGACCACCGGCTTTAACTGGAAGGAGAATTCCCGTTTAGTAAAGGAACATAAAAAAATAATCAACCGCATAGCTTCGATGGCTAAGCAATACCGTATCTGGATCAATGGGTCAGTGCTTGCACAGAACAGGAAAGGTAATATTACCAATACCTCCCTTTTGTTCAGCTCTACAGGTGAGCAGGTCGGTGTCTACCATAAAACCCATCTCTTCAGCATGTTTCACGAAGAAAAACATGTCGATGCCGGTCATACCATAACAGTTGCCGATACGCCCTGGGGACGCATCGGTCTTGCAATTTGTTATGATCTGCGTTTTCCGGAACTGTTTCGAAGCTATGCGCTGCAAGATGTTCATCTAGTGTTACTGCCCTCGGCTTTTCCGTATCCGCGGCGTGAGCACTGGCAGGTGCTTCTGCGTGCCAGGGCCATCGAGAACCAGTTTTTTATGATCGGCGTCAATCAAGTCGGATCAGAAAATGTAGGCCGGCATGGTGCCGTCACCTTTTTTGGAAGCTCCGCTATCATTGACCCCTGGGGTAAAACAGTCATACAGGCGGGCGAGCAGGAAGAAATGCTGCTGACCGCCACAATCAATACTGATCAGATAAGACAAATTCGAGCTCAAATGAATGTATTCGCTGATCGAAGGCCGGACATTTATGAACTATGATCATAACTACTGAGAAAAGAGATCTTACCGGTTAGCAGTCTCCCGTGACGTATCATCTGCGGTAACAACCTGCCGCATTCTCTGCTGCCTATTTTTTTGCTAATCCGCTATTTCCCCGGCATGCTGCTTGCCGTTTTCTGCTATAAGAGCATATCTTTTCTTTTGTCCTCGTTTCCTTGTTAAGAGAACAATCTGCATATCAGTACATACAGTACGGTGTTTTACTATTTGAGATAACTGCATTGATTATATAGTAATCAATTTGTATTATAAGACCAAGTCTTGCGGTGCAGGACACTATTATATGAATAAAACATTGATACCATGTTGAATACCTTCTTACATCTGCTCGAGCCCTTATGAAAAAACCGGACATTAAAGCAAATATCTGGAAAATAAATGTGCTGCAGGGTCTCAGGTGGTTCCTGCTGATAATGCCGATTATTGTACTCTTTTATCAGGAAAACGGTCTTTCCATGCGTGATATTATGGGTAGGTGTTGCCTCTCTATACGCCCATAAAATTGAAAACTGTATGAGCCGACGTGTAACGATTATCCTGCCGGTCGTCCTGGTCTTGACGGGGTATACACTGATGGGCGTCCTCACAAAAATATGGGCCGCTGTGTTTATCGTCATTCTCTATGCTGTTCGGGGTTTTACATTACCGGTTTTTACACATTATATTAATCAGCAGGTTGCTTCCGACCGCCGGGCAACAGTTCTTTCAATACGAGTCCTGGGTACCCGACTGCTTTTTTGTATACTGGGGCCCCTTGCAGGCTGGATCAGTGACAGCTATAGTCTGCAGCACGCGATCATCATTACCGGTATCATTTTAAGTGTGCTTGGCTGCCTAAGTTTTGCTGCACTGGTGCAAGCAAAAAACAAAATAAAGCAAAATTAGACTGTTAGGTACTATGACTGAGGTCTTGAAAAAAAAACACATATCAGGTAGTATGTAATGTTTGATAAATACGTAAGACTTTTTAACTACATTACTTTTTAAAGGGTGGTGAGGAAGTGAGAAAATTTTTAGGCGTTAATCCGGAAATCTGTATAGGCTGCCGTTTGTGTGAAATGGCCTGTTCGATGACCAAAGAAAACACATTTAATCCCAAGAAGGCTCGTATCAAGATTCACATGGTAGGCATACCTGAAGTTCCGGTTCCGGTCTTTAACAGGCATTGTGATACCTGCGGCGGCAAGCCCCAGTGTCTAAAATTCTGTCCCGTCGGTTGTATAACGTTTATGGAAGGCAACCCCAAGCGTGATAGAAAAAATATCATTCTGGCTGAGGATGTCGCTGATGAGTGGTTTGCCAAAATGCGCCCAAAAGGTGATAAAGCATGCAGGTAACCCTTAAATCATTTGCGAATATTAAAGATGTGATCGGCCAGAGCACGAAATGTATCGAACTTGCTCCCGGGGCGAAACTATCTGATCTTTTTACCTACCTTAACCGTGAGTACGGTGAAAAATTCAATCGCCAGGTAACAGATCAGATCTCAGGTAAACTGGTTCCGTTTCTTATACTTATAAATGAAAAGACGTTCCGGTCTACCACCGACATGGAGACCCTGCTTAATGAAGGCGATACGGTTACAATCATGATTCCCTTTGATGGAGGATAAACAGAAACTATGGATGGTAATAACTTTATATATAAAGGCTATATCGGTAAAATGCTGCGCATAAACCTGACCAATGGTTCCTGGAGTGATGTGCCCCTTACCAATGAACTGGCAGAAAAGTATATCGGCGGGGCCGGCATGGCCGCCCGCATTCTTTACGACGAACTAAAGCCGGGCATTGATCCTCTTTCTCCGGATAATAAGGTCATATTTTTAACCGGGCCTGTTGAAGGCACTATGATTCCAACCTCGTGCCGTATAGGATGTTATGCCAAATCTCCCCTGACTAACTCTTTTTTTCACAGTTCGGCAGGCGGTCACTTCGGGCCTGAACTTAAATTTGCAGGATATGACGGGATAATTTTCGAAGGCAGGTCAAAAAAACCGGTCTATCTCTTTATTGATAACGGTCTGGTTGAGCTGCGCGATGCAGCCCATCTGTGGGGTTTAGACAGCAACACCACTCAGCATCGGATGTTTGAAGAACTCGGCTCCGATGAAATACAAATAGCCAGTATTGGCCCGGCAGGCGAAAAGCTGGTACGATTTGCCTGTATCATCTGCGGTTCCCGTGCGCTGGGGCGCGGCGGGCTGGGAGCAGTGCTTGGATCAAAAAATGTTAAGGCTGTAGCCGTGCGCGGACATCACTCAGTTGATGTGCCGGATATAAGAAAAATAAAAATGTTCCTTGAAGATCTCTACGCACGCTTCAGTGCCAATCCCTCAACTGCCGAAATACTGCCCCGTTACGGCACTCCTGTGTTGGTAAATGCAAATAATACCCTGGGGCTTTTTGGGTACCATAACTGGCAGGACGAATACAACCCGGAATCTGAAAGGCTCTCAGGTGAAACGATGAGGAAGAAGATCGTTAAAAGAGACAAGTCTTGCTATGCCTGCCCTGCCCGCTGCGGCAAATTCAGTATTGTAGAGTCTGTCTCTGTCGAGGGCTGCTGTGTTGAAGGTCCCGAATATGAAGATATATTTTCTTTGGGCTCAATGTGCGGGCACAGCGACATAGAGATTGTGGCTGCTGCTGAGAGGCTCTGTGATGATATCGGCCTTGATGCTATAGAAGCCGGTGTGGCCATTGCATTTGCCATGGAGTGTTATCAACGCAAACTGCTCACCGACAAGCAAACAGACGGCATGCAGCTTGACTTCGGCCGCTCAGACCTCATTATTCCCATGATTAAAAAAATCGGGATGCGTGAAGGGTACCTGGGCGATGTACTGGCCGAGGGCGTTAAACGGGCCTCCGAAAAAATCGGTAAAGGCTCTGGGCAGTTTGCCATGCAAAATAAAGGTCTTACATACCCGGGCCATTCTGCCCGGGGTATGCCCGGTTTTGCTCTGGGGTATGCAACCGGCCCGAGAGGTGCCAGTCACCATGACGGTCGACCAACCGGGGAGCGAACCGGTCTGGTGCAACGCGACACTATCGAAGGAAAAGGTGAGTATACTGCCCGTATCAATCATTTGAACATTCTCACGGATTCCATGATTGTCTGTCATCTGCCCGAGGCAATCTGGGGACCCCTTGATATTACTGATACCCTTGTCCGATGCATCAACACAACAACAGGTATGGACCTGAATCTTGAAAATGCTCGTCTGACGGCTGAACGTATCTGGAACCTGATCAGAGCCTTCGGCGTAAGGGAAGGATACAGAAGAGAGCACGATACCCTGGCCCCAAGGTTTATGGAGGAACCTATAAAAACCGGGCCCTCAAAAGATATGGTTATTTCCCGCGAAATGCTCGATTATATGCTTGACCAGTACTATGAATTTAGGGGTTGGGATAAAAAGACAGGCATACCGACACGTGAAAAATTACAGGAACTCGGTCTCACCGATATTGCTGACGACCTGGATGCCTACAGGTAGTTTTGATAGAAAAAGAGATAAAATCAACATTTTAACGATATAATAAGAATTTTTGCCGGGGAAAGAGCTCAGATCAACTCTTTCCCCCCTTTTTTTAAGAATTAATACGTTTATTAACATTTTTTATTTGACAAAACAAACAATGTAATCTATAAAATCTTTTGTATACTATTTAATTGTATACTAATTAAAGAATCGGGGGTACACAATGAAAACTAAAAAAATGCCCTACCTACTAATCTATTTTTTCGCCGTATTTATGCTGTGCCTCGGGCCTGGCTGGGCCCGGCAGACCGTAGCAGATAATTCTACAAACGAGCACTTGACGATTGCAGACAATCAGATTGCGCTTCCGCTCAAGAGTGTCCTCGTACTTGCATTAAAAAATAATCTTGATATCACCTTTGCACGCCTGCAGCCTGAAATTGCCGGAACCGATGTTAGCCGGGAAAAATCAGCCTACGATACGCTATTTACTGCACAGTACTCAAAATACCGCGAAAACAAACAGGTTGGTAATGCTCTGAGCGGCGGCAGTGCCAGTGCGACAATTTATCAGGAACAGTTTGATCTTGATGTAATTTTGCAGAAAAAGTTTACCCTTGGCACAATGGCCGAGTTAAAGCTCAATCACGAGGAATATCAGAGTGATCTGCCGTTTCTGGGATTAAAGCCCCAGTATTCGGGTGATCTTGCACTATCCCTCACCCAGCCTCTTCTCAGGGATTTCGGGATAGACATCGGCAGGAGTCAGATAAAAATAGCAACCCTTAATCATAAAATTTCCGAAAACGAATTCCGCCAAAACGTCATGGATACGCTGTTTCAGGTGGAATCTTTTTACTGGAATTTATTTTTCACCATTGAGGACCTTAAAAGTAAACAGCAGTCACTGAAACGGGCCGAAGACCTGTTGCGCGAATTCAAAATCAGGATTGAGGCCGGTGCCCTGGCCCCCATCGAAATATATCAGGCTGAAGCCGAAGTCGCCCTGCGTATCCAGGATGTGATTGTTGCCAAAGCTGCTGTAAAGGCCGCTGAAGACAACCTCAAAGCAGCCCTCAATCTGTACGAGGATGAACGCTATTGGAATGTAATCATTGTACCCAGTGATCTGCCGGTAGCCCAGGCAGTAACACCTGATTTGACGGACAGTATCAAAACAGCACTGGAAAATCGTCCCGATTATACGCAGGCCAAGCTTCAAATTCAAGCTGCTGATATTCAGGTTAAGTATACAAAAAACCAGCGGCTTCCACGGGTTGATCTTATCGGCAGCCTCGGCACCCACGGTCTTGCCGGCCGCTCCCAGGATACGAGCACAGCTTTTCTGGGGCCTACGCTTGGGCGTCTTTTCAGATCACCACCCAATCCGTGGTCCGGACACTGGGATGACGTATATGACGGCATGGCAGATGGTGACTATTACAATTATATGCTTGGTATCAAAATTGAGTTTCCCCTTGAAAACAGGCTGGCCCGCAGTCAGCATGCCAGGGCAAAGATCCAGGCCGCCCAGGCAGTCACAAGTCTTAAAAATGCCGAGAATCATATTATCAACGATGTTCGTGATGCCATCCGGCGACTTGAAACCAGCTGGAAGGTTATTGAGGCAGCAAATGCAACGGTGAGGCTTTCCCAGGAAAAGCTTAAAGCTGAAGAAAAAAAATACGATGTCGGCATGTCCACCGCCCATGACTTACTTGAATTTCAGGAAGAGCTGGCCAGTGCCGAAAGCACACTGGCCTTTGCCCAGACAGAATACAGTAAATCAATAGCAAATCTGATGCGGGCCAAAGGTGTCCTTATTGCAGATAAAGGTCTTACGTTGCAGTCCAAATGATGCCTGTTCCCGCACAGATATACTAAACTTAATGTTAATTTGTAAGTGAGTAAAAAAATGCTTAGCTTTAAAGTTGTCAATGATTTAATCGGTAAAATACATCGATGTATGCGGCGGTTTTTTGAAACCCAGATGAAAAAATATGATATCACACCCCCGCAGTTCGAAGTCCTGTTGACCCTGTGGGCTCAAGACGGGCTTTTCTTAAGCGAACTCGGCAGACGCCTTTCCCGTGATGGCCCCACTATTACGGGAATCATCGACCGTATGGAAAACAAAAAGCTGGTTAAAAGAAAACGGAGCATGCGTGACAGAAGAGTTATCCAGGTGTATTTAACACCCAAAGCCTGGGAAGTTCGAGAAAATCTCATGAAAATGCAGCAGGAGGCGGGTAAAGATATAACTGATGATTTTTCCGAACAGGATATTAGGACCCTGGAAAACATGCTCTACAAAATGCTCTCAAACATCGAAGAAAAAATCCTGCCAAAGATACAATAAGCAGATCATAGAGCAATTCATCCGGCAGAGACTTCACTAAAGCTGTGCAAAAGGATGTACCTTGAGAGCATTGCTGCCCTGTTGCCTGCATGCAAAAAATAATTGAGCGACAAGTGCAGTTGTCACGGACAGCGTACCCCGATCACTACCGTATGTCATGATACATATAAAAACTTTAAAAAATATTTTTTACGCTCTGCTGGGGTGTGTACTCATTGTGGGAACATCTGCCTGCAAAGGAACAGGCCCTTCTTCCTCGCAAGACAGCCAACAGTCTGAAAAAATATTTCCGGTAGAAGTAACCCGGGCTTTATACGAAGAGGTTTCCCACAACCTCGAAGCGGTTGGCAGTTTTATGCCGGAGGAGGAAGTGACAATTGGCTCTGAAGTAGCCGGTATCATCAAACGCCTGGCTGTTGATGAAGGCACCCCCGTTATAAAAGATCAACTGCTGCTCGAAATAGATGATGAACAGGTTCGTCTTCAGGTTGAGGAAACCGAAGCACTGCTTAAGGAAGCCCGGGCGCGACTTGAAAATTCACAATCAACTCTTAAACGGCTCACAAAACTTTTCAGCGACGGTGTTGTTGACCAGCAGGATTTTGATGATACCAAAACACAGGTATCACTCAACCAGGCTGTTGTTGAGAAACTGCGGGCTAAACTCAACCAGACAAAAAAATCCCTTAGGGATACTCGCGTATCAGCTCCCATTGAAGGTGTCATCAGCGAAAGAATGATTGCCGTTGGAGAATATGTCAAAGTAGGCGCTCAACTTGTAAAAATCGTTGATTCAAACCCGCTTAAACTGGTTTTCAGCCTGCCCGAAAAAAATGCCGGGGCAATTGCAGCCGGACAAAGGGTGGCTGTCAGGACCAGCGCGTACCCTGCTCAAATCTTTAAAGGCAGTGTCTATTTCATTAATCCCAAAGTTGATGCCGAAACCCGCACCGTTGAGGTAAAAGCCTGGGTTGACAACAGTGATGACAAACTGCGTCCGGGATTATTTGTTGATGTAACTATTTTCCTGCAAAAAAGAAAGTCCCTTGTTTTGCCTGAAAGTGCTGTGATCGTTAGAGAAGGCACCATTGTTGTAATGACCGTTGAAGACAACCGGGTTGTGTATAAAAAAGTAACTCCGGGTGTACGTTTCGACGGTAAGGTGGAAATACTTTTCGGCATTACCACTGAGGACGAAGTAATCGTTTATGGCCGCAGTGAAATTACAGAAGGGACTCAGGTAACGGTTGTGCCGTCATCCTGACACTAAGCTTGAATGTGAAGTATATACTGGCAGAATATATATATTCAAGGACAAAATCCTTAGTATCGGAAGCCCGGGAGCGTGTGCTGAATATTTCCACTACGTTAATGCTGCAGCTTTTTATTATCACATGTATGGTTTTTTTAAAAAGCGCTGTCTGCAATTTTTTCAATAACCTGACAGAACTGTAATCGCATGTTTCTTTCCGACCTTTCAATTAAACGACCTGTTTTTGCTACGATGATGATCGCAGCACTTATTCTTTTTGGGATTATCAGTCGCAACCGTATGGGCATTGCGCTCTATCCCAATGTTGATTTCCCCATTGTCAGTATCTCAACTACACTCCAGGGAGCAAGCCCTGAGGTCATTGAAACCGAGCTTACCGATACGATTGAGGAATCTATTAGCTCTGTTGAAGGCATTAAGCACATAAGTTCTGCAAATTCTCAGGGCATGTCCCGTATCAGCGTGGAGTTTGCCCTAGAGCGGGAAATTGAAGTTGCTACTCAGGATATCCGCGATAAACTCTCCCTGGCAAACCGCCTCCTGCCGCGGGATACCGATCCCCCGGTTATCGGCAAGGTCGACATTTCAGGGCACCCCATCCTCTGGATTGCCGTTAACGGCAATGTGCCGCGCAAATCTCTGGGACTGGCCGCCGATGAGATTTTCAGACCATACTTCGAAACGCTTCCCGGCGTTGGCGGCATGGTTATCGGGGGATTCCAGGAGCGTGAAATGCGGATATGGCTTGATGCCAAAAAGATGGAGGCCTACCACATAACTGCAGATGATGTGGAGACGGCCGTTCGCAATAAAAATCTCGAGCTGCCGGGGGGCCGGATCGAAAGTACTACACGTGAACTGACTGTAAAGACTATCGGTGAGCTTGAAAGCGCTGCGGCATTCAATAACCTGATTATTACCTATCAAAAAGGTACTCCCATACGCCTGCGTGATATCGGTTTTGCCGAAGATGGCGTAGAGGACAAACGATCTGCCGGCCGTTTCAAAGGCATCAATTCCATCGGCATGGGTATTATTCCCCGCTCGGGCGCTAATCATGTGGCAGTGTGTGAACGCGCCAAAGAAACCATGCTCAAACTCCGCGAGATAGCCCCTGCCGGAATCAACCTTGATATTGCCTATGATTCTTCCCAGTTTATCAAAAACTCGATCGCAGATGTTCAGTTTGATCTTTTTTTCGGCGGAGTGCTGGCGGCCCTTGTTGTTTTCCTTTTTCTGCGCAACCTCGGCAGCACGCTGATAGTTGCCCTGGCCATACCTACTTCAATTGTTGGGACATTCTGCGTCATGTATGCTCTGGGTTTTACCATGAATACCATGACGATGCTGGCGCTGAGCCTCTGCGTCGGGCTGGTTATTGATGATGCCATCGTGGTACTTGAAAATGTGTTCAGGCATGGTGAAATGGGCAAGGATAAGATTACGGCAGCCCGCACGGGAACAAGTGAAATTGCCTTTGCCGTTACTGCTGCGACACTTTCAATTGTGGCCGTTTTCATACCGGTTGTTTTTATCCGTGGAATTATCGGCCGGTTCTACTATCAGTTTGGGGTAACTGTCTCAGTCGCAGTGTTGATCTCACTGTTTGTTGCCCTGACGCTGACTCCCATGCTGTGCTCACGTTTTTTAAAGGTTACCAAACGGCATGGCAGAACATATGAGATTCTGGAAAGTTTGTTTATTTCCGTTGAACAGTTATATAAAAGGGGGCTCACGTTCAGCCTGAATCATCGCCTGCTGGTAATTACTGCAGCAACAGCACTTTTTCTATGCAGCTTGGCTCTAACCAGATTCATCGGATTTGAACTTGTGCAGACCGAGGACCGCGACGATTTTGTTGCCCGGATTGAATGCAAGGTCGGCACTTCGTTGGAGCTTGCCGATAAAAAGCTGGCTGAATGCGAAAAAATAATCCGCGCCCTGCCCGAGCTGAAAAGTATTTTTGCCCTTATCGGTGCTACCGGACCCCGCGCAACGACCAATAAAGGCTTTATTTTTATCACGTTGAAAAACTCTTCCGAACGCACAAAAACACAAATAGAGATCATGTCATATCTGCGCAAAGCACTTAACGATATACCCGGCATAGTGGCGTACGTTGAGGATCTCACTGTGCTCGGCGGCGGTATGGGGGGCCGAAATGCACCGCTGCAGTTTAAAATAAAAGGCCCGAGTCTAACAAAACTCTCAGAAATAGCAACCCGTATTATTGATAAGCTAAGAGAAATTGACGGCCTGGTAGGAGTCGGTTCCGATATGGAGCTCACTAAACCGGAAGTCTGGGTAAAAATTGACCGCGACAAAGCCGGTGACCTTGATATTGATGTGAGGAGCATAGCATCTACGATCAATGCCCTGATTGGCGGCCGAGAGATCAGCAAATTTAAACAGGGCGGCAAAAGCTATGATGTGCGCGTGCGGCTCATCCCTGAACAGCGAACCACCCTGGACGATATCAACAGACTGCTTGTCAGAACCAAACAGGGCCGGCTGATACGTCTCAGTAATATTGTAGAGATCACTGAAGAGGTAGGCCCTGACATTATTAATCGTTTTGACCGCCTGCGCAGCATTACTATTTATGCCGACCTTGAACAGGGCAAAAACCTTGGCCAGGCAATTGAAGATACCCAAAAAATCGTTGCGACAACAGTACCGCAGGATTACACCGTACAATTTTCGGGCCAGGCAGAAACCATGTCTGAAACCCGGGGTTCGTTTATTTTTGCTTTTTTGCTCACTATTGTAATTACCTATATGGTGCTGGCATCCCAGTTTGAAAGCTTTATCCACCCCTTTACGGTCATGCTGGCCTTGCCGCTCAGTATTATTGGTGCCTTGGGCGGTCTGTTTATTACTGCCAATACCATGAACATTATGAGCCTGATCGGCATGCTCATGCTTGTGGGACTCGTGGTCAAGAACTCGATTCTGTTGGTTGATTATACCAATGTACTGAGAGAACAGGGTCTGGAGATGCGTGAAGCCGTGCTGCAGGCCGGCCCGGTAAGACTGCGGCCCATACTCATGACGGCAATCTCAACAATTGCCGGTGTGCTTCCCGTAGCTGTTGGACTTGGTGCCGGCAGTGAAGGCCGGGCTCCTATGGCTATAGCTGTTATTGGTGGGCTGACAACATCTACTATTCTAACACTCTTTGTAATTCCGGTGACTTATACGATTTTTGATGATATTAGAAACAAAATACAACAATAATGGGTACTTATTATTAGCGTGCTAAAAAAAACATTTTCAAATATTCTCGAATGTGGTATAAGTAATTATTCGCTATACAGCAGTACCAATATAATGATATAAAAGTATGCGTAAGTTTTTAGATAAAACTTCAGAAAGGAGTAATCAGCTATGTCAAGTGCATTAGAAAAAGTAGAATATGATGCCAGTCACTGTCAGCGCTGCTCAACGTGCAAATGGTCACACCTGTGGGAGATAAAAAGCCATAGATTCTCAAAGAATTGCCCTTCCCTAGCCTACGGTAAATATGATGCCTATGCCGCCCAGGGCAAAAACGATATAACTACCGGCCTTTTAAAGGGTGAATTAAACTGGGAAGAACACAAGGATACGCTGCTGGAAGTCATCTTCAGATGCCCGGTATGCGCTGCCTGTGATATTAACTGTAAACGCATTATGGACCTGGACATTATCGGCGTACTGGATGCCCTGAGAGAAGAAGCCTGTGAAAAGGGCTATGCACCTCTTCCGGCTCATAAAGAATTCATTCAGAGTATCATGAACTATGATAATGTTTGGAAACAGCCCAGAACCAGGCGAGCCAACTGGGCGCGGAAACTAGGCCTAAAGGATCTGTCAAAGGCTGGTGAAAAGGCTGAGGTACTCTACTATGTCGGTTGCACTTATGCATACAAACCGGGTATGGACAGTGTGCCCAAAGCAACAGCTACAATACTTAAACAAGGCGGGATTGATTTCGGCATACTGGGTGCCAAGGAGATCTGTTGCGGCGGTATTGCCGATAATATCGGTGATAAGAAAAGCTTTGAAGATATTGCCCAGAAGAACCTGAAAATGTTTGAAGAAATAGGAGCAAAAACAATTGTAACCAACTGCCCCGGCTGCTTTATGACTTTTTCAGAAAAATACGCCCATATGCAAAAAATTGATACAAAAGATTTACCCTATGAAGTCATGCATTCAACACAATACATTGAGAAACTAATCAATGACAGCAAGCTGACTTTTAAGAAACCTATCAATAAGCAGATCACCTGGCATGATCCCTGCCATCTGGGCAGACGGGGTGAGCCCTATAAACACTGGGAAGGCAAGCGCATTGCGTACGGCCTGACTGATCCGCCCCGTGAACTCAATCGGGGCGTTAGCGGCATCTATGATGCACCCCGCAACATTTTAAAGGCCATACCCGGTATCAAACTTGTTGAAATGGAACGCATAAGAGAATATTCCTGGTGTTGCGGCAGCGGCGGTGGTGCCAAGTCGGCTTACCCTGATTTTGCTATTTCAACAGCTAAAGAGCGCATTGAGGAAGCCGAAACCACCGGGGCCGGAACCATTGTTACCGCCTGCCCCTGGTGTGAAGCAAACTTGAATGACGGCATAGACGCTACCGACTCGAACATGCAGGTTGCCGACATACTTGATTTGGTGATAGAGTCCCTGGGGGAATGAAAATTTTTCAGATTCTACCTCATTCTCATAAAAAAAAAACGGAATTCAGTGTGCTGCTGAATTCCGTTTTTTTTGTTATAATGTTAAAACCTTACCGTGGGAGGCAGCATATGCAGCATGAAGCTTTCCGGCGGCACGCCAAGCTGTACACCTCCTGAATAAAAACGGTTATCAACAAAAATAAACTTAGTCCAGTCGGCCCGAAACCTGTACATTGCATCTATCTGCTGCTGGCTATACTCTGCATTTTTTCGTTTCTCTACAAGTTCAAAGTATGCATCAAAAACGGCATTGGCAGCATCTTCAAAATACCGGGCATCTTCTTCATTGGGCATGAGCGACAGACCGGCACCATACCCAACGCCAATGCCAACCTCTTTCAGCCGGAACATTTCAAGATAACTTTCAGGCAAATCAGGATATTTCCTGCCATACTTTTTACAAACAGAACCGATTTTTTCCTGAAAGTGCTGTCGATCCTCCTCTATCGGGACGACCGGATAAATATCAAAAAACCCGGGGTGGTGTTCCAGTCCCTGTTCAGCCACATGTTCAAAAACCGCCATAAACATGGGTACCAGCGGATTTGCGGGAAACGTTTGAATACCCAACCACTGGATAGTGCTCTGGTAGTCCCGATCCGGGATGGTCACTGCCGCAGAGATGTTTGATATACATACCTTCTCAAAAATACCCCCCCTGCATACATTTACCTCTACCCTGCCGGCCTTTGTAAGAAAATCCCATTCCTTCTTTTCAAAAGTACCCCCCGTGGTAAATGGAGCAAACGCATCGAAATAGCGTTGTTGTAATTCAACAAGAAATGTGTCAGTAAGCATAATACCTCCTCTATGTTTTCTTTACACTGTAGTACATGTTTGGGTTTGTTTTATGGTGATGCCAGCTTGGCAAATCGTCTGTCAACCTCCTCTGCTGAAATGCTTTTGACCAGTAACACTTTCTGACGGGCAGTCTGCCCTTGTACAATCGTTACATGGGACTTGGGTACCCCGAGATATTTTGCAATAATTTTGCAGCACTCGGCATTCGCCTGCCCGTCTAAGGGCGGCTTTGTCAGTTTTAGTTTGAGAACACTGTTATGTATTCCGACAATTTTACTTTGAGAAGATTTGGGAAGAACTAAAACCTTAAGTGTAGCGCCTTTTTCGGCAGCATAGGGGGTCTGTTGCCGACCGGTATTATTCTTCGTTTTCTTCATTCTCCAAAAGTTTTAGATGAGTATCAATAAGTGTCTTCAAGGCGGCCTGAAACTGTATCCTTCTCTGGGACAGCATATTTATCTCTTCCTGAATCCTGGCACGCTCATGCTGCATCTCTTCCCTGATCTTGTTGGCGTCCTGGTGAGCATGATCAATAATCTGCTGAGACTCTTTACGAGCACCCTCTTTTAGTTGATTAAGCTCTTGCTGAAATCCGCTGCTCCTCTGCCGGGCTTCTTCCTCAAGGCGTTCAGCTTCATGCTGGGCATTAGCAACAATCTGCTGTGCTTCAATGCGGGCATTCTCTTTTAATTGATTTACGTCCTCCTGAACACTCGCGCTCTTTTGCTGGGCCTCTTCAATAAGGTGTTCTGCCTCCCTACGGGCATCATTGACAATCCGCTGGGCCTCACTGCGAGCACCATCCTTTAACTGGTTGACTTCCTGCTGTATCGTTGCGTTTTTCTTTTGAGCTTCATCCATAAGCAGGGAGCTCTCCTGCTGTGCTTCTGAAAGCAGTTTTTCAGCTTCCAGCTTCGCTTTACTTTTTACGTCACCGGCAATTTTCTGTACGGTCATAAGGGCCGCATTTATGTTTTCTTCCTTTTTTTTATAGTCTGCCAGCTCCTGTTTCAGTCCGACAAGTTCATCCTGCATCGTTGCATTTTCATGTGTAATCCGTTCCATTTCAATCGCCACGACCTCAAGAAAAGAATCTACATCCTGAACATCATATCCCCTAAACCTGACGGCGAACTTCTGCTGGAGCACATCAACGGGGCTAATCGCAACCCCGTGCAGCTCTGAGTTGTTTTTTTCCATTAAATAAGTATCCTTTTTCATGGTGACTGTAACCTCAAAGCAATTTCACTAAGGGTTTTTACTAAAAAATTATCAAGAAAAATTATTAAAATGAATACTATTATCGGTGAAAAGTCGATACCGGTCATCGGCATCGGGATAGTACGCCGAATACGATACAGTACCGGTTCTGTCACTTGATAAAGAAATCTGACAATCGGATTATACGGATCAGGATTTACCCAGGATATTACCGCTCTTGCAATAATAACCCACATATATATCGTCAAAACGTAATGAAGGATAATTGCCAGCGCACTTAAAAAATTAGATACTATAAACAAAACATTCTCCAGTGGTTTGCATAGTTATTCTGTATAGCATATGGCAGTCTTTTTAATTATTAAAATTAGAATATCAAAAACAAAATGTCAAATATATACTTATTTTAATTAGTATGCATAAAAAAATTCTTTTTGACGTTTAAATAGTATCATTTTTTATGAGCGAGGGCCTATCCTATCATAAATAATTTTCAACCCCCGCAGCATCAGAAACGCATCAACCGCATCTATGGCCTTTGTCCAGGCGGCAACCTGCGATGCCAAGCCGCCGGTTGCCACGGTGAAAGGATCGGTTGCAACCTCTTCTTTGATTCGAGCAACAATTCCTTCCACCAGACTGATATAACCATAGACAATGCCTGACTGCATGCTGTGCCTGGTTGTAGTTCCTACCACCCGTTCCGGGCAGTGCAAATCAATGCTGGGAAGCCGCGCAGCCTGCTGAAATAATGCCGTTGCAGAAATAGCAATACCTGGGGCGATAGCACCGCCCATATACTCACCCCCTGGAGAAACATAATCAAAAGTTGTGGCGGTTCCAAAATCTATAACAATAAGGCTTCGCCGGTATTTCTGGAAAGCGGAGACCGCATTAACGAGCCTGTCTGCACCAAGCGCCTGGGGTTCGCTATAATTAATCTTCATCCCGACATCTGTTGCGGAGCTTATGAAATGGGGCCTAATATCAAAACAGTGCTTGCAGAGCTGCTCCATTATGGGCTCCAGGGGCGGAACAACGCTGGCTATAATCACGCCCTTTATTGCGTCGGTCGCTATACCGGCCTCATTAAATTTTCGCTGTAGTTCTTCTGAGTAGCTATCGGCAGACTTATTGTGGTCTGATACAATTCTGCAGTTAAAAACAAGCTCATCACCATCGTATACGCCCAGAACAATATTGGTATTGCCTATGTCGATAGCTAGAACCATATCTTCTCTTTTATATAGCCGATTTCCATAGAGCTCTGATTTAAAAAGCCCTTTTAGCTATGGGATAATTGTCACTTGGCCATTAAAGGGGTTTAATAATCATGCTCAAATCAACGGCCCTGGCTGAATGGGTTAATGCGCCGACTGAAATATACTGCACACCCGTAGCGGCAATCTCATGTATGTTGTGCAGTGATATGTTGCCGGAGGCCTCCAAAGGGATCCGGCCTCGGGCCTGGGCTACCGCCTGCCGCATCTCTTCAAGGGACATATTGTCTAACAATATCATATCAGGTGCTGCATGCAGGGCTTCGCTAAACTGCGCTAAATCGGTAACCTCAATTTCTATACTCAAATGGAGATCTTTCTGCCTTTTTACCTGTTTAATCGCCGGTCCAATGCCGCCGGCAGCGGCAATGTGATTCTCCTTTATAAGGATCGCATCAAAGAGGCCCAGGCGGTGGTTTGTACCGCCACCCAGGCGAACTGCCTCTTTTTCCGGAAGCCTCCAGCCGGGGGTGGTTTTGCGCGTATCAAGCAGTACGGCCGGATAGGGCTTAATCTGTTCAACAAAATGATATGTCTGTGTTGCTATGCCTGACAGGTGCTGCAGAAAATTCAATGCAGTTCTCTCTCCGGTAAGCAGCCCGTGGTAAGGCCCCTGCAGTTCTGCAACAATATCACCTGGTTGAGCAACCGAGCCGTCATCTTTGTGTGTATCAATAAGAATATCCGGATTTAAGCTCTGAAAAACTTTACAGAAAGGCTGCAGCCCTGCTACAACAAGCATCTCCTTTGCTATAACCCGGGCCCTCCCCTTAAGGTGCTTATCAACAAGCAGGGAGGTTGTTATATCACCGCTGCCGACATCTTCCATCAGGGCGATTCGGACAAGCTCCTCAATTTCGCGGGTTATGGTGTTCATACGCCTATGTACACAGTTTGCTTATGCGCTCAAAATTGTCTCTCAACTTAACTTCTTTTTCTTTCAGGGCCTTTTGTTTTTCTTTCTCTTTGGCGACAATTTCAGCAGGAGCACGGGTTAAAAACTTCTGATTGGCAAGTTTTTTGTCAAGGAACTCTATATCCTTTAAGATTTTTTCAATTTCCCTGTGCAGTCTTTTCTTTTCCTCGTCAAATTTTATAATTCCTTCCAGCAAAAGAAAAATTTCAACATTTTCAACCACTGCTGTAGCGGCTGATTTGGGGCGGGCAAGTTCGCTGTGGATAGCAACAGACTGCAGTCCTGCAAGCGTACAGATCATATCGACATGGTGCTGAAGTTTGCTTTGGACACTTTCAGTACTGCATAAAAGATCAACACAGGGCCGGATCGAGGGCGCAATGTTCATTTCACTGCGGATATTCCTTATAGCTGTTACTACATGGATGATGGTCCCCATGTTTGCTTCAGCTGCAGTATCGCGGTCCTGACCATTTGCTTCCGGGTAGGATGAAATCACAATACTTGTATCCGTGCCGGGCAGTTTTTGCCAAATTTCTTCGGTGACAAACGGCATAATGGGGTGCAGCAGCTTTAGAACCGTCCTGAGCACATGGACCATGACCTGCTGAGTGCAGGTGCGCCTGCCGGTACTGTCGGACTGGTACAGGCCGGGTTTTGCTATTTCAAGATACCAGTCACAAAACTCGTGCCAGATAAACTGGTAGAGTACGTGAGCGGTGTCGTTGAATCTATACTCATCAAAACTTTCCGTAACCTTTTTAATCACCTCGTTCAGACGGCTTATGATCCATCTGTCCCAAAGCGCAAGCTCGGATCTTTGCGGATAGCCGTCTTTGTAATCCTCCACGTTCATTAATACGAACCGGGCAGCGTTCCAGATCTTGTTCACAAAATGACGATACCCCTCAATCCGGTCTTCTGATAAGCGCACATCCCGGCCCTGGGCAGCCATTGCGGTAAGGGTAAAACGAAAACTATCGGTACCGTATGTATCTATTACTTCAAGAGGATCAATAACATTTCCTTTTGATTTGCTCATCTTCTGCCCGTGAGCATCCCGTACTAAAGCATGAATATAGACTTCCTTGAAAGGCACGTCCCCCATAAACTTGAGCCCCATCATCATCATGCGCGCAACCCAGAAAAACAGAATATCAAATCCCGTTACCAAGCATGCGGTAGGGTAAAAAGTCTTTAGCTCATCGCTCTTATCAGGCCAGCCAAGGGTGGAAAACGGCCACAACGCCGAGCTGAACCAGGTATCAAGCACATCACTTTCCTGCTCGAGCTCGCTGCTCTTACATGCGGGACAGGCTGCAGGGTCTTCTCGTGCAACGATAACTTCACCGCACTGCTTGCAATACCAGGCCGGTATTCTATGGCCCCACCAAATCTGGCGCGAGATACACCAGTCTTTTATGTTATACATCCACTCGAAATATGTTTTTTCCCAGTTGCCTGGTATAATCCTGGTCCTGCCAGTTTTAACGGCTTCGATTGCCTGCTCGGCAAGCGGTTTCACATCTACGAACCACTGCAGGGAAAGATTGGGTTCAACAATGTTTTTACACCGGTAGCAGTGCCCCACCGCATGGGTATACGGTTCTATCTTTCCCAGCAGACCCTGCTGTTCCAGATCAGCAAGAACACGTTTCCTGGCTTCAAAACGGTCAAGTCCCGCATACGCGCCCGCCTCCTTGGTCATGGAACCATCTTCACCAATAACCTTGATCAAATCAAGATTGTATTTTTGTCCTATCTCAAAGTCATTAGGATCATGGGCAGGGGTTATTTTCAGTGCGCCGGTACCGAATTCCACATCTACATATTCATCACCGATGACAGGAATAGTTCGGTTCATCAGCGGCAACACAACTTCTTTGCCGACCCACTGTTTATGGCGGCTGTCCTGCGGATTAACAGCTACGGCAGTATCACCCAGCATCGTCTCGGGCCGTGTCGTGGCAACTGTGAGCGCATCCGTGCCGCCGTTAGGGGCCGGATACTTGATATAATAGAGGTTTCCCTGTACTTCTTCATGTTCTGTTTCCAGATCAGAAAGTGCTGTATGGCATCTCGGGCACCAGTTTATCAGTCTGTTGCCACGGTAAATAAGCCCTTCCTTATAAAGCGTAACAAACACCTCACGCACCGCCCGGGAACATCCCTCGTCCATGGTAAAACGCTCCCTGGTCCAGTCACAGGATGCACCGAGCTTCATAAGCTGTTTAACAATTATGCCGCCGAATTGTTCTTTCCATTGCCAGACTCTTTCCACAAATTCGTCCCGCCCGAGGTCAAAACGGCTTTTATTTTCGGACTCCAGCTGGCGTTCGACCACATTCTGGGTTGCAATGCCTGCATGGTCGGTTCCGCACTGCCAGAGGGTCTTAAAGCCTTTCATACGCTTATAGCGGATCAGGATGTCCTGAAGGGTATTGTTGAGTGCATGTCCCATATGCAGGGACCCGGTTACATTAGGGGGTGGAATAACAATACAGTATGGCTGATCGTTCCTGGCTCTGTCGGCTTTAAAATAATCTCTTTCCATCCAGGTTGCATACCATTTCTGCTCCACTGTATGAGGATCGTATCCCTTATCTAAAATATTTTCATTCATAAGAGTACCTTCTCTACAAAGTTCATCAGAAAACAGCTTCAAAAGCCGGTGTGCCTAAAATTATAGATCATATATAAAATCTAACATAAAATCAATTCTTATATTGACTCTGGTTAAAAACTGTGACACGATTTATAAAATTGCACAGGATTTAAATGAGCGGGCAAGCTGCATTACATGGAATATCGCCATCTAAAACCTCTCTTTTCAAAAGAAGATATTGAGCAGCGCATCACGGAACTTTCCCGACAAATTTCTGCCGATTTTAAGGATACGCATCTCATCATCATAGGTGTATTAAAAGGCTCATTTATATTTCTGGCAGACCTTATGCGTAATCTTACCCTTGATGTATCCATAGATTTTGTTGAGATTTCTTCCTATGGCTCTTTTCAAAGATCATCCGGAACTTGTGTAGTGCATAAAAACCTCAGCACTGATATAACAGATCGCGATATTTTAATCGTGGAAGATATCGTCGATACCGGAGACACCCTGGCATTTCTTACTCATCAGTTTTTACACAAAAGCCCCCGGTCTATCAAGACCTGTGCCCTGATAAACAAGCAGGCCCGTCGCAAACAGCACGTATCGCTGGACTACTGCGGCTTCACCATCGAAGATGGTTTTATCGTCGGGTTTGGTCTTGACCATAATGAGAAATACAGATCATTACCGGCACTTTATGAGCTCATTGACAGTGACGACAATAGGTAGATGACACGTATCTTCTGCAGAGCCAAATTATTGTGTGGTGTGCTGCTTAAGGAGGCAAAAATCACCAGTAAGGTAAAATTATGTTAAGATTGTTAAAAAACTTCCTGCATCTTTTCACGGGCAAGCCTGAATACATTCACAAACCCGGAGATTATAAAACCATTGATCTCATCTTTAACCGCAGAACCTGCCGCTCCTTTACAGATGAGGAAATCAGCCCTGATGAGCTGTATACTATCCTGGAGGCCGGCCGGTTTGCTCCCAGTACCGTAAACCTGCAGACCTGGAGCTTTATAACGTTTACCAAAGAAGAATGGCAAAACCGTTTTGAACGTCCTATACCTTTTAAAGGTTCCAATGCAATTGTTGTGTGTGCAGATACGTATCGCCTGAAGGATGTTTTGGTCGAATTTAAGGAAACCCCTGTTATTAATTTTTCATTTGCCATTTTTAACGCCGGGCTTGCCGCCATGAATATGACAATTGCCGCGGAAGCACTGGGAATCAAGAGCATAATGCTCTCAGAAACCGGTAAAACCGGCCTTTTGGATTATGCCTGGCTTAAAGATACATTAAACCTGCCTGATGGGGTTCTGCCGTTAACAACCCTGGTACTGGGCAAAGAGGGTACCCGTATGCCGGGAATTCCTCCTCGCCAGCCTCGTGCTGCCGTAGTAATGAGAACAACATATGATCATCGTGCAGGAACACAGCTGCAGGATTGGTTTGAGCAGATGTTCATCGGATTTAAAATGACTCACCCCATGTCAAGCTTTGCGAAACAAATCGACATGTATAAGACCAAAATGACGGATGCAGAAAAAGCAATTGCTCAGCAGTTTTCCAGAAAAGGTAAACAGTGAAGCTCCCCCGGCGTTGCTCGACGGGACAGTTTGGCTATGCAGCACAGATTATATCATTCAAGATCAGCAGCTAATATCCGATTAAGTAAAAAAAGAGATCCCGTTATATAAAAGGGGAGGCACCTTATGACAAAGCAGCAGGGTACCGGTTTAAAAAAGAAAATCATTGAATCAATCGAAAGACTCGCCACGCTGGATCCCAACTACTTTAAGGAGGGAGTTGTAGATGTGTTGCAGCTTCTGTATGAGCAGGATGTGACCATGACAAATGTTATTGCCAAAAGGCTGGAGGCAACTGAGGCCAGACTGCAGAGAGTTGAGGATATTATGGTCGGCATCAGCATCGGACTTCTTATTAATACCAAGGGACGGGCACTCTATGATGATGAGCTGTCAGAGATACTCTCGCTGTTCAACATCAGCCCTGAGACGATTGAAGACATAACCAGGAAAAACACCTTTCTGAAAGTTTTTAAAAAATTCAAAAAAGCAACGGTTAAGGACCTTTAGTTCCAAGAATAAATACTGAATATGAATAGCGTTTTGAAATAATTATCATTCAAAATGATAATAATATAAAAGGGGGCAGATGCCCCCTCCTTTATGAACCTTTTGTCCTTTTCTGCCAAGTGTTATTCCACGCCAAACATCACCGTGCGGACATATTCCTGCTGCTTCTCAGAACCCATAATTTGCTTAAACACGTTCACTGCCGGGCCCCCGCGTGACAGCAGTGCGGATACATAACCGTCCATGCCTTGTTGCACCTTTTCGCTTTGCTCGGGAGCAAGCTTCTGGGCATTTTTGGTCATGTCTATATATGCATGCAGAAAGGTTTTATAGATTTCAAACAGCGTATCGTCTTTGGTTTTGTCGGCTTTAATGTGCACACTGAAATCAGTAACGATATTCTTGGCCCACTCCATCTCAATATCCATGGGCTCAAATTTCTCAAGTTCCGGCTGCCAGGCCCGCATCTTGTCATAGTATTTTTCTTTGTTTTCATCATCAATATTTGCAGGATCAATAACCTCAATAACAAAAACCCTGTTGCTGCCCATAAAAATAAAATCCATCGAAAGCATGGGAAGGTTATAGGCATAGTTGGGCCGGATGAGCAGGGTATACATCTTCATAAACAGCATCATGGTGGCATCAATAGTATTGATCCTGGCAAGCTTATCGGTCTGCTGGCTCTCTACAACAAATTTAAGCAGCTTCAGCGCTTTCCAGGGATGTATTTTCTGGAACTCAGGCTTGATTGCATAAGGCTGCAGGTCAAAGTTCTTGGCCAGCACTTCCTTGGTGTAGCTGTCATAGCGGGCATATTGCTTTTCACCCGCCTGTCTGATAACAGAAGTAATAATCAGTACAAGTACTACTAGGATTATTACGATAATAATCGCGTATTTTAAAATCGTGCCGATCATGTCTTCCCCCTCTACCCTGGTTATACACCATGTGGAGTAACACGCTGCGGTTGCGTGTTGTCCGCTTTCAATTATCAATTTTTCTGCCGTCGGCCCAGACAAGTTTTTCAGCAAGCTCTATATCCTTTTCAACACCGGATCGTTTGTCCGGTTTATCATAGCAGCGAAAAGAAATATGTACATTACCCGGATCCTCGGGAAGTGTGGCCGGTACGATATGCGTGATTATATCTCCTTCACCGTAATTCTTGACCGCATGATAATAGACATTATAAAAAGTCTTAACCTGCTCTTTAAGTTCAATGCCGTTTTCCTTGGCCCACTGCTGCAGCAGCGAAACCGTAAGCTCCAGATCACCTTTAATACGACTGCGAGAGTAGTAAATCCTGTCGGTATTTACTTTTTCGGTATAGGGTTTGGGATGAAATTTCTGCTTAGCAGGATCAGTCAGAGACGCCGGCTGCAGGGATTCCCAGTAACCGCGAAACTGTTTGACATCTTCACGCGGCTTCAGCCCCAGGATATTAACACGCACCTCATTGGCAAAGGCCTCAACACGTTCAGGCACCAGAGATTCCCAGATATCAAGACCCTCCCAGGGCTTGCCTTCTTTAGCAAGCATACCGACAAGCCATGTCATGAAGGAATCTTTTTTGTTCATGGTAATAAACACCTGACGTCCGCCGAAACCGCCTATTGCAACCGGTTTTATCTCCGGATATTTGTTCAGCAGATCGATCAAATAGTTTCTTCCGGCAATCAGATGGGCTTCCCGCCCGGGCACCTTCAGCACCATAGTTTCGTCAGTATCCCCGCAGTTAAGATAGTAGCATACCTGCTTGTTTACCAGTTTATCCTTATACAGGTCCATAAACTGATATACGGGTTCGACCGGCCCCTCATTCCTGGTGACACTGCCGATAATAATATAATCATAGGGTTCAATGGTTATAACCTGTGACAGAGATTTAACATCCAGCTGGTTTTCAATGCCGATAAGTGCTTTAACCCAGTATGCGGTTTCGACCGTAGAACCATAAATGGAACTGTATACCAGCAACCCTTTTTTGCTTGACTGGGCCTGAGCCGATGCCAGCGGGGACAGTATCAGTGCTAACAAACAGACTAAGATAATTCTTTTGGAATACTTTGCGTTCATAATACTTCCTCCTGTATTCATTACTAAACACATGCGTTCACCCTAATAGTGCCTGACACTTTAATGTGTTAGTTCATCGGTGGGGGTTTTTGTTTTGGGCAGCAAGGGTGCTGCGAGCAATTGTCTACACCTATAAAAGACGTTCATTCAAGCGAGCACTGAGCCCCCCGGCAATCAAAACCACTTGCTAAAGCATACCGACACATTCACGGTGTCACGCTGTACTATGGGCCGACGCACGAATAAATGTTTCCATTGCAATGGAATTTCTTATACAAATTTTTAGGTTGAAAAGCTACAATTAAATCCGGCCCGAATAGTATTTCTAAGAACTGTTTCGGCAGGTAGTTCGTTAAACCCGGAGAGTTTTTGCAACAATGCGGGTTTTTCCTGCTGAATTGCGGGTATAATTTTCAGCATGGCTCGCCCCATGTTCTCAGGCACTTCATAGGGGTCCAGTACCGTAGGCAGCACATCCTGAATTTTACTAAAGATATAGTCAATCTCCCCGTCATTGCACAGAATAGGCATATACAGGTTTTTTAAAAACACGTTATGGTCCAGTCTGCTGATGTGGTATTCTTTCCACCAGTCAAGGTATGACCGTACACCTTCTTCGGTATAATTGCCTTCCAGCATGGCCTCAACAACAGCGCTGCCGACCCGGGCACCGCACATGGCAGCACCGGTCATTTCCGCTTCCTGGCACCAGCCGGCATCACCGGCAAAAAGGACATTATCCTTAAACGGATGAAGAATAGGCGAATACATGTTGCCGGCACAGCCGCAGCGACGGACCTTGCGTCCCCCCTTAAACCATGACGAAAACTTGCTTTTTTCTGTCAAGTTATCCAACAGGGCTTCATGATCTGCCTCAGGATCCACATTGGTTACCATAACCAGCCATACATCCTCACCGTGATAGTCCCAGGCCCGAGGAACAACAAAGCCAAGCATGGGCGGGTCACCGCTTTCCATCAGGGGCTGGTGCAATGCATAAGGCTCGGGCAGGTTAAGATTTGTCATTTCATAACCGACCGAGGTAACAGAGCCGTAAAAGTTGCGCTGCTTGTTTATCCCCATAACCCGGGCCACCCGTGATTGACGTCCGTCGGCTGCAAGGGCATAAACCCCTTTAAAATGTTTGCCCCTGGTTGTTTGCACATCAACAAACTCACCCTCCTTCCTGACATCCAGAACATTTTCACCGGTAAACACTTCAACACCCAGATGCTTGCATTCCTCCACCAGACTTCTCAGCAGCCAGCTTTTGTCATAAACCGCACTTGCCCGGCCTGCTTTGCCTTTGGACTTATTGGTTTCGTAATCACCAAAAACGATCTTTTCTTCATTGGGTGAATAGATATTCCAGGCATAAAAATCTTTTGTCGGACCGTCATATTTCAAGGTGAATCCATTATGAGGGAAACAAAGCAGCCCGGCCTGCTCGTTATGAACCACCCGCTCGCCCATATATTTACCGGAAAGCGATACTATCATCTGGCCGCACATCCTCAATATTTCATGCACTGCATCTTTTCGTTCTAAAACGGCAACAGACAGTCCATTTTCCGCAGCTGTCTTGGCTGCTACCAGCCCGGCAGGCCCTGCCCCTATTACTACTAAATCATAAGCATTTTTCACTAGCTGTCTCCCTATTCTACGTGGTTATTGGTAAAGTTGTTAAGAATTCGTGAACTTTTGCTTGACTAATTTTTTAATGTTAGTTATTTTAAAAATTAAAGTCAAGAAAATTTTGTGTGCTAACTAAATAGTACTGACAACCCTTATCTGCAACTATTTTTTATACTAACAAATAAATCCGGCTGAATAAAGGAGTTAATTCAATGAGCAGAAGATTTTGTTTGCTGGTAATGCTTAGTGTGCTTACCTTAACCATAAGCTTAAATTTAGGCTGCAACAGATCAAAAGAAAAGATGAAAGTCCCCGACATCAAAATGATCACCAAGGAAGATATCCATGGTGTTATGGCACCTGATAAGGATAACATCTGGATCTGTGGTGCTTATGGCACTATTTACCATTCTGCAGATGGCGGGGAAACCTGGGTACAGCAGGAGTCGGGTATAAAAGAAACAACCCTGATTGACGGAACCTTCCTCAACAATAAAACCGGCTGGATTGTGGGACACTACGGTGTCATTCTCCATACAGCTGATGGCGGCACTACCTGGACCAGACAGGACTCAGGTCTTGACAAGCATCTGTTCAGCATCTGCTTTGTAAATGAAAAGATCGGGTGGGCCGCCGGTGAATGGAGCACTATTTTACATACCACAGATAGCGGTACAACCTGGAGCCGCCAGACAGAAGAGGTTGATAAGATTTTCAGCAATATCCTTTTTACAGACCCCTTGAACGGCTGGATTGTTGGAGAAGCCGGCATCATTCAACATTCATCAGACGGCGGTAAAACCTGGCAGGAACAGATGCCCAAATCATTTGAGCGCGCTTCTATCGAAGAGCTGTTTGAAAACCAACGCCCTGCTCTTTTTAATATTTTTGCACGTGATAAGCAAACGGTTCTGTTGTGCGGTATGGATGGCCATATCCTACGCACAGCCGATGCAGGCAAAACCTGGGATGTAATGCCGACCGGTACCAAGCTGTCACTTTATTCACTCTTTCTTATCGGCAACAGGGGCTGGGCCGTCGGTGATAAGGGGGCCTATCTGACCTCAAGTGATAGCGGTAAAACCTGGCAGGTGCAGGATGATGTTATTAAGTCTAAGTTCTGGTTCAGGGATATATACTTCAGCAATGCTGATACGGGCTGGGTCGTCGGTCAAAGCGGGACTGCCGTACGCACTTCTGACGGGGGCAAAACCTGGCACTATCGTTCCGGTCTTTCCTATGCCATGGACTTTTTCCGCATGCCCAAAGCGCTTGAGTTCAAGGGTATGGTAACAGAATAGTTTTAACTACAGTAAGAAGGGAGAATAAGGTTACTATGAAACGTTTTGCAAATTTGATTATAGAAAAAAGGCTTCTCTTTCTCATCGGCATTCTGCTTTTAACCGCATTCTTCCTGTATGAAGCCATAGTGAATCTTTCCATTAAAACAATCTTTCCCGACCTTCTGCCCAAAAACCATGAGTATGTTAACCTGCACAACGAAATAAGAAACCAGTTCGGTGGTGCCAATCAGATCATCATCATGGTGCAGGTACGTGATAAGGAAGACGGCGGCAAATACAACGATGTCTTCAACCATGAGACCCTGAGCATTGTGAAAGGTATAACCGAAGATCTATTGATGTTCCATGCTATAGACCGCTACAAAATCATGTCGTTGGCCCACCGGAAAAATAAAAACTTTATTACCACATCCAGCGGCTATACTGTTGAACCGGTTATGTTTCCTGAGGTACCCGACACCCCTGAAGGCCTCAAACAACTTCGCGACACTGTTTACGGCATCCCCTGGAACTATCCGGCCCTGGTATCTCTTGACAGTCGCAGCACCGTTATTCTGGTTGATTTCTACGAGGAGCAAATCGACTACAGCGTCTGTTTCAAGGAGCTTCGCGAACTTCGCAAGAAATATGAAAATGAAAACAATATTGTTGCAATCTCCGGCGAGCCCATGCATCTGGGATACATTGACTACTACGTAAATGACGTGCTGAAAATACTGCTCTATACGGTTATTGCCATGATGATTATGTTTTTTCTCTATTTCCGTTCAAAACGCGGCATGCTTCTGCCGATCCTGGCTGCCGCAGTAAGCGCCGTCTGGGGACTGGGATTTCTGAGCCTGCTGGGATATAACCTCGACCCGCTTGTGCTGGTATTTCCTTTCCTCATCTCTGCAATGGCGGCTTCCCATTCAGTACAGGTCATAAAGCGTTACAAGGAGGAGGCCTACCATGAAGGCAATGTAAAACAGGCCTGCAAAAACGTTATCGAGCACCTGTTCGTACCCGGGTTTGCCGGAATTATCACCGATGCTTCCGGTATCATTGTTATTGCACTTACCCCTATCCCTATTCTGCAAAAAATTTGCCTTTCCTGTGCCTTCTGGGCCTTTGCCACTGTGGCGATTGCCATGCTGCTGGTGCCCATTTTGCTCTCATACATGCCTATAAAAACAGCCAAAGAAGGTGAAGGATTTCTTGACAGACTCTTGAAAAGAACAGGTGCGTGGATTGTATCCTGGGGCAAAATACCGGTGCTGGCCGTATCGCTGGTGCTGCTTATCTGGGGCAGCTTTTATGTCAATGACATTACCATCGGTAACGCCATGCCCGGGTCTGAAATTCTCTGGCCCTGGCACCGCTACAATGTGGACTCTTTTAGAATCACCTTTGCAAATCCCCAGCTCAATCCCCTCTATATTATAATCCAGGGTGAAGAGGATGCATCCGTGGCCCAACCGGCTGTGCTGCGCGATATAGCCCGCTTTATTAAGTACATGAAAGACACCCCTGATATGCGTGTGATCATGGTTATGTCGGTCATTGGACAAATACCGGGTCGCAACCGGGCCGTACGCGATAATGATCCGAACTGGTTTTTGCTGCCTAAGCTGGACCGCCAGCTTAAGATGCTGTGGAGACAAATACTGTTCCAGGCTCCGCCCGGTTCATATGACAAGTATATAGATGAGGATGAAACGTCCATGAATGTTGTTATCCTCTGCCGCGATAAAACTGCCGAAACCATACGGCTGGTAATCGACCGGGTTAATACATTTATCCGTGATCACGCCAGATTCGGTAAACGCCAAAGCGATGTTGAGCGTCACGGGTTTGACAAGTTCGTATACTGGATCGACGGCTTCTTCAGACAAAAACCACCGGCCTTTCCTGAAAAGCCTCCTATCGAAGGGGTAACCCCTGTGCATTTCCGGCTTGCCGGCGGAGCTGTCGGTGTACAGGCCGGCATTAATGAAGCCTTGACTCTCTATCAGATTTGGACGTTCATTCTGGCACTTACAACAGTGTTTATTCTGTGCACCTTTATTTTCAGGTCGGCATTTGCAGGGCTGATTATTACGACGCCCCTTATTCTTTCAAATGTTCTGGCCTTCTGGTTTATGGCAATGAACAAGCAAACGTTGGCTCTCACAACGGCAACACTGCCGGTTTCCTCCGTAGGTATCGGGCTTGGAGTTGACTATGGTATCTACCTGGTCAGCCGGATCATCGAAGAATATAAAAATAAAGGCACGCTTGAGTATGCCATCAGTCAGGCCCTGGGTACTACCGGTAAGGCAATTGTCTTTATCGCTACAACCCTGGTATGCGGTATTGTATTCTGGTTCATTTCAAAAATGATGTTCCAGGCCCTGATGGGACTGCTACTTGCCATTATCTTGCTGTTTAACATGCTTGGTGCGTTGCTGATTATTCCGAGCTTTATTGCTCTTTTTAAACCGAAATTTATTACAAAAAGTTGACAGGAGCCCGCCGACGCAAACTCCGGTACTCGGCTTTATTCCTTATTGTTTTTAATCAGAAGTCACATGTACTAGATTTTGGTTGCTTTTCACCGCGCTGCATGGTAATTGTTTAGCTAATTTTAACTTATCGTCTGCAGAGGCAGACGGTACAGTATAATGTAATTTCAAAATAATGAACAATTAACTATGATGGAGGGGGGAATGAAGAAAAAAGTATTATTCCTTTCAACTATTCTTACCACAACTGTCCTCATACTACTGTTTACGCACCATCCGGCCCGGGCCATGATCGAGCTCATGGACGGCAAACTCAAGATCAACGGCTTTATAAAGGAGACCATGTATCTGCGCACCCAGATGCAAGACCGTGAAAAGCACGGTCCCGGAGGCAATCATGACTCTATACTTGATTATGCCAACACTGCAGTCATGATCGAAGCACTGTATACCCTCAAGGATGATGATGACATGGCTGTCAGACTCTTTGGCGGTCTCAGGTGGTGGTGGGAAAAAGCACCGCTGTACGATGATGATCTGCGGCGCAGCATTGCCCACCGCGATCGCAAGGATTATGTCCATCCGCGCAATTTTGACGACGACATGCTTACCGAGCTCTACATTGATATTCAACGGGGCCCCTGGCAGATAGTCATCGGTAAGCAGATTGTACAGTGGGGCCAGCTTGATGTGAACCGGGTTGCCGATGTTGTAAACCCCCTTGACCTGCGCCACGGCGTGCCGGGCGTAGACGCCTGGGAGGAAATCAAGCAGGGTATCTGGATGATCAGGACTTTTTACCAGTCAGAGCTTCCGGGCAATCTGCTGTTTGAATTTATATTCAATCCCGGCGACTACCGCGGAACACTGCTGCCCTACCAGAGCACCCACTGGGGTCCGCGCTACTTTAAAAATGCCCAGTTTAAACCGGGGCATGAAATGGGCATGTTTGCATGGCTGCACCAAAAGATGAACCGCGACCACCACGGCTGGAACCTGGGTGAAAACTACGAGTTCGGCGGCCGAATATCCGGTTACACATGGGACATTGACTGGACCCTGCTGTACTGGAACCACAAATCCGATGGTGCCGTAACGGCCGATCCGGCAGCTGTAAGCGCCCTGGCTACCCAGTATGTTACAGCCGGACTGAAATCAATGTTTCTGGGCGGTTCGGTAAATCCCGGCGACTGGCCCAGCACCCGCGTTTTCAAGTACAAGCGCTATCAGACCATCGGCGGCACTGCCCAGACCCAGATAGACTGGCTGCGCTACACTACCTGGGACCTGGAGTGGTTCTACGAAATCGACACTCCGCTCAGCAAGGGCGAAAGGGGCAGCAGCCAGGCCCTCTATGATGAAGTCCGACGCGACATCCTGGGTATTGCCATTAAAGTCAGTGACCGCATCAGGCTGCCCAAATGGTTTAACAATACATTTAGAACACAGAAAAAACTGGAAATATCGCTTACGTATTTCTGGGAAAAAGTATTTAACCATGACCATGATCTTGTCCTTGATGACCGCAAACACCGTCCGCGTGACAATATTACCGATGCCGTATCACTGTTCCTGCGCCAGGAACTTTGGCATACTTCCTGGAACCTTGTCTTTATCGGTAACTATTACTTCCAGGTGGGCCACTGGATGGCGGTTCCGGTTTTTACCTATGTATTTCCGTCCGACTTCCTCGGCGGCGGTATGCGTGTTGATATAGGTGCAAAATTCTACGGTCGGCAGAAACATAAAATCATCGGCAATGACTATGATAAGAAGGACAGTATTATCCTGCGTCTGCGCTATGAGTTTTAAATTATTTATTAAAAATGTGTAACTGAGAATAATGGTAAAGGAGGTTATGGGTATGATAAGTTTTAAAAAAATTTGTGGTATGCTGACAGCAGTGAGTTTGCTCCTGCTGCCTCTGGTTGCCGGTGCATCGGAAATTGATCTTGGCACCGCCTACACCGCCGAAGAGCTGGTCGAGGTGCGGGAGTGGGAAAAAATCTGGGTCGGCAAGAAGATTGATGCCGGCAATATCGACCAGATCTCAGATTATTTCCCCAAAGCCTATACCGGCATGATAAAAAACCCTGAGAAATGGGGAGCACCTCCTGAAGGGCTTTACTTTTACATCCAGCCTTACAAAAAGGTTAATGCCACCAAGGGTATGATTGAGGCCACGCAGAAATATGCTTCGATAGTAAAGAAACCGGATGCTGACGGTATCATTGCAAACTATGCCGAGGTGGCCGGCCGGCCGTTTCCCAAGCCTCAGAACGGGCTGGAAATCGCTTATAATTTTGATTTCAATAATCATGGCGATGCGGCCCACTACCGACGCTACTCCCCAAACATTAATCCCAAAAGCAGGACCGACCGGATGAGCGACCAGGAATACTGGGAATTTTACTGGGTGCAGCGTACCGAAATCGAGCCCAAACCGGCCCTGCCTAAAAACAAAAAAGGGTATCGTCGGGCTTTTTTCACGCACATGTATAAACCCGAGGAATTTCTCAATACGCGCATGTATGTCTTAAGGTACATGAACCCCAAAAAGGACGATGACACCTACCTGTACTACAGCCAGTTCAGAAGAATCAGGAGACTCTCAACCAGCCAGAAGACCGACTCCATTGACGGCACCGACCTGATCTATGATGATGAGTATTTTTGGGACGGCCAGATCATTCGCAACAACTACACCTACAAGGGCAAAAAAGACATGCTCGCTTCCCGACATACAGATATGAAAAAGACCACCCGCCAGCCGGGCCAGGGTCTGGTAAACGGCCTGACGTACGAACGCTGCAATCTGCTGGTAGTAGAGGCTATTAATAAAGACCCTAACTACATTTACGGCAAGCGGGTCTGGTATGTTGATCCCGAGTCGTACCTGATCCTGTGGACGGAAATCTATGACGAGAACGGCCGGTTCTGGAAGATGTTTACCAATTACACCAATGTGCTGCCGACCATGCAGGGAGATAAGAAACACTTTATCGTAGGAACCTGTTTCCCGGACTTTGTCAGGATCCACTCAGGGCTGAGCAACCAGCAGCACTTCTTTGAACCTGAAATCAGTAACCCCAAGCAGAAGTCCAACATGTTCACCATCAGCAATCTGCAAAAGACCTATTAATATACTGAATGGACTGCTATAAGCCGGCCGATCATGCGGCCGGCTTTTTTTGTGCGCTGAAAAACGTTCGTTTGTTTTAATGACCCGGGTTGCCGAACGGTGGTTGGCGGTTCGGGAGTCTCCTCTTGCAGCAGCTATCAATCCCTATATATCAGACATCATATGCTATCTCCTGCCTTAGTAAAAAATGACTATGTTCATCTTTCAATTGACAATATATGGTAGTCAATGCTAGTATTTAAACATATGGCAGTTCATAAAAAAAAACAGCCTAACCATAGAGTTGCAAAACCATATACATAAAGGAGAGAACATGGATTCAATTGCAATGTTCAGGAAAAAGTTTGAGACTTATAAAAAAATGGCAGAAGAGGAAAATGAACAAAAAGCCTGGGACGTGCTGTTTCAGGGCTATCCGGAAAGGCAGCGCGAACATATGGGTGCTTTTATTTTAAACGACACCCTCGCTAACGGGTTTACCAAGGCAATTCCTATCTATAAGCAAATCGGTATGGAAATGGAAGTCCATGACATATCCAACAATGATATGGACGGGGTAATTGAGGTTCAGAAAGTCTGTCCTGTCCTGGAAATCGCAAAAGAATACGGCTTTAAAAAACCCTGCCCTGTGATCTGTGAGATGGACGTTGCCGCAACCAAGGAAGCCTTTAAAGACCAGGGTATGAAGGGCTCTATTTTGTGCGCCCAGGCCGATGGAGACTGCGTCTGCATCTTCAAATACGAACGTCCGAAAAAATAAAAAATATGCAATATACACTCCTTTCTATTGAAAAAGAGGCGGAGCATCCCCTGCTCGGCCTCTTTTTTTATGTGCCCGTTGTTAGTTGCATGTCATCAGTTGTCTTTTTCACAACTGTCAAAGCTCTACAAACAACTGTTCACTATTTAATGATACTCAAGCCCACCGCATACATTCAGGGCCTGGCCGGTCATATAGCCGGCATCCTCTGATGCCAGGAATGCCACGGCCCCGGCAATATCATCAGGCCGGCCGACCCGCTGGATCTTTACCTGCATCGACTCGATGGATGAGTCCACAACCATTTTGATTGTGCTGCCCTCGGGCATTTCTAGGGCTTTATCGCCCCGGTGCCATATGGGTGTATCAATAAGCCCGGGGCATACGGCATTTACGGTAATATCATAGCCGGCAAGTTGAAACGCCAGTCCCTGGGTAAGCCCGATCAGAGCGCTTTTCGAGGATGCATACACCAGGCTTCCGGCCCGGTTGGTCTTACCTTCTGTCGAAGAAATATTTATTATGCGTCCCTTTATCTTGTTATCAATCATATGCCGCGCAATTTTCTGTGTCAGGAAAAACGGCCCCTTAACATTTACGGCATAAATCCTGTCCCACAGTTCGGCATCAATTTCATCAAAGCTTTTATTGGTGTCCCCGATGCCGGCATTGTTAACCAGAATGTCAATCCGGTCAAAAGATTTGAAAACCTGCATAGCCATGTTATCTACCTCTGCCTGCCGGCCTATATCGCACACACACCCCAAGGCTTTTTTACCGGCATGTTCAATCAGCCGAACAGTTTCCTCTATGCCTTTTGTATTAACATCACACCCCACCACGTCGGCACCCTCTTTGGCAAAACGATGTGCTATGCTTCTCCCAATACCGCTGCCCGCCCCGGTTACAAGTGCGGTCTTACCCTGAAATCGCTGCATATTTTATCTCCATATGTTTTGTGTTTATTTTGTATGAATATCTGTGGTGATTGTATCAGAACGCTGTAGAATAGAAAATATATTTTATGAAATGCAGAGTGCTTTTTATCATTAACCGCTGACTTACGCCCCACGACAAGCTCGGGACAGGCATACTAACGCTGACATTCTCAGCGGACAGTTTGTCCGCTGAGAAAATGCAATCACTTCGTAATGAAGCTTTTTTTAATAATTTGTAAAGCTCTTAGCAATGATTTTATATTATACTCTTGGCCTGAAAGGCCATGGATGGTTTTTCTCCCGCCGTGTCGCGGGAGAAAAAAGTCTGCGTCCGTCTGCGTGATTCTGCGGTTAGTTAGATCCGCCTCTGGTGCGCGTGGGTTTAACACTTAATTAGCGCAGAATCCGCTCACGCTGGACGGTAACCTCAGCCGGTCCATGCTGTGTCACATTGCCGAAAACATCAACAGCCTCGAGCCTGTACAGGTAGGTAAATCCGTAGGTAACATCTTCGTCCACAAACGTGTAACCGGAACCGTGAGCGGGCGTACCCTGGGCGGGTATCATTGCATCATTTATCTGTATGTACTCGTCCTGCCGTGATTCAGTACGATACAGGTTAAACCCGGCATTATCAATTTCCGATGCTGTCTCCCATGCAAGTGTCACTTTATTGTACGCCGGTACGGCCGTAAACGAGGATAAGGTTATCAGGGTTGGTTCACAATCTTCGGGCCCCAGTATGGTAAACTGCACTGAATTTGACCAGCCAATCAGATTGCGCATATACAGCTTATAAGTCCCTGAAGTAACCTCCGGTACAACAAACATGATTTGACTTTCTCCGCTTGTCGGATCCATAACCTGACTAATTATCTCAGTTCTTATGTACTGATGGTCTGCAATTTTGAGTTTAACTCTTGGTTTGCTTGCATCTGATCCAAAAAACAAACCTTGTATGGTCACAATATCTTTGGGGCAAGCAGCCTGCATGTCGATCTCTGTAATCCTGGGAGCTTTTACAGTAAATGCATTTTTGTAAAAAATAGCTATACAGCCGTCCGCCAGAATGATGCTTACATCGTATATATCCGGTTTAAGTTGACTGATGATTTCACAGCGTATAAATTCATTATGCCACTCTAAAATCTTTGTTGTACCTTTCTTGATTTGTACTTCCCCTGGATTATTACCGAAAGCAAAGCCCTCAATTGTAACTATAGTACCTATAGTTCCGTGGACAGGAAATAACTCAAATGTGCACGCAGGGATATGATTGGGCTCTCCGGCTTCGGCATATTGCTCATTATCATTACGGTCAAAACGGGTTAAGTCGAATGCAAATTCCGAACTGGTGTTAGTATTGTGTATATCGGCACCATAGCACACACCCGCAACTAAAGCGTATGTCGCAGCAAGGATGACCGCTCTTCCGGTCACAATTAACATATTTTTTATAAAGGCAGGTTGAAATATTTTAGGCATAATATAGATTCATATGATTTAAACTTTAATGTAGTCTCTCACACTTATACCATAAGTTTCGTATTTGTACAATATTTTATTTATAAATATAAAAATAAGTGTCTAAATATTTCTTTAATACCTGCTATAATTTATCATATGCTAAATATATATTAATATTATAAATAAGATATATTTTTTAATATTATCTAATATTTTTAACAGTGATTTTAACGTATCGAGATGATTTGTCAGAGAATTGACTTATGAAGTGATAACACTACAGTCGAAAAACAGTAGACAGTATGAGAGGAAGGATTTACTGGTTGTTTAGGCTCTGTTACACTGTAAGATCGGTTACTGCCTCTTTCAAAGCCTGATTTCCACTTCCTTTAGGCATCTTTCCGGCTATGACAACATGCCGGTCACTTACCCCTCTGATTTCCAAATATTCCAAGCCCGCTTCTTGCAGCTGCTGCCTTATTTCATCTGCCTCAAAAGCAGCACACAGCGAGTTAAAAAAATCCCGCCTGAGCACTTCCGGTGCATTGCTTGCATAAGTCTCCACTAAACTACGGGCTTCCGGGAGTGTCCGGGGCCTTTGCAAATCCATAATGAAGACCGGTGCCCCCTGTTTTGCAAAAAGCTTTACAGCGTCCCAGAGCACCATTGGATTTTCAAGATGATGAAGCAGGCTGTTGCTGATAACAGCATCATATTCTGCCAAAGGCAGTGCTGCACCGGGCAGTATTGCTTTGATGAGCTTGATGCGATGCTGCACATCCTGCAATCCGTTAAGTGTTTTTTTACCATATTGCAACATGGCCTCGGAACCATCAACGCCATGGATAACACAGTTAGAAAATGCACGGGCAAAGCGCACTGAAACATCTCCCGGACCGCAGCCTAGATCAAGCACATACCCGTTTACCTGAGGACCAAAGATCTGCTGAAACTGAGCAACAAAATTGTTATGCGGCTCTTCAAAATCAGCTTCGGCATAAGCACGGGCCTGCTCGGCTTCCTCCATCAATTCCGGTTCAATTATTCGTTGCATACTAATATGTTTTCTAATGCTTACAAATTACTACAGTTTAAACCCGAAGCCCCATACTCTTTTTTGTATGTGTCAGTTGCATGTCGTCGGTCGCCTTTTTCACAACGGCCAATGCTCTACAAACAACAAGCCTTCAACTACCTGTTCGGGAACCCCCTCTTGCGCTGCTGTGCTGCCAGCTCATCAAATTGCGAGCGCATCGAAAGCAGTTTTTCCATTATCTCGGGACGCTCGTGTTCTATTTGTGGAAAAAGCTCTGCATAAGCATTGCCGATCAAATCAAAAAGAGTGTAAAAATTCATGGTTGCCGGAAACGGCTGTGTCACCAGGGCAGTTAGATAATCTATTTCTTCACCCGCCAAAAAATCCTGGAAATCAAATGTGGCAAACTCAATGTCACCGTACGGGGCATAGAACTGTTCGTGCCACCAGGCAAGGTATGGTTCGATTCCCTCTTTTGAATACTTATTGTCAATCATAGCCAGAGTTACAGCATTGCCGGCCTTCCAGCCTGAAATTAATGCTGCCATATTGCTGAACTCACGCGACCAGACTGTGTCACCGATAAACAGAACATTATCCTTGTACGGCACCTTCACCGGTGAAAATTCATTCACAACGCATGCCTGGGTCTTAATGCGTTTAGTCTTGTGAAACCAGGGTGAGTAGGTTGGATCGGCGGTTAAAAAATCTTCAAATACAGACTTAAGCTGTACCTTGGTATTAAAACTGAAAATCCCCAAATGATACACGCTGTCACGGAATGTGGGTGTGAGTGCAAAATTTCCTTTCTCGGACAGTATAAAATTAAAGCTGCCATCATCGACAGGCAGTTCACCTTCGATTTCGTAGCCAAAGTATTTCATGGTGCCTTGAAATTTCCGTTCCTTGTTGAGACCCGTAAGCTGGCCGATCCGCGAATTAACACCATCGGCTGCAATAACAAATATTCCTTCCAAGGAACCTCTATCGGTGTGTACCTGAACATGACCGTTTGCATGTGTGATACCGGTAATGTTTGTGCCGGCACAAACGTCAACATGACAGGATTCAGCCTCCTGCAACAGCCCCTCAAGCATGGCTTCCTTACTGAGCGCTATACCCACCCTGCGGCTGTCCCCCTGCCCCTGCGCAACCTGCCAGTCTCCAAAAATCAGCCGTCTACCACAGGGAGAATAAATCTGAAATCCATAGATATTTGTATAGGGACCATCGTAGGCAATCGCGAATCCGCTGTCAGGAAAACACAGTCGCCCGCCCTGTTGGTTAAAGGTAACCCTCTGTCCGAACAAAGCTTCATTGACACCGATAGCACCGGCATCAACCCTGAAGATTTTTGCTATAGTGGTTTTTCTTTCAAGCAGTGCCACCCGCAAACCGTTTTCAGCCGCGGTCTTTGCAGCCATTATCCCTGCCGGTCCGGCACCCGCAACAACTATATCATAGCGTTTACTCATCGCATATTCCTTCTGGATCATTACAGGGTTTGTTCATACTGTTTGTTCTCTATCCCATTGCAACGCAGCCGAGTGCAGGGTGCCTTTTCTTTTGTTACTTTTCTTTGGAGTACGCAAAGAAAAGTAAATGATCTATATTGTGCATATGCTCTCTTTCTGCCCGGATCGGTGGAACCTCTCTGGAGCAACCGCGAGATTAGGTAGGTTTATTTAAAAACCAATGAATAACATTTTCCAATGCTCATTCATCTTCAGGCAAAAAAACTCTCTTTTATTAAACAATTAACTCATTGAAAATACGGCTTGCTTTTTTCTTACCGATTATTTTACCGAGCATCTTCTGCGATCTGTCTTTGCCGACAAGATCCTCCCTGAATGCTGCATGGGCCTGCTCAATCTGGTGCTGATACTCACTATCATCTGTCCTTTGGGCACTGCTCAGAATATCAAGATAAACTTCCAGGTAGTCCATGACACATTTTTTCAGTTCATCGAGTCTGCCCGGATCAGGCTTGGAATAAATGGTATAGGGATTTTTGCGTGCCAGCATCCACTCACGCATGTGCTCCGGGGGCAAATGCTTGTATTTTTCATAAACGGGCTGCAGGGGCTCTATATATTTGTGCATATAGGCTTCGTTGTGGAATAGTGCTATAAAATTTACATAAGAGACAACTATTTTCTTGGTAAGTGAAAGGTCAAACTGAAAAATCGGTACATCCAGATCAGTCTGCGGATAGATCGCCATGCCGAGTACATTAAGCGATGGTATGCGTACTTTAAACCGCATGCAGTACATCTTTCGAATGCTGTCTGCCTTCCAGTTGTACATGCGAAGGTCAAGGGCCTTTAAAGGAAAGGTTGTTTTTGCAAGCTCTGGAGGTATTGCCACGGGTTCAAGGTGCAGTTTTGCTTCGATTGCGGCAAGAACCTGTGTATATAGTATGTCCATGCTTTCTCCCTTTGTTCTATTTAATTATCCTTACTATTTCTTGAAAATGCGGTGCATCTGCCGTTTTGAGCAGTTCAAACAATACCGTCTCAGTTGTCGTAACAGCAGCACCGACAGCCTCCATCTTTGCAATACCGACTGTTTTATTCCCAGGGGATCGCGAGGAGATACAATCTGCAGCCACCTGTACCTCGTAGCCCTGCGCAATAAGGTCAACCGTTGTCTGGTAAATGCAGATATGGGCTTCGATGCCGATAATTACAACCTGCTTACGACCGTGTGCTCTTAAGGTCTCCATAAACTGTGCATTTCCGCAACAGCTGAAAGACTTTTTGATGATCGGTTTAATTGCCGGCATGAGTTCGGCAATCTCAGGCAATGTCGGGCCAAGTTTCTCCGGGGTCTGTTCGGTCCATACAACAGGGATTTCTAAAACACTCACAGCGGAAAGCAGCTTTTTTACATTTGTAAAAAGCTCACCTTTAGTATGCATTGCATGGGCGAGAACGCCCTGGATATCGACACAGACTACAATTGTGTTATTGAGTTCAAGCATTGCACTGTTTCGTAACTGGTAATTGGTGACTCCCGATTAGTGTTTATATCCGCAATCAAAAATCATTGTTACCCTATCCAATCTATTATGTGCTCATCCCAGCCATCCGGATGAACGTGCTCCTCACACACTACCTTACCGCGTATAGAAATACCGGCTGCGTGTACACTCCCTGAATTTCCTGATATAAGCCGATGCCACCATAACAGTTCTTTTCCCTCCAGAACGAGCCGATAAGCACAGGTTCGCGGTAAAAAATGAATCTCATTAATATTCCGGCAGGTTAGTTTAAGACAGGTCGGCACCAGCTCGGTACGCTGTTCATATTGGGTACAGCGGCAGGTCGTTTCATCAAGATAACGGCAGACGATCCTGGTGTAGTGCATCTCACCGGTCTCTTCATCTTCCATTTTTTGCAGACAACACTGAGCACATCCGTCACACAGTAATTCCCACTCATCAGCCGTCATTGTTTCCAGAGACTTTTCTTTCCAAAAAGGTTGTAAGTTATTACGCGGAGCCATACCAGCTGCATTTGCAATTATGAATATAACATGGATTGACGGATGCCCTTCATAGGCATGAAGTATACTATTTTACCGATTTAATTGCAATATTGGCACATCAATATGAAACAAAAAAACAAGGGAAGCTACAAAAAGCTTCCCTTGTTATAATGTCACTGTTGTGTATTCTTTCCGCTTTAGTTGCAAAAACCTATCGTGCGTGATGCTAAAAATCCATAGGCAAGCACAATTGGATCTAAACCATCTTGAGCAAATTCCTTGGGATCAAAAGCCCAGAGCTCAAGAAATTTGTCATAGCCCATCTGCTGCTCTTTTTCTTCATAGGGATCATAGTAATAAACGGTTTTTTTCTTGTCGTTAAAGCCCGAGACGGTAACCCAGTGAGTTGCCGGCACCTTTACTTTGCGCGGGCCGATATCAACTTTAAACGTGCTTCCTTTTATGAGTATGAGCACGGCCACCGGCTTTTTTTGCCGCAAAAGATTCTTAATAACATCAAACTCAACATCCGTCATCCACCAGCTTTCCTTGTGCCAGTTGCGCAGGATCCTCTGAAGGGCGTGGGGCAGCGTATAAGGGCCCTTATCGGAATTTAAAACATACTTGCCCACCAGTTCCCTCTGTTTGATTAACTCTTCATATTCAACATCGTATTTTCTCTGTTTCAACAGGCGGGTTGCCGTATGCAGGCCGCAGCTCCACCCGTCATGCTGTTTTGAAACGAAGGGAAGCTTCATCCTGACAGAACCTTTTGACTGTTTAACACCTTCCCCTGCGGTCAGTTTCTTTTTAAGCTCTTCTCTTTGTTTTTGTTCCTGCGCTGATTGGGCCGTAATTGTTTTCAACAGGCTAAGCTGCTCCCTGGCTTTAGTTGCCCTCGGGGTGCGTTTCTGCTTTTGTTCTTCTTGCTGCTGTTGCTTTTGTCTGATCCTGCGCTGGGCAAACCTCTGCAAATCATCCGAGGAATTACTGCTGTCGGCTGCCAGGACGACAGCAGGCAGGCAGGATAATCCAAAAACCAGCAAACTCACTATAACTTTTTGCATAACACCCTCCTAAACTAGTCAAAAAATTCTGTTTACTCGTTGCCTATTCTTCATTCATTGTATCGACCGGTAAGCCGGTATCGGCCTTCAGGCGGTTCAGTAACAATTGAACCATCCCGTTTTTGAGCCTGCCGTTAAAAAAGTAACTACACGCAAATACTCTGTATAGTCTTCTCAAAACTATTACCTCCTTTCCTGATGCCCTTCGTGGTTTTTTTAATTTTTGTCCAGCCCTCTTCGGCTGAACGTGACCATGCTTAACTATAATACATTTTTTATAATTCTCAATAGTAATAAAACATTTTTTTTACTAATTTTAGCGGCTTGACAGACACAATAATGAACAGTATATATACATAATTATTTGACTATCCTGGCCGTATAAGCTAGAAATTTGCTAGCAGAGCACAAAATAATTACCTCTGATCTCCTTTGTGATGAGCTACTGCAAAAGGGGACGTGAGTCAACAGAGGATATAACAATAACTATTACAGGAGGAGCACTATGAAAACAACAAAAGTACTAGTGGGTTTAGTGTTATCGTCATTTATCTTCAGCCTGGCCTGGGCAGAATCAAAAGCAAAGACAGAGAAAAAATCACAAACAGTAACAGCCGCACAGAAGGAAGTAATAAAAGAATACTATGCCAGCGGCAGAATAAAATCAGAAACAAGCTATGTAAACGGCAAAAAGGACGGCAGTGCCAAAAGGTATAACAAGCGCGGCAATCTTATTGCTGATGAGCATTACAAAAATGGTAAAAAAGCAGGCCTTTTTAAATACTATTTTGATACCGGCAAACTAAAAGAGGAAGTAAGGTACAAGGACGGCAATGAACAGGGGGTCAGAAAAAAATACAATAGGACCGGCGTAGTAACCGATGAAGAGCATTATGTGAAGGGCAAAAAAGAGGGTATTACAAAACGTTACTTTGAAACCGGAAAATTAAAAGCTGAAGAAAACTACAAGAATGGTAAACAAGACGGGATCAGCAAAGAGTATGACCGTATGGGTAATGTGCAGTTTACCGTTACTTATAAAAATGGTCAAATGCTGAAAAAAGAACGGCATATCGGCAAAGGACAGGTCACCATAGAACGTGACAAGACCAAAAAACGTATAAAGGGTCGCGCGTCTGAATAGTCGGCTCAACAGTTTATAGCTGACGACTCTTCCCTAACCCGACATTTAGCTTTTCGATCAAAATGATATTATGACAATCCGGTAGTTATACCGGTGGATATAACCATGAGAAAAACAGCAATCTATCTCCTATGTATTCTTCTGATCCTGGTCTGTATAGCCTGCCAGACAGTTCCCGTTACCGGCAGACGGCAGCTGCAGCTGGTGTCGAACCAGGAACTCAATACAATGAGTTTTAAGTCATACAATGAATTCCTCTCACAGCATAAAGTAGTCAACGATTCTGCGGAAGCACAGATGGTCAAATCAGTCGGCCTAAGAATTCAGGTTGCTGTTGAGAAATATTTTGCCGACAAGAATGTATCGTCACATCTGGGTGGCTATGCCTGGGAATTTAATCTGGTAGATGACGATACGGTAAACGCCTGGTGCATGCCCGGGGGTAAAGTTGTCGTATATACGGGCATACTTCCCATTACCGAAAACGAAACAGGGCTGGCAGTGGTGATGGGACATGAAATTGCCCATGCCGTTGCCAATCACGGCAATGAGCGCATGAGCCAGGGACTTGTTTTACAGATGGGCGGTGCTGCCCTTGCGACTGCCTTAAAGAACAGACCTCAACAAACGCAAAATCTGTTTTTATCGGCTTACGGGTTGGGGTCCCAGGTTGGGGTCCTGCTGCCCTACAGCCGCATGCATGAATCGGAAGCAGATCGTCTGGGGCTGATTTTCATGGCAATGGCCGGTTACGATCCCCATGCAGCCGTGGAATTCTGGCAGCGCATGGCAGACCAGAAAAAGGGGGCCGCAGTGCCCGAGATGCTGAGCACCCACCCCTCCGATACAACCAGAATTGATAATTTAAAACAGCTCATTCCTGAAGCAATGAGCTACTATACCGGACAACAGTAGCGCTGCCCAGGAGGCTGTTCTGTAAAATTCAAAAAAATCCTGCGGTTTTAAGCACAGCTTCAACCGCAGGATTTTTTTATGCTCATACATTACTTTTTCTTTACTTTTGTATCATTACCTCTATAGCAGCACTGTCCATCCGTGAAATATATACAGCGGGAGTACTAATACCATCAATTTTTTTTGCAAGTTCTTCGGTTGTGCCCTGATAGCCGACACGCAACACAGCAACACTCTGCTGAAAACGCTCGGTTGCTACAGTTGAAACACCTTCCAGTGCGGCAAGTGCACGTTTCAGGCTGTCAATCTGTGCAAAGCTGATCTGCGAAGCATAAATAGTGGTGTAGTGCTTTTCATTGACGTTCCTCTGTTTTGACAACGCTGGAACCATCTCGGATACAAGCTCCCCGGCAGCCTCCTCAAGCAATGCCGTATGCTCCAGAGCAGACGGGTTTTTAGATTTCATGCCGGAATATATAATCTGGCCGGTTTTAGTCTCAACTGCCTTGAGATTCAATTCGTTGGAGAAAAAACGGTAGGTGGTGCCATGTATTTCACGATAGTTTACAAACTCTCTGCGCACTTCACCATATACTAATATCTCTGTGCCGGCAGTGTTGGCAGCTGTGGCAATCTGAAAAGCATCCCGCGTGCGCACGGCCGCCTCAGCTTCCTTTAGTGCCGTTAACTGTGTGGCATCAACCAATGTGAACCCCTGTCCTGCTAATGTGTTTTCAATATAGTTCTCAACAGAGCGCCCTGCTTCTATTATTATAGGGATATAGCTTATGTCTGTCTCTACAGCCTGCACAATTACCATTACACGCACTTTACCGGCAGGCTCTGCTTGCACAATCGCATTGCGATCCGACTCTTGAGCAAAGACAATATTACTCAAAATACAGGCTGCAAACATAATCAGACTGCCTGTACAGATTTTTTTCACGCGCTGTTCTCTCTGCATTGTTTTACCCTTTGATCAGCCAGCCTATGTGTCTTGATCGGGGCACACGAGCTGTTCACCTGTTATACGGATTGTTTTTTTCCTCACCAGCGTATCCCTCAGCGGCACCCTCTGTAGCTGAGGTCGGAATTCTGCTGGCTTTACCAGCTGTTTTGCCGACCTCCTGGGCACCTTCGTTGGCTTTTTCAAGTCCCTTGTTTACCGAGGCACAGCCAATCCCCACCAGATAAAAAACTGATATGACAAGCAGTATAATTCTTTTCATCATGTCCTAGTCCCCTTAAAAACTAATTAATACATAAGAACAATTTGCAGTATTATTGCCCTTTGATTGTGCAGCCTTTCGTAATTGCGCCTCCGCTCACTTTTGTTGCTTTGGAAAATTTCTCCTGGACGCTGGTTACCTTAACGGTTCCTACTTTGGTTTCATCAAATCCCAGAGTCTCACCGGTGTCAGGATCAATCAGCGGCTCTCCGGCATTATACACACTAAAGGTATCGCCAACACTGACATTGTTTCTAGCGCCGGCACTGATATAAATGGTGTCTCCGGAAGCCTTTATTACACGTCCTTTAAAGGGTATGGAACTCATTTCCGAGGCAATATAGGCCACTGCATTGTCAATTGCAATCTGAGTTGCCTTGCCCAGCGGTGTCTTTTTAAAACCGTCTGAGCCGAAACTCACACTGCCTGCATTCACATTCCAGCCGATCCCGCCGCTTTTAGCTTTGCCTTCTACACGTTTTGAGTTTAATACTTCACCGGTCGTGGTATCAATCAACCGTATGATCACGGCAACGTGGGCCTCTTCACGTTTCTGTCCGATTTTAAAATTCTTATAGCCAAACTTTTGTCCGCCGCCGCCGCTCTTATGTTCAAATTCAGTAATTGCCCCTTTTATGAGTATTTGGGATGAAACCAGTTTTCCGGTTTGAGCAGATTTCGATTTTGCAGTGCGGCCGCTTGCTGCAAGGTCCTGCTCGGCCAAGACATCCCCCACTGTTTCCCGTTCCACGACTACAAACTGTCCGCTTTGGATTAAAGCATCGGTAAGCTGATCTGTCATGCCTCTGTCAAGCTCCCACTGACCGCGCCAGTTCGACTTATTTTCAAAGCGTGAGACGGCCACAACTTTTTTAAGGGTTCCGGCCTGCACAGACGAGATAATACCTGCACTAAGAACGGCAAATACCAACAACATACACATTGAAACTGCATAATACTTCCTTTTCATAGCTAATCCCCTTATTCTAAGTTTCTTAACCTGATTAAAGCCATCACTTTAAAGTGTAATTTATTATTTATCAATATCTTATATTTATTTCCCTGAAAAACAAGATAAAAAATCAGCTGTAACATATGAACTTAACAGGATAAAAGTGTTATATAATAACATGATATTGTGGATTACAAAAAAAAGCAACAATATGTTGTATTTTTTCTTGACACTATTTGTTTCCTACACTATACAACTTAGCACATAATAATCAGGGATCTAAAAAATAAGTTTTAGAAGGAACTTAGTTATTCATGGACACCAAAAAAATTCTTATTGTTGATGATAATTGTCTACTGCATGAGGCTATCAAGGAATATTTTGAATTCATGGGTTATTATGCTGAGACAGCTGAAAACGGCCTGGAAGGAATCAAAAAATACTCCAGTCTGCAGCCTGATATTGTGTTAATGGATATGCAGATGCCGGTAATGAACGGATATGAATCAAGCAAGGGCATAAAAGATATTGATCCACAAGCAAAAATTTTGATGTTTACCGGCCACATCAAAGATCCTCTGGCAGAGAAAAGCCTGCATGAGGGCTATGTCACCACGATCATACCCAAGCCTTGTGACCTGGATAATCTTTTACAGATGGTCACACACACCCTGGCTGCCTAGTACAGCGTGACACTTGAATGTGTCATGACTAGCCCGTATTATTCATCAGCATGTAGTGAACGTACTATCCTCTGGTGTTTACTACAAAGAAACCTTTCGGCACGCCTGCAGCATCGGGTTGGGCTGCAAAGGCGGTGCGAGCGATGTCTGGTAATCAAGAAAGTAGCCGTTTTTGCGAGCACATAGCCTGAAGCACGCAACCCGATGCCGCAGGCTG